>JANNGX010000255.1:0-25281 GCA_031404115.1 Gemmatimonadales bacterium | reverse complement strand
GCGTCGGCGGCCAGGAGGCGGACGCAAGCATGGCTGGCCGGATACCCCGGGAGCTCGTACTCGTGGAACGAGATGCCCCGCGTGTTCTCGAAATTGAAGTACCACTTGAGCAGCCACTCGTCGTTGTCGGTGCTGATGGTCTGCTTGCGCTTCCAGTTGGTGAAATACAGTGCGCTGGGGGTGGGGGTCCTAGCCTTGCCGGTGCTGGTGGGCCCCCAATAGACCAGTCGGCCGTGCTCGTAGGCGCCGAACGCCTGCACCCGCTGTGACACGGCAATCAGGCGGGGCACTGAATCCAGGCTGCCCACGGCGTCGGGAAATGGCGCGTAGCTCATTTCGGGCCCCACTCCATCGGGCAGCAGCAGGGTGTCGCCGGCGCGCGCGTGGGCCCGATCGATCCGGTTGAGCTTGAGGATGGTCGTAACCGCGGCGGGCCCGAGCGAGTCTGCCAGAATCCGGAGATCCCGGGCGCCGCCGAGCCGGTAGGCCCGGAAGGTGAGGGGAGCGGCGGCCGGGGCGGCTGGTGCCGAGTCACGCCGGAGAGAGGAGTCGGCCGGGGTGCCCGGGTCCCGATGCACTACCGGAGGCGGCGCGGACGTCCGGTCCCCGCAGGCCAGGAGCAGGCCGAGCAGAGCCCCCAACCACCCGCGCTGTCGCGCCACAACGCCTCCCCGAGTATGCGAGAAAACCCCCGGTGCAAGATACGCGCTCGCAACGCGGAAGTTGCTTGATCCCCCTCTCTGCGCCCGTTACGTTTGGCAATGCTCGCCACTACGCTCCGCACGCACTCCGGCGGTCTCCTGACTCGCGCCGAGCTGGGCCTCGACGTTCGTGTGGCCGGCTGGGTACATCGCCGCCGGGACCTGGGCGGGCTCGTCTTCATCGACCTCCGAGATCGCTACGGGCTGGTGCAACTCTCTTTCGATCCCGCCCATACCCCCAGCGAGGTCCTGGAACGCGCCGCCGGATGCGGCGTGGAAACGGTGGTGCTGGCTGCCGGCAGCGTCGCGTTGCGGCCCAACGCGGCCCGGGATGAAGCGCTCGCCTCGCGCGAGATCGAGGTACGGGTCACCTCGCTGGAGGTCGTCGGTCCCGCCACTACCCCCGCGATTCCCGTCGGTCGAAAAGAGAACGAGGACCTCCCGGCCGAGGAGCTTCGACTCCGGCACCGGATTCTGGATCTTCGTCGGCCCGAGCTGATGGCCAATCTCGTGCTTCGGCACCGCCTGCTGCAGCGGGCTCGGCGTACCCTGAGCGACCTCGGCTTCCTCGAGATCGAGACCCCGATCCTCACCAAGCCGACTCCTGAGGGCGCGCGGGATTACCTGGTGCCCTCGCGGGTCCACCGGGGCGAGTTCTACGCGCTGCCGCAATCGCCCCAGATCTACAAGCAGCTGCTGATGGTGGCGGGTTACGACCGCTACTTCCAGATCGCGCGATGCTTCCGCGACGAGGACCTGCGGGCCGACCGCCAGCCCGAGTTCACCCAGATCGATCTCGAGGCCTCCTTCATTACCCAGGAAGATGTGCTGCCAGTGGTCGAACAGGTTTTGGTGGCGGCGTGGGACGAAGCGGGGCACGCGATCCCGCGGCCCTTCCCTCGGCTGACGTGGCGCGAGGCCATGGAGCGCTTCGGCATCGACAAGCCCGACATGCGCTACGGCTACGAGATCCGGGACCTGACGGCGCTCGTGGCGGCCGGGGCGGCTCCTTTCGTGCAGGACGCGATCGCCAGGGGACAACGGGTCCGCGGGATTCTTGTCTCGGGCGCGGGCGCTCTGTCCCGGAAGGACCTCGACGGCTTCGCCGCCGCGGCCAAGGAGGCCGGCGCGGGCGGCCTCATCTGGGCCCGCTACGGCGACGCCTGGGAAGGGCAGGGCGTCAAGGCCCTCGGGTCCGGATCGCTGGACACTCTGCCTGCCGTCCCGGGAGATGTGCTCCTCGCGGCGGCTGGTCCCGACCCGGTCACTTCCGCGGCCCTTCACGCCGTCCGCACCGCGCTGATCAAGCGACTTGCCCCGGCGCCGGCGCAGCGGCACGCCTTTCTGTGGGTCGTGGATTTTCCGCTTTTCGAGCCGGATCCCGAGACCGGCGGGCACCGCTTCGTGCACCATCCGTTCACGTCGCCTCACCCGGACGACGTCGCCTTCCTCGAGAGCGACCCGGGCCGCTGCCGGGCCCTGCACTACGATGCCGTGTATAACGGTGTGGAGCTGGGCAGCGGCTCGATCCGGATTACCGACCCGGCCGTCCAGCGCCAGGTGTTCGGCCTGCTCGGTGTGGCCCCCGACGAAATCCGTCGCCGATTCGGATTCCTGCTGGACGCGCTGGCCGCCGGTGCGCCGCCGCACGGCGGTTTCGCGGTGGGCTTCGACCGGGTCGCCATGCTGCTGGCCGGCGCCGGATCGTTGCGCGACGTGATCGCATTCCCGAAGACCACCGCCGCGCGGGCGCTGTTCGAGGGGGCGCCTGCTTCGGTGAGCGACGCCGATCTCGCCGCGCTCGGCCTGACGGTAACCCGATGAAGCCGACCGTGGGAAACGAGCTGATCCAGCGCCTGAGCATCGAAGGCGCCGACCCGCTGCTGCTTGCGGGGGTCAACGATGCGAACCTGGTGGAGCTGGAGCGCGCCACCGGCGCCCGGATTTCGCTGCGCGGCGACGTGCTCTCGGTGTCGGGCACGCCGGAACAGGTCGACCGCGCTCTGGGGGTGGCGCAGGGCCTCCTCGATATCGCACGGACCGGCGAGGCAGTCTCGGTCGAAGATGTCTTCCGCTTCGCCCAGGACGGGGTCCCGACGGAAGGGCTGCTGGCCGGCGGCGAAGGCAAGGTCGTGCTGCCCGGCCTGCGCCGGGCCATCGCGCCCAAGACGCAGGGTCAGCGGGACTACGTTCAGGCCATTTCCACCACTGATATCGTGATCGGCATCGGCCCCGCGGGCACCGGCAAGACCTATCTCGCCGTCGCGAAGGCGGTGGAGGCCATGGCCCGGAAGCGGGTCAAGCGGATCATCCTCGCCCGGCCCGCGGTCGAGGCCGGCGAATCGCTGGGTTTCCTTCCCGGAGACCTTCAAGCCAAGGTGGATCCGTACCTCCGCCCGCTCTACGACGCCCTCGAGGACATGATGCCCGCGGAGCGGGTGCAGAAGGCGCTGGAACAGCGAACCATCGAGATCGCGCCCCTGGCGTATATGCGGGGGCGCACCCTGAACGATGCATTCATCATCCTCGATGAGGCCCAGAACGCCACCGGCGCCCAAATGAAGATGTTTCTCACCCGGCTCGGCGTGAACAGCAAGGTCGTGGTGACGGGAGACAAGACCCAGGTGGATCTGCCCCGCCGGGAGGATTCCGGGCTGATCCAGGTCGAGCGGATTCTCCCCGGAATCGATGGGATCGCCTTCTGCTACCTCAGCGACGTCGACGTGGTCCGGCACCGGCTGGTGCGGGAGATCATCAAGGCGTATGCCGAGGACCAGAACGGCTGATCGAGGGCGCAACGCCGGGCGGGCGCAGGGGCGCGAGAGCGCCGTTGCGGTATCGGGTCGCTCCTATCCGCTCGGTCGGCCCTTCCTGGTGGAGGCCGCCATGACGATACTCACCGCCGAGCGCCGAGCGGCGACCCTCTCGATCTCCTTCATCGGCCGCGACCGGATGCGCGATCTCAACCGGCAGTGGAAGGGCCGGCGCACGCCGACCGATGTGCTGTCCTTTCCGCTCGCGGGCCCTGGCGGAGCGCTCGCGGGCGACGTCTACATCTGTCCCTGGGTGGCGGCGCGAAACGCGCGGGCCCTGGGCGTACCTCTCCGGGAGGAGCTCACCCGGCTCGTCATTCACGGGGTGCTGCACGTGCTGGGCTACGATCATCCCGACGCCGCCGGCCGCACCGCCTCGCCGATGTGGCGCCGGCAGGAACGCTATCTCCGGGGACTGCGATGATTCGCGCCGTACTCGCCGCGCTGCAGCTCTGGGTTGCGCCCCTCCTCGCCGGCCTGTTTACGCTGTGGTCGGCGCTGGTGGCGCTCGCGGAGCAGGACGATGGCGGGGTGCCGCGCCTGCTGACGCCCGGAGAGGCGTCGGCCGCGGCGCCGCTCTCGTCGGCCCGAAGTCTCCATGTCCTGCACCTCGCGCTGCTCGCGATCGCCTCCGCCCTGGCCGCCACGGCTTTATCCTGGTGGGCCTGGGACTTCCCTCAGTCGCTCATGCGACTCTCCCTCGCCGTGCTGCTGGTCTGGATCCTGGGCGATCTCGCTCCCCGGCTCTGGGCCGCCAACGAGCCGGGACTGGTGCGCTTCGACGGGCGATTTGTGCAGCACACCCTCTCGTTGTTTCGGCCGCTCCTCGCCGCGGTGGCGTGGGTGGACCGCGGATTCCGCCGCCGCCGCACCGGGAATCGGGCGCACGAGTCGGCCGAGCGGAACATGCTCACCGGAATCCTGGGTTTGGCCGACATGGCGGTGTCCGATGTGCTCACTCCCCGGCTGGACATCATGGCGGTGGACTTCTCGGCGAGTCGCGAGCAGGTCATCGAGATGTTCCGGACCGCCGAGCATTCCCGGCTGCTCGTCGTGGATGGAGATCCCGACTCGGTGACCGGCGTGATCTACGCCAAGGATCTGCTGCCGGGGCTGGGTCCGGAGGCGGGGCCCTCGGACTGGCATCCCCTCATCCGGCCGGTCGAATTCGTTCCCGAGGCCAAGAGCCTGAGCCGTCAGCTGCGAGATTTCCAGCGCGGCGCGAGTCACCTGGCCGTCGTGGTCGATGAGTTCGGGGGGACCTCGGGCATCGTGACCCTGGAGGACGTGCTCGAGCAAATTGTCGGAGAGATCCGCGACGAGTACGACATCGACGAGGTGGCGCCGGTACAACGGTTGCCGGAGGGAGGCTGGGCCGTGCTGGGCGGCGTGCCGCTCGCCGACCTGGAAACGGAGCTCGACCACAGTTTTGCGCGGGATGACGTGAGCACGGTGGGCGGGTTGGTGCTGGCCGCGTTCGGCCGGGTGCCGAAGGCCGGAGAGACCCTCTCGCTCGAGGGTTTTCGCATCACGGTAGATCAGGTGGCCCGGCGGCGGGTCCGCCGGGTGACCGTGGTTTCCGCTGCGGGCGCTCCCGCCTCGGCGGGCGCGGGGAGGCCCGCTCCATGATCTGGCCGCTGGTGATCCTGGGTCTGCTGCTCACGCTGTTCGGAGCGACCGCGGCGGCGGCGCTCATCACCTCGAGCCGCGCCACGCTCGCCGAAGCGGTGGCGCGACGCCTCCGTGGAGGCAACGATTCACTGGGGTGGCTCCCCCCGCTCGAGCGCGACTTGGCGGCGGCGTCGGTCACCACCACGCTCGGAATCACGTTGCTCGGGGCCGTGTTCCCGAGCATGTTCGCCGGAGCCACGCTGCCGCGGCTCGGGCTCCTGCTCATCCTGCTGGCAATTCCGGCGATCCTGCTGAGCGGCTATGTCCTGCCGCGTTTCCTGACCCGCCGCCGCGCGGCCCAGGTGGCCACCCAGGTGAGACCGGTGCTGCGGCCCTGGTCGGCGATCCTGGCCCCGATCCTCCCGGCGCCTCCGCTACACCCCGAAGCGCACATCACCGAGCTGTGGCGCGAGCGGGCCGAGGGTGGAAGCGGCCTGGACGACGCGCTGCTGCGGGTGGGAGGGGTCATCAGCTTTTCGCAGCGGGCGGTCCGCGAAGTGATGACGCCGCGGACCGATCTGGTCGCCATTCCGGAAGAGTCGTCGGTGGAGGAGGTCCGCACGGCGTTCGTGCAGAGCGGCTACAGCCGGCTCCCCATCTACCGGGGTACGCTGGACGAGATGGTAGGCATGGTGCACGCCTTCGATCTCTTCCGGCTGAATCCCGGCGACCCCGTCCCGGTGCGCCCGCTGGCCGTCGCCCCCGCCAGCCGGCTCTGCGGAGACGTCCTGGTCGACATGCAGCGGGAGCGGCGTCATCTGGCCGTCGTGCTGGACGAGTTCGGCGGCACGCTCGGCATCGTGACACTGGAGGATCTGCTGGAGGCGATGGTCGGGGAGATCGTCGACGAGGATGAGCCTTCACCCTCGGAAATCGGGGACCCCGGTCTCCTCGAAGTGGATGGCTCGGCCCAGGTGACCCAGATCGAGGACCGTTTCGGAGTGGAATTGCCGCCGGGAGAAGCCTCCACTATCGGTGGCCGCGTGGTGGAGTTGGCCGGGCGATTCCCGGCCAGCGGTGAGCGGTTCCTGATTCGGGGCCTGGAAATCGACGTATTGCACGCCTCACCGACCCGGGTCGAACGGCTGCTGGTGCGGCGTGGCTCACCGGGGACGACCGCGCTGGGCAAGGTGTCGCCCTGATGCGCCGGCGCCGGATGACGCCTGAGAGCATGATCGCCCTCCTCCGGGACGGCAACGTCAGCGAGTTCTTCGGCCGTGCCCGTCTGCTTGAGGCGGCGGACCTGGCGGACGTCCTGGCGCTCGCGGATGAGGACGAGCGGGTCGAGATCGCCAAGCTGCTTCCGCCCGAACTCACCGGCGAAGCGCTCACCGAGATGCCGGAGACCGAACACGCCGAGGAGACGCTGGCCGCGCTCACCTCGGAGCAGGCGGCCGAGATCGTGGGCGAGATGCCCGACGACGACGCGGCGGACCTCCTGGGGGAGCTGGAACCGGAACAGCAGCGCCGCATTCTCTCGGCGGTGGATGCCCCTGAGCGGGAAGACGTCGAGCGCCTCCTGGGGTATGACGACGAGAGCGCCGGCGGGCTCATGACCGGCGCCGTGGTCACCGTGGCGGAGGATGCCACGGTGCACGATGCTATCGAGAGCATCCGCCGGCAGGCCGAGGACATTGAGGACTTCACCGAAACGTATGTGGTAACGCCGGAGTACCGCCTGGCCGGGATTCTCGGCTTCAAGCGGCTGGTGGTGGGGGCGCCCGAGCGGCTGGTGCGGGAGCTGATGGAGGAGCCCGACGTGACGGTCGGCCCCGAGATGGACCAGGAGGAGGTGGCCCGCCTCATGGCGCGCTACAACGTGCCCAGCATTCCCGTAGTAGACCGGGACGGCCGACTCCTGGGCCGCATCACCTTCGACGACGTGTCGGACGTCGTGGAACGGGAGGCCACCGAGGACCTCCTGCGTTTCGGCGGCGTGTCGGCGGCAGAAGACCTAGGCGCCCGCTGGTTCGAAGCGGTCAAGACCCGCCTCCCGTGGCTGATGGTCAACCTGCTCACCGCGTTCGTAGCCGCGTCGGTGGTCGTCTCCTTCAGCAGTACCGTCCGGGCGCTCCCCGCCCTGGCGGCCTGGATGACGATCATCTCCGGGATGGGCGGGAACACCGGGACCCAGACGCTGGCCGTGACGGTCCGACGGCTCGCACTCGGTTTGATCCCGCAACAGGCGTTCATGAGGGTCGTCGGCAAGGAAGTGATGGTCGGGCTGACCTGCGGCGTGGCCAATGGGATCGTGGCTGGGCTGGTTGCCATCGTCTTCCGCCAGCCCCCGATCCTCGCTGTGGTCATCTGCCTTGCGATGATCGGCAACCTCTTCGTGGCCGGGTTTGCCGGCGCCTTCATCCCGCTTGTGCTGGAGCGGTTCAAGATCGACCCGGCCATCGCGTCATCGGTGTTCGTTACGACCTTCACCGATACCTGTGGTTTCGCCTTCCTTCTTGGGCTCGGCTCCTTGCTGCTCCGGTAGCCGCTCACTGCGTCCCGTGGGTCGTCAGCGCCCGTTTCCGATCGAAATCCGACGACAGGCGTCCCAGAGCTTGCGCCGGTTCGGAGAGCGCCTGGCTAACCGGCCCGCGAACAAAGGGTTACGACCACAATGTAGAATTGCCTATCGTCCCGGACCGTGCGAGTTTGCACGCATGGATCTGGAGAACCTCCTGGCGGAGCTGGCCGTCGGCCGGACCGCCGCCTTGGCCCGTGCCATTTCGATGGTGGAAAATGCGCGCCCCGGCTTCGAGCAGTTGCTTGCAGCGGTTCATCCCAGGCTCGGCCGAGCCCGGCGGGTGGGTATCACCGGACCACCGGGGGCCGGGAAGTCGACCCTCACACAACAACTGGTGCGAGCGTGGAGAACGCGCGGGTTCACGGTCGCCGTCGTCGCCGTCGACCCCACCAGTCCGTTCTCCGGAGGCGCGCTGCTCGGCGACCGGATCCGCATGGATGAGGTGGCTCTCGATCGCGGCGTCTACATTCGCTCGATGGCAACCCGGGGGTCGCTCGGCGGCTTGGCGACCAGCACCCGGGAGGTAAGTGATGTCCTCGACGCAGGCGGATTCGATCGGATTCTGGTCGAAACGGTCGGGGTGGGACAATCGGAGCTCGCGGTCAGCGGCATGGCGGACACCACGGTTCTAGTGCTGGTCCCAGAGTCGGGAGACGGAATCCAGACCCTCAAGTCCGGCGTGATGGAAGTCGCGGATGTCTATGTCGTGAACAAGGCCGACCGCCCCGGTGCGGACAAGCTGGCTCGGGAAATCGAGGTGACGCTGGGCTTCCGACAGGGCAATGCCTTCCGCGGCATGAAGGCCCATCACGGCGTGGCGCTCAAGCCGCCGCCCCAATCGGAGCCTGACTCCACCGGCTGGGACCCGCCGGCGCTGCTGACGGTTGCACCCAAGGGCGAAGGCGTCGAGGCACTGGTCGAGGCGCTCGAGCGCCATCATGACTGGATGACCACCTCGGGTGTGCTGATCCAGCGCCGGCGGCAGCGCCTCGCGGCGCGAACCCGCGAGGTGGTGGATCGCGCCATGCGGCTGTGGGTCTGGCAGGAGACCCGTGCCGAAGCGATGATCCGGGATCGCCTCGATGACATCGCCGAGGGGAGGCAGAGTCCCTATGAGCTGGCCAGCGAGATCGTGTCGGGCTTCAAGGAGGGAGCGAGGGTATGAGCGCACGCGACGCAGAGCTTGAGGTCCTGCGGAAAGAGGTCGAGGCGTGGCGCGCGGCCTACGGGAAGCTCCCCCGGAGGGACGGGGTGGAGTTTACCTCGGTCTCGGGGCGCGACGTGGCGCCGGTGTACACACCGCTGGATCTCGAGAACGGGTCCGGCTCGTCCGGCGAGCTTCCAGGGGTGTGGCCCTTCACCCGCGGCATTCACCCGACCATGTACCGGGGCCGGCTCTGGACCATGCGGCAGTTTTCGGGCTTCGGGACGGCCGAAGACACCAATCGGCGCTACAAATTCCTGCTCGATCGGGGACAGACGGGGCTCTCCGTGGCCTTCGACTTCCCGACTCTGATGGGATACGACTCCGACCATCCCCGCTCCGAGGGAGAAGTCGGCAAGTGCGGCGTGGCGATTTCGAGCCTCAAAGACATGGAAGACCTGTTCTCCGGAATTCCGCTGGATGTGGTGTCCACCTCCATGACGATCAACGGGCCCGCTGCGATTCTATTCTGCTTCTACGTGGCAGCGGCGGAAAAACAGGGCGTGAACATCCGGAAGCTTCAGGGGACGGTGCAGAACGACATCTTGAAGGAGTACATGGCGCAGCACGCCTGGGTCTATCCGCCCGAGCCTGCGCTCAAGATCATTGTGGACATGTTCGAGTGGGCGGCCGAGCACACGCCGCGCTGGAACACCATTTCGATTTCCGGTTACCACATCCGCGAGGCCGGAGCCACCGCGGTGCAGGAGCTCGCCTTTACCCTGGCCAACGGGTTTTCCTACGTCGAGCACGGACGTGCCCGGGGGCTCGCGGTCGACTCCTTCGCGCCGCGGCTGTCGTTCTTCTGGGATGTGCACAACGATTTCTTCGAGGAGATCGCCAAGATGCGCGCGGCGCGCCGGATCTGGGCCCGTCACCTGAAGGAGCGTTACGGCGCCACCGACGAGGCGAGCTGGAAAATGCGGTTTCACTGCCAGACCGCCGGCGTCACCTTGACGGCACAGCAGCCGGTGAACAACATCGTGCGGGTGGCCTACCAGGCCCTCGCGGCGGTGTTGGGTGGCGCGCAGTCGCTCCACACCAATGCGCTCGATGAGACGCTCGCCCTCCCGACGGAAGAGTCGGTTCGGATCGCGCTCCGGACTCAGCAGATCCTGGCGGCCGAAACCGGTATTCCCAACGTCGCGGATCCCCTGGGCGGCTCGTACTACCTCGAAGCGCTGACCAATCAGATGGAGCGGGAAGCGGAAGCGCTCTTCGCGGAGATTCAGGAGCAGGGTGGCGTCGTTCCCGCGATCGAATCGGGCTGGTTCCAGCGTCAGATCGCCCGCAGTGCGGCACGGTTCCAGGGTGAGCTCGAACAGGGCCGGCGCATCGTCGTAGGCGTGAACGAGTTTGTCGAGGCCGAAGCGGGGCCGCCCGACATCCTTCGTATCGGCGAAGAGGCCGACCGGAGCCAGCGCGTCCGTATGGCGGACCTTCGCGCGACTCGCGATGCCGCACGCGTCGAGCGCACCCTCGAGGTGCTGCGGAATGCCGCAGTGTCCGACCAGAATGTGATCCCGGCCATGCTCGACTGCGCCCGCGCATATTGCACACTCTATGAGATCCGCGAAGTGCTCGAGCGGGTCTACGGGGCCTATCGAGAACCGGTGTTCTTCTAGGAGCGCGACCATGGCTTCCCAGGCTCTGACCGATATCCGCCGCCAGTTGCAGCGACTGTTGCGCCTCCCGGCCGGCAAGCACTGGATCACGTCCTGTTACCTCAAACTTGAGCCCCGGGACCGGAGCCGCGGAAAGTATCTGATCAAGCTGAAAAACCGGATCCGGGAGGTCGTGGAGGCCCTCCCCGCCGAGGGCCTGAGCCGCGCCGAGACCGAGCAGGTGGTGGCCGACCTGAACCGGCTACAGGCCACCCTCCAGAATCCGGACGGGCTCCCCGCCTCGCGCGGGCTGGCGGTGTTCGTGTGCAAGCCGCTGGGCCTGTTCGAGATGATTCCGTTGCCCGGGGTGCATCGCTCCCGGCTCCTGGTAGACCGGACCGCACTGGTCCGGGAACTCGCGGCGCTGGAGGACGAGGTGGGGCGCCTCCTGGCCGCCGTGCTGGACAAGACCGGAGCTTCGATCTACGAAGTCACCGCTTTCGAGACACGGAAGATCGCGGACGTGGAGGCCGAAGCCAGGAAATCGGGACGCTACCACCCCGACCGGGGTGCCCCGGGCTCAGGCGAGCATGGATTCCATAACCGGCTCCGGCACGAGCGGGAGCAGGTACTGGACCTGGTGGCTGCGCGGCTCTTCCAGATCGATCGTAAGGAGCCGGTGCGGGGAATTGTCCTTGCCTCCGCCGGAAACGAGGCGGACGCGCTCCGGATGTTCCTGCATCCCTATGTTGCGGGGAAGGTGATGGGCACCGCCAGGCTCGGCAGGAAAGGGGCTTCGCTCGGCGCGGTGGCCTCGGCCGTCCTCGACGTGCGGGAGGCGTTCGAGCGGAAGCTGGAGCGCCACCTGGTGGCGGAGATGCTGCTGGGGCAGGGATCGGGCTGGTCGGTCAACGGGATCTCGGACACCCTGGACGCACTCGCGAAGGGGCAGGTACGAACCCTGCTGGTCCGAGCCGACGCAAGCGTGCCGGGCTTCCACTGCTCCGCGACCGGCCGGCTGTCCCTCAACGCCAAGGATTGCCGCGGACTCGGAAATGCCGTGCCGGCACCCGACATCATCGACGACGCCATCGAGGAGGCGCTGCGGCAGCGGGTGGATCTCGATGTAGTCTTCGAGCCCGATGCGGCGGATACGATCAACGGGCTCGCCGCGCTGTTGCGATTCAGATGAGGAAAGAGGATGCCGTGTCCACACGCCGAACCCGCCCCATTCGCGTTCTGGTTGCCAAACCGGGGCTCGATGGACACGATCGCGGCGCCAAGGTGGTGGCCGCGGCGCTGCGTGACGCCGGGATGGAGGTCATCTATACCGGACTGCACCAGACGCCGGAAATGATCGCCACTGCGGCGGTGCAGGAAGACGTCGACGTGGTCGGGTTGTCGATTCTCTCCGGCGCCCACATGACGCTGTTCCCCCGGGTCCGCGCGCTGCTCGACGAGCAGGGCCGCGGCGATGTCCTCCTCACCGGTGGCGGGATCATTCCCCGGGAAGACATCGAAGCGCTGGCCCAGCGCGGAGTCGGGAAGCTGTTCGGTCCCGGTACCCCCACCACCGACCTCATCGACTACATCACTGCCTGGGCGGCTGAGCACCTTGAGCGCTGAGGGCGGCGGCGCCCGGGCCTCGCGACTTCGGGAGCTCACGGCGGAATATCGCGCCCTCGCGGCCAAGCTCCGGGAAGGGGGCGGCGCGGCGCGCGTGGCCAAGATGCACGAGCAGGGCAAACTCTCCCCGCGGGAGCGGGTCGCGGCGCTGCTCGACCCTGGCGCGCCCTGGCTCGAGGTCGGCTTGCTCGTGGCGCACGACCGCTACGATGGGCAGGCGCCCGGCGCCGGCGTCATCACCGGTGTGGGCGTGGCGGCGGGGCGGGAGGTGGTCGTCGTGGCCAACGACGCGACGGTGAAGGCCGGCGCCTGGTGGCCCGAGACCATCCCGAAAATGCTGCGCGCCCAGGAAATCGCGATGCGGCAGCGCATCCCGATCATCTACCTGGTGGACAGTGCCGGCGTCAATCTTCCCTACCAGGGCGGGGTCTTTCCGGGCCAGTATGGCGCCGCCCGCCTGTTTTACTACAACGTCATCATGCGACGCTATCTCCACGTGCCGCAGATCGCCGCCGTGATGGGCAGCTGCGTCGCGGGAGGCGCATATCTGCCGGCGCTCTCCGACGTGATCTTCATGGTCGAGGGCACCAGCTTCATGGGATTGGGTGGCCCCAACCTGGTGAAGGGCGCCACCGGACAGACGGTCGACGGCGAGACCCTGGGCGGTGCCCGCACCCACACCGAGATCAGCGCGGTGGCCCACTACCGCGCCCCCAACGACGCCGCGTGCGTCGTTGCGATTCGCGAGTATGTGGGCCGGCTCCCCCTGCAGGAGGGCGTCGCACACCAGGTGACGCCCCCGCTTCCGCCCGCGCGCCCCGGCACCGAGCTCTACGAAATCCTGCCGTACGACCACCGGATGTCCTACGACATGCATCAGGTGCTCGCCTGCCTGCTTGATGCGGGCAGGCTCGACGAGTTTCAGCCGGATACCGCCGGAGAGATCCTCTGTGGCCACGGCAGGATCGAGGGCCGGCCGGTGGCGGTGATCGCGAATCAGCGCGGGGTGATCAAGGCCAGGGCGGGTGAGCGGCCCCATTTTGGCGGCATCGTGTACACCGAGAGCGCCGAGAAGGCCGCCTATTTCATCGAGAACGCCAGCCGCGAGCGGATTCCGCTGCTGTTCGTACAGGACGTGAGCGGATTCATGGTGGGCTCGGAGGCGGAGCACTCCGGCATTATCCGCGCGGGAGCGCGCTTCGTCGAAGCGATGGCGGCGGCAGTCGTGCCCAAGCTGGTGCTCACCGTGAATCACGCGTCGGGCGCGGGGTACTACGCGATGGCGGGCCAGGGCTTCGATCCCGATTTCATTCTGAGCTGGCCAGTGGCCGGATGGGGGTAATGGAAGGCGAGTCGGCCATCATGGCGGTGCACGGAACCGAAATCGAGAAGGCCAAACGGGAAAAGCGGGAGCTCTCCGCGGAAACCGCGGCGGGCATCGAGCGAATGCGGGCCGACTACGAGCGGGACCTCGACGCGCGCCATGCCGCGGCGCGGGGGCACGTGGACGCCATCGTGATCCCCGACGAAACCCGGGACGTGCTGGCCTTCCTGCTCCGGGCAACCTCGCGCTATGCCGGACCGCACCTGGGTCCGTTCGTCCTCCCGCCGCTTGATGCTGTTCGGCCGCGCTGACCGGAGCGGTCTCCGCCTGCTTCTGGTGAGCCTGGGGGCGGCGGCCGCGTGCGCCGGCGGCGCGTCGACCGCCCCACGGGGTCCGACTCCCCTGCCGCAGCGCCCGGCCGTCGAGACCGGGCCCGGGGATACCAGCCGTTCACCGCGCAATCCTCCCCCCCCGGTCCGCCAGCCCGCAGCGCCGCCCGCCCTGGCCCGGACGCGGAGCTGGATGCCGCTCGCGGCCACCGGGGTTCCCGGGTTTCTGGCCGCTCATCCGGCGTGGGACGGGCGCGGGGTCCTGATCGCTATTCTGGACAGCGGGATCGATCCCGGGTCGGCGGGGCTGGATTCCACCCCGACGGGACGCGCGAAGCTCATTGACCTTCGGGACTTTTCGGGCGAGGGCCGGCTGCCACTCCAGCCCGTGACGCCCATTGATGACTCGATCATCGTCGCCGGGCGCGCGCTGCGCGGATTCGGGCGGGTGCGGGCGCTGGCCTCCTCGGGCCCCTGGTACGCCGGCGTGCTCAGCGAGCGCGCGTTGGGCGAGCCGCCGGCGTCGGATGTGAACGACAACGGCAGCGACGGCGACTCACTGGCCGTCGTGGTGGCTCGAGCGAGCGATGGCTGGGTGCTGTTCGCCGATACGGACGGCAACGGGTCGCTGGTCGGCGAGCGCCCGGTCCATGACTACCTGGTGGGCCGCGAAACTTTCGGATGGCGCCGCGGCGGGGAACTGTCGCCGCTCACCATTGCCGCCAACTTCTCGGAGACCGCCGCCGGTCCCGTCCTCGACCTTTTCTTCGACACCAGCGCGCACGGCACCCACGTAACCGGCATCGCGGCCGGTCACGGCATCGGCGGGGTCAGCGGTTTCAACGGGGTGGCCCCGGGCGCGCAGGTCCTCGGCCTGAAGATCGCGCGGAACGATTTCGGGGGGATCACCACCACTGGTAGCGTCGTGGCCGCGCTCGACTACGCCATCCGGTTTGCCGCGAGCCGCGCCATGCCGCTGGTGCTCAACATGAGCTTTGGCGTCGGCAACGAGCGGGAAGGATCGGCGCGGCTGGACGCACTGATCGATTCGGTGCTCTCCGCCCATCCGGAGGTGGTCTTCGTGACGTCGGCGGGCAATGACGGTCCCGGACTCTCCACCATGGGCTTTCCCGGTTCTGCGCTCCGGGCGATTACGGTCGGGGCGACCGAGCCCTGGGTCCTCTCCGCGGCAGCGGCGACCGGGGGAGGTCCGGCTCCCGACGCGCTGCTCTACTTCAGCTCGCGGGGCGGCGAGCTTGGCAAGCCGGATCTCGTGGCGCCGGGCATCGCGTATTCGACCGTGCCCCGCTGGAACATGGGCGACGAATTCAAGGGGGGCACAAGCATGGCATCCCCGCACGTCGCCGGGCTCGCGGCCCTGCTGTTGTCCGGTGCGCTGGAGCAACGCCGCAGGGTGGATGCGTTCGACCTGCGGCGTGCCCTGACCGGGAGCGCGGCGCCGGTACCCGGCGAGTCTCCGGTCGACGCCGGCGCCGGAGTACCCCACCTCGAGACGGCCTGGGACATTCTCCGCTCTCCGGCCCCGCCTGCCGAGTTCGACGTTGAATGGCTCGGCCGGCACGGGGCCACCGCCGCCTTCCTGCTCAATCCGGGCGCCGGCGATACTATCGTGCGGTTCCGGGTGACCCGCGTTCGCGGCAGCGGCCCGATGGTTCTTGCGCTTCAGAGCAGCGCAGCGTGGCTGACCGTGCCTTCGACCGTGCGGCTGAGCGGTCCCGCGGACACCATCACCGCGATTCAGCATCCTCCGGGCTTGCCCGGTGCGCACTCGGCCGCGGTACGAGCCACCTCGGCGGGAGTTCGGGGCCCGCTGTTTCGCCTCCTCAGCACCGTGGTGATCCCCGCCGAGACGCGTGTTACGACGGTGCATTCCGCCGGGAAGATCGACGCGGGACAGCTCCGCCGGGTGTTCTTTCCTGCCGACTCGGGCCGGGCCTTCCGGGTCCGGACCGCGACCGGTTCGGCGAAGGAGCACCTCACTTCGGCGCTGCACCAGCCCGATGGGGCACCGATTCTGGGAGAGAATGGCATTCCGGGAAGCGCCGACACTGCCGCCGCTGTCTATGATGTCGATGGTCGCGATGCGGTGCGGGGCTTCTATGAAACCGTCGCGGTGGCCTCGGCCGGGCGATCGGTGGTGGCCACGATCCAGGTGGATCCGTCTCCGGTCGGGATACGGCTCACGCCGGGCACGGGCGATTCGATGACCGTCACCATGACGTCGATCGCCGATTCCGGGATCGCGGGCCGGATCGACCTCGGGGTGATCGGCGCGGAGGGCCGCTTCGAGGTCGCGGCCAGCGGAAGCGATGACGTATTGCTTCCCTTCACGCTTCCCGCCTGGGCGCGACGACTGGTGCTCGATCTGGAGCTGGACCCAGGGCAGTGGTCTCGCTTCACCGACTTTGGCTTCACGGTGCGCGACGCCCAGGGAAGAATTGTGGGAAAGAGCCCGGCCAACTACGCACATGCGCGACTCACCGCCGCTCTGCCGGCCGGGGCCGCCGACCAGGACGCCACGATCGTGCTGGCGCCGGCGTTTGCCGAACCGGGAAGCCGCGAGCGCTGGTCGGGTCGGGTGACGGTACGGATGGAGGCCGACCGCCCCACGGCCATGGTCACCGAGGGTGGGGATGAGTTCAAATTGTCGCCGCGCGGAATCATGGATCAGCGGGGCCGCCTCGGGGAGCTCCCCTGGGTGCTCCCGGCGGGCTTCGTCCCGCTCACGATTATCATCGTCGAGAGCGGCGGCATCTCCTGGCAGTGGCAGTTGCCAATGGGAATTCCCGACTCGTCTCCGAAGCGCTGAGCCGCGGAAGGAGGACACCCGCCGCAGGAGTCGGGTTATTCACCGGGCCAGGCGCACCACACCTTTGCGTCATGCTCGACGGAACATCCCTCGCGCCGGCACGCGCCAGCCTCCTCCATCATTTCGGGTACGAGGACTTCCGTCCTCTCCAGACCAGGGTGGTTCGGGCGCTGGAGCAGGGGAGCGACGTGCTCGCGGTGCTTCCCACCGGCGCCGGCAAGTCCATCTGCTTCCAGGTGCCTGCCATGCTGCGCCGGGAGCCCACCATCGTGATTTCGCCGCTGATTTCTCTCATGCAGGATCAGGTCGCCGCCGCCACCGCGCGCGGAATTCCGGCCGCCGCCATGAACAGCACGCTGTCGTCCCGGGCCCAGCGAGACCTGATGCAGCAGGTGGCGCGGGGAGAGGTGCGCCTGCTCTACACATCGCCCGAGCGGCTCGGCCGACTCACCAACGATCTCGCCGCGCGGGGGGTTCGGCCCGGGCTCCTGGCCGTGGACGAAGCGCACTGCATCAGCGAATGGGGTACGGATTTCCGGCCTGCCTACCGCACCCTGCGAAGACTGCGCGCCCGGCTCGGCTGGCCCCAGGTCATTGCACTCACGGGCAGCGCCACTCCGGCGGTGCGCCGCGATATCTCCCGGGCCCTCGGACTGGGGCGGGGACGCGGCGTCCAACTGGTGCTGGGCTCCTTCGACCGCCGGAATCTCTGGTTTGGAGTTGCCTGCGTTCGTGACGAGCGGGAACGGCTCCGCGCGCTCATCGCCTCACTCCGGCTGCAGGATGAGCTGGCCATCGTGTACGCCCCCACCCGAAATCTGGTGGAAGAGCTGGCCCGGGTCCTCGGCAACGCCGGCTTCCGCGCTGCGCCGTATCACGCCGGCCTCTCCGCCGCGGCCCGGCGAGAAGTACTGTCCCGGTTTCTCACCAATGAGTTGGGGGTTGTCGTAGCCACCTGCGCCTTCGGCATGGGCATCGACAAGCCCAACGTACGGCTGGTGGTGCACTGGATCCTTCCTCCCACGCCGGAGGCCTACTACCAGGAGGCCGGGCGGGCGGGGCGGGATGGAGGATTGGCCCGGTGCATCCTCCTCTCCCGGCCCGGAGACTCGGTACTGCCCCGGCGCCAACTCGACATCACGTTTCCCCCGGAACGGCTCGCGGAGCAGGTATGGAGCGGGCACGCCGACCCGGCCCGCCTCCCGGCTAATCTGCGCACTTCGCTGGAGCGACTCCATCGCGAGCTCAGGCCCGCTCCGGGCCGAGTCGACTGGGAGCCCATTCGGCAGCGGCGGCAACAGGCCGAGGAGCGAATCGCCGTCATGGAACGCTACGCCCAAGCCCGCCGGTGCCGCCGTGCCGAGCTCATCGGCTACTTCGGTGAGCGAATAGCCCGCTGCTCAGGCTGCGATGTCTGCTCCGGTGCGCCCAGCCGGGCCCTGTCGCGGCCAGACGCAGAACGGCGCCTCACGCGGCTTCGCGCCGCGTTGGGGCACCTGGGGGCCCCGTGGGGGGGTTGTCCGCTGGAGCCGGAAACCTTGAGACGGCTGGCCCACCAGCCCCCGGCAAACGCAGCGGAGCTCGCGGCTGTTGAAGGTGTCGGCCGGGTCCTCGCCGGGCAGTTTGGCCGGACCATTCTCAAGGCATTGGCGGAAGGTGGCGCCGATCGCCGGCGGGACCGGGTCAGTCATCCCGCCCCAGTCAGCGTAGCCGCCGGGTGAGCCAGCGTACAATGTCCCGCAGTACCTCCGCTCGCAGCGTGGTGGTCTTGAGGCTGGAGTAGGTCGCTGGGTTGCCGTCCGGATCGTCGAGGAAGAGGTGATTAGTGCCTGGGTAGATCCGCAGAGTAACGTCCTGGTTTCCCCCGGCTCGAAATGCCCGCTCCAACGCGGTTGCCTGATCGGCCGTTATCTGGCGATCGGTCTCACCCTGCTGGATCAGCACCGGCATGCGAACCTGCCGCGCCGTGACGGCCGGATCGTGGGCCAGAAAGAATCGCAGCCACGCCTGCGCGGCCGAGGTGGAGTCGAGGGTCCGAAGCGCGACGGTTACGAGGGAATCCCGGGCCCGCGGCGACAGATTCGGTGTCTGGTCGACCACATACCGGTTCTGATACTCCAGGATCTTCCGGCCAGTGAATGCCGGGCCCGCCATCAGCACGATGCCCTTGAGGCCGGGGTCGGTGACCGCGATGAGCGGGGCAATCAGCCCGCCTTCACTGTGGCCCACCAGCGCGAGGCGCTTGCCGTCGATTCCGGGGCGGGTGCGGAGAAACGCCAGACCGGCCCGGATGTCATCGGCAAAATCCCGGCTCGTCGCAGTTGCATGCGTCCCCTCCGAATCGCCGAACCCCCGGTCGTCCATTCGCAGGACTGCGATTCCCCGCCGCCCAAGGGCGTCGGCGATCTCACGGAACGGTCGGTATCCCTTGACCGGCGGAATCGCCTCATCCCGGTCCTCCGGTCCGGAGCCGGTGATCGTGACGACGGCCGGGACCGGACGCTTCGCACCCGCGGGCATCGTCAGGGTTCCCGCGAGGGTGTGTCCCATCGGCGTTGGAATCCGGACCGAGACGGCCGTATAGGGCGCGCCGGCGGGGGCCGAGTAGTCCGGCTTGGCCGTGAGGAAGGAGGTGCCCATGGCGCCCTCGACCACGTCGAGCCGGAGCCCCTGGGCCGGCACCGCCCCGCCCCGAATCCTGCCATCGGAGGCGACGCTGAGCCGGGTAGGAATCCCTCCCAGCGTGAACATCACCGAATCGGGTCCACTTCGGACCAGTGTTGCCATGAGGGTCGACCCACCGATCAAGGCGAACAGCGGGATGTCGAGGCTGTCCCCTTTCACCACCAGCCCCCGCCGAATGGCCTGTTCCACCAGGCCGAAGGACGGATTGACGTAGGGGATGGCGCCCGACCGAGTGCCCAGCCGTTGCTGCTGCGAGGCGGGGCTGGTAATGCTGATGAAGACGCTATCGCCGGCAAAGGCGAGGCGGGCCGTCTGGCGGGCTGGCGCAGTTGCGAGGTCCGTCGCGAAGCGCACCTCGTTCTCCATGCTCAGCACCCGCTCGTCCGGAGCCACGGTGGCGATGTAGTGCCAGCGCTGGTTTCCGCCTCGGAACAGCAGTTCCCCCTCGAGCCGTCCGGGTGAGCGGGTGATCCGCTCGACCGATATGGTGTCCGCCCCGGACCTCAGCACGAAGGTACGGGTGGGGGCCTGGGCCTGAAGAACCGTGGACATCCCGGCGGCCACCGCGAAACACCCGGGCGCCGCCCGGCGCGCGATCGCTCGGGCCACACTGCGAAGAGCTCTTGGCATGGAAGAAGTATATAGTGCGACGCTATATTCTTGCATGGACGATTCACTGTATTTCTCCGAGCAGCACCACCAGGTTCGGGACATGGTGCGGGAGTTCGCACGGGACAACGTGGCTCCGGTGGCGCGCGAGCTCGATCGAACCTGCGAATTTCCCTGGGACAACATCCGGAAAATGGGAGAGTTGGGTCTGCTGGGTGTCCCCTGGCCGGAGGAACTCGGCGGGGCGGGGATGGATCAGATTTCCTACTACGTCACCATCCACGAGATGGCCAAGGTCGACGCCTCGCATGGACTCACCATCAGCGCGCACACCAACCTTGGCACCTCGCCCCTGGTGGAATTCGGCACCGAGGAGCAGCGCAGGCAGTATGTACCGCTGCTGGCCTCGGGGCGGGTCATGGGCGGCTTCGGGCTCACCGAGCCGGGGGCCGGCAGCGATGCCGGGGGCACCGTCACCAGCGCCGTGGACAAGGGCGATCATTTCGTTCTGAACGGCGCCAAGAGTCTGATCACCCACGCGGGCGTGGGAGAAATCTTTTCGGTGACTGCGCGCACCGATCCGGGGGAAGGCCACCGAGGCATCACCAGCCTGATCGTGACCAAGGACACGGTGGACATCGCGGCCTGTCTGGCCGCCGGCGTGGGCCACGCCGAGGAGCTGCCCAAGATCACAGGCGTGAGCGCCGGCAAGAAGGAGGAAAAAATGGGGTGGCGGGCCAGCGACACCCGCTCGCTTCATTTTCAGGATGCCGTCATTCCCAAGGAAAACGTGCTGGGCAGGCGGGGCGAGGGCTTCGTCCAGTTTCTCAAGACCCTGGACGGCGGCCGCATCGGCATCGCCGCGCTCTCGCTGGGCATCGCCGAGGGGGCCTACGATGCCGCCCGCGAATACGCCGGCACCCGGAAGCAATTCGGCCGTCACATCGGGAGTTTTCAGGCCATCCACTTCATGCTGGCCGACATGGCGACCGAAATCGAAGCAGGCACCCACCTGCTATACACCGCCGCGCGGCTCAAGCAGGCGGGGCGTCCGTTCAAGAAGGAAGCGGCAATGGCCAAGCTGTATTGTTCCGAACTGGCCATGCGGGTCACGACCAAGGCGGTGCAGATTTTTGGCGGATATGGCTACACCGCCGAGTACCCGGTCGAGCGGATGATGCGGGACGCCAAGGTCTGCGAAATCGGGGAGGGTACCAGCGAGATCCAGCGAATCGTGATTGCCCGGCAGATTCTGGGGAGCGTGGTCGACGGCTGATAGTCCGGCTCTCGAAGTTTCGAGCTCCCTTGTCCTAACCCCCTGCCATTCCTTAAGTTCCTCGCATGCGGCCGACGCGCACCACGATCCGCGATGTCAGTGCGGAGGGCATGATTCAGTCCCTCCGCACCGCCGTATTCCTGCTGTCTTGGATCCTGGGGATCCGGACCGCGCCAATCCCGAAGGGTTGTCCATACGACTCCCGACCGCCCGAACGCATCGGCGGACCGTCACCGTCTCCGACAGGAACCGGCTTCAACGCCCCGGCACCTGCCCGAGCGGGCCAGCGGCCCCGTGCGCCCTCGCGGCGTTCCCCTTCGATCACCCGGCGCCCCCGACGGGGCCGGGCTACCACGGCGCTGTCCGGACGACCCGATACCCTCATGAAGGCTGGTCGGCGTGCAGCACTCCTCCGCGAGCTCCGCGGTGGCGTCGAACTAGCCGGGGAATGGTGGCGTGAAGCGCGAGATTTTGATCAATGGGGGCCAGCGCGAGACGCGCGTGGCCATCCTCGAGGACGATCGGCTCGTCGAACTGCTGGTTGACCGCGCCGATCAACGGCGCATGGTCGGTGACATTTACCTGGGCCGTGTGGACGCGGTCCTGCCCGGCATCCAGGCCGCGTTCGTCGATATTGGCCAGGAGAAGAGCGCCTTCCTGCACGCGTCCGACCTGCTCGAGCCGGACGAAGACGAGGAGCCGGATCCCGATGACAGCGATGATCAGCCGGACGAGGCCACCGCCCTAGGGGCGGAGGACTCCGAACCCGTGGCAGAGTCCGAGGAGGGCGCCCCGCCTCAGCGGAACCGCAAGAGCGGGCCGCACCGGCCGGAAGTTCGCCAGCGCGAGGTCTCGCCACGCCGGCAGGTTCCCAATATTTCCGAAATCCTCAAGAAGGGGCAGACCCTCCCCGTCCAGGTCACCAAAGAGCCGATCAGTACCAAGGGCTGCCGGGTCACGGCGCAGATCTCTCTTCCCGGGCGGTTCCTTGTCTACATGCCCTACGCCTCGCGGGTCGGTGTGAGCCGCAAGATCGAGAGCCGGGAGCAGCGGGCCAAGCTCCGGGAAATGGTCACCCGCCTCCTGCCGGAGGATTCGGGCGGAGTCATCGTGCGCACCGTCGCCGAGGGTGTGACCGAAGACCATTTCAAGCGGGAAATCGAGGCCTTGCTGAACCAGTGGCGCAAGATCAAGCGGAAGCAGCTCTACGTGCGGAAGGCGCCCGCGCTGCTGCAGCGCGAGGCGTCACTGACCCGCGGGCTGATTCGCGACGTCTTCAGCGACAAGGTCGACGCCCTCCACGTCGACTCCAAGGAGATCCACCACGAGGTCGAGCAGTATCTCGACGGGGTGGATCCCGAGCTCATGGCGCGGGTGCACTACTATGACGAGCCGCTCCCGCTGTTCGACAAGTTCGACATCGAGACCGAGATCAAGTCGCTGTTCCGGGCCCGGGTCGATCTGCCCACCGGCGGCTCGCTGGTAATCCAGCCCACCGAGGCCCTGGTTTCCATCGACGTAAACACCGGGCGGTACACCGGCAAGAAAGACCCGGAGAAGACCATTCTCCGGACCAACCTCGAAGCGGCACGCGAGGTGGCTCGGCAGCTTCGGCTTCGCGATCTGGGCGGGATCATTGTATGCGACTTCATCGACATGGAGACCAAGGGCAACCGGGACCGGGTGCTTCAGGAACTGCGGGCCCATTTGACCCGCGACCGCGCCCGGACCAAGGCGTTGGCGGTCTCCGACCTGGGCCTGGTGGAGATGACCCGTCAACGGGTTCGGGCCTCGCTGTATGCCTCCATGACGACCGACTGCCCGACGTGCAGCGGGTCCGGGCGGGTCTTCCGGCCCGAGGTGGTGACTCGCAGGCTGGAACGGTCCCTCAAACGGGTTGGACACGAAAAGCGCGAAAAATCACTCTCGGTTCGGATACACCCCGAGGTGGCGCTGTACCTGCTCGAAGAGGAGCCGAAGCTGCTTACCGGCCTGGCCCGCAGCACCGGGGTCGAGCTAGACATCCGGGACGATCCGATGATGCATCTGGACGAGTTCCGGCTGATGAGCCGGCCCGCGGGGCGGGATGTGACGGAGCAGTACGCGGTTGCGTGAGCCCCCGAACTTCGGCCGTGGGGGCCATCTTGCCTCAACAGAGCGCCCAGACTATACTTACGGGCTCTGACTCAAGCGGATTGGCGAGACATGTACGCGATTTTCCGGGCCCAGGGGAAGCAGTTCAAAGCCGAGACGGGTAAGACCGTCCGGTTGCCCCGATTGGAGGCCGAAGCGGGCTCGACCATCACCTTTGACGAAGTGCTCCTCGCGTCGGACGGCGACAGCATTACCGCCGGCACGCCCATGATCAAGGGCGCCAGCGTCACCGCCGAAGTCATCGGCTACGCGAAGGGCGAGAAAATCTACGTGTTCCGCTTCAAGCGCCGCAAGAATGTCCGCCGCAAGACTGGGCACCGGGCCAAGTTTACCGATGTGCGGATTACCGGCGTAAAGGTCGGGTAACCCCATGGCACATAAAAAGGGCGTCGGCTCCTCCAGGAACGGCCGCACCAGCAATCCCCAGTACCTTGGCGTCAAGCACTTCGGCGGCGAGCGAGTCATCGCGGGGAACATCATCGTTCGGCAGCGGGGCACCAAGTTCCACGCCGGCACAAACGTCAAGCGGGCCAATGACGACACCCTCTTCGCCACGGCGGCCGGGGTGGTAAAGTTCGAGTGGAAGGACAAGGGACGCCAGAAGATCTCGGTGTATCCGGAGGCGGTCGCCTCCTAGTAGCGAATGGCGAGGAGGGAGTAGACGAGAGGGGGTGCCGGCGGGCGCCCCTTTTTCCGTTTCCTCTATTCGCTTCTCGCTACGCACTCGTCATGTGTCCAAATTGAAACATTCGCGGACGTCTCCCCGTTGTGTGCGGGCAAACCAAACGGGAGGAATCGGGCATGAGTGGAATCTTCGATCGGCTGAACGCCGAAATCGACCAAATCGGCGATCGGGTACGAACCGTTTTCGAATCCAGCAAGCTGCACCTCGACCGGAGCCGCCTCATCGGCCTCCGGAGCAAGTCTGCCTACAAGCTCGGTATGTTGGTGTTCAAAAAGGAGCGGGGCGGGGAGGTCAATCAGGCGGAAATCGACGCGGTCATGGCCAAGCTGGACGATATCAGCGCCAAGATCAAGGAAATAGACCGTGAGCTGGATGAGGTTCAGGGTGAGACCGTGAGTGTCGATGAGCAGCCCGCGCCTCCGGCCGAGACGGCGGAAGCCGAGGTCAAGACGCCGTAGCTAGCGAGTAGGAAATAGCGAAGAGCGAGTAGGGAGGAAGGGTCCTTCCTCCTTCTTATTCGCTATTCGCTACTTCCTACTGGGGCGGCAGCTTCTTGTACTTCTCCCTCAAATCATTTTCCCTGGTCCAGAGCGGCACTTCGCGGCCCTTGATGTAGACTTTCTCCGCCACACTGCTGAATTCGAACGGGTCGCCGGACCAAACCACCAGATTGGCCACCTTTCCCGGCTCCAGGGTCCCGTAGTCGGCCAGGCCAAACGCTGAGGCGGGGTTCTGGGTGATCGCCTTGAGCGCATCATCCCAGTTCATGCCGTTCCGGACGGCGTTTCCTGCGGCGTACCTCAGATTCCGTTCACCGCCGGGATCACCCTGGGCAAAGATGACCTGCACACCGCCCTCCCGAAGCAGCGTGCCGTTGTCCAGCCGCGCGCCCAGGCCGTCAAAGCTTGGGATATCGCGATTGGGCTCGATGATGACGGGCACTCCGGCCGCGGCGATTTCCTTGGCCATTTGCCAGGCCTCGACGCCCCCGTAAAACACCATGCGGAGACGGTATTCCAGCTTGAGCCGCAGGGCGTTTTCCAGGTCGATCCTGCGATTGGCCGAGACGGCCAGGGGCAGTTCCCCGCGGAGCATGGGCAGAAGCGCTTCCAGTTCGCTCGCGGGCGCCGAAAGCGGCTGAATGTTTCCCTTGAGGAACTCCGTCTTGCGGCGGGAATACTCCAGGGCATCGTTGAAGAGCCGCCGGATCCGCGCCATGGTTCCAGCCCGGCTGCCCCCACCCGCCCCC
>JANNGX010000254.1:0-10725 GCA_031404115.1 Gemmatimonadales bacterium | reverse complement strand
CCGAGACAGTTTTCCTTTTTGACGTCGACAACACGCTGCTGGATAACGACCGAGTGACGGCTGATCTGCGGCGATTTTTGGATAAGGAGGTCGGGGCTGAGCGGAGTACGAGCTACTGGGCGATATTCGAGGAGCTGCGAGCCGAACTGGGCTATGCCGATTACCTGGGTGCGCTCCAGCGGTACCGGGTGGAAAACCCCCGCGAGCCCCACTTGCTCGCGATCTCCCGGTTCCTGATCAACTATCCCTTCGCCGACCGGCTCTTCCCCGATGCACTCCGCGTGATCGAGCATCTGAACGCGTGGGGCCCGACCGTCATTCTTTCTGACGGAGACGTCGTGTTCCAGCCCCGCAAAGTAGAGCGCTCCGGGATATGGGACGCGGTCGAAGGGCGGGTCCTGCTCTACGTACACAAGGAACAGGAACTGGACGACGTGGCGCGCCGCTACCCGGCCGAGCACTACGTCCTGGTCGATGACAAAGTCAGGATTCTGACGGCGGTGAAACAGGTCTGGGGAAGGCGCCTGACCACAGTCTTCCCCCGGCAAGGGCACTACGCCCTCGATCACGAGGTTGCGAAGTACCCCCAGCCGGATGTGACCATCGAGCGGATCGGGGACCTGTTGGCCCAGGACCCGCCACCGGGGGTCGGATGAGGCCGCCCGCCACGGAGTGCACGAAAACCGGCCTGTGTCGTCACTCACTCCATAGTTTCACGACAGACTCCAGCTCACCGCCGGCCCGGCGGCGAGCCTCTATATATGTATTCGCCCGGGCGGGTGGAAAGGCCCAGCAACCGTGAGTACGAAGGACCCGACAGAGCCGGAGCAGGCCGGAGAACACCCGGAAACCGCCGGATACCGGCGCAAAATCACCATCACCCACGCCGTGGTGACCACGCTCGCAACCGTCGGCGGCGCGGTCATGGGCTTTATCGTCACGCTCGCCCTGGTCGTCGCCCAGGCGCGCTACGGCAAGTACATCTTCGCCATGGAGGATCTGCTCGGATTCCGCTGGGACCTGCTCCCCATTCCCATCGGCGCGGCGGCCGGGTTCCGGCTCGCGCGCAAGCGGCCCCACGCGGTGGCCTGGGCCACGGTGGCCGGCTTCGGCGGGATGGCTGTCGGCGTCGTGGCGGGCGCACTCCTCGGGCCGTTGCTCTGGGGCGATCACGCGGGCCACTGGGCGGGGGGAGTCATTGCCGGCGCGCTGGGCCTCGTTGCCGGCTCCATTGCATCCCTCCGCATCCGGCACGTGCCCCGGAACCACTTCGTGGCCGCCGGAGCCGCCACCATCGTCTTTCTCGGGCTTGCGGCGTTTGCCGTCTTCGGCGCGACCAACCTTCTCAACATCGACCCACTGGAGTTTCCCAAGCGCGCCGCGGTTCCGGTTCCCGAGCCGGGTAAGGTGGACGCGGTGGTCTTCCTGGTTGGCGACGCAGGCGCCGCCGTGAAGGGACGGTCTCCGCTGCTCTCCGCTCTGCAAGCCGATATCGAGCGCTGGTCGCTGGGGCTGCACCGGGACTCCGCCGTCAGCGTGGCCTTCCTGGGCGATAACGTCTATCCCGCCGGCATTCGCGCGCGTGACCACGCCGGGTTTCCCGACGACTCGGTGCGGCTCTGGAGCCAGATCGACCTGGTTGCCGATTCGGGGGCGAGAAAATACAAGACCCTGGGCCTCTTTGTCACCGGCAACCACGACTGGGGCAACTCCGCCAGCGATATCGGCTTCGATCGCGTGCTCAACCTGAGCCAGCAGCTCCACACCGCGCGGATCGCGGGGCGCTATGTGTCGCTCCTTCCCGCCGCTGGCGACCCCGGGCCGATTTACCGCGACCTCCGGCGCAACGTCCGGATCGCGTTCTTCGACACCCACTGGTTCCTGCGCGAGCGACTCGCGTCGCATCAGGCCCAGTTCTTCGATCGCCTGAAGCAGACCCTCGACGGCGCCCGGGACCGCGAAGTGATCCTCATCGCCCATCACCCCTACTACTCGGCGGGCCCCCACGGCGCCATCGTCCCGGGTTATCACACCCTCGGCATCGCCTACGTGATGAAGAAGGCCGGTGCGCTGGTGCAGGACCTCAACTCACCCCCGTACGAGGGCCTCCTGGCCGGCCTGCGCCGGACCTTCGATGGGGCCCGGAAGCCCCCGCTGGTCTACGCCGGGGGCCACGATCATTCGCTTCAGGTCCTCACCGGCAAAGGGGAATTCGATCCCCGCTTCGTCCTGGTGAGCGGGGCCGGCAGCAAGGTGAGCTCGATACAGATGGGTACCGGCCTGGTCTGGGGAGGGGAGCGGCCCGGCTACATGATGCTGGTCTTCCGCAAAGACGACGGGGTCGATCTCTTCGTGGTGGGGGGCGACGCGGGGCACCTCGACTGCTCCGGAACCGACGAAGCGATCACCACCTGCATGGCAGAGGGAGTCAACCGGTTCGAGATCGTCTATTCCGCTTCCCTCCTCGGCGCGTCGAAGGAACCCCAGAACATCGCGGCGCCACAGGCCGACTCGCTCGCGCCGGGCACTCCGTGGTGGACCGAGATCGACAGCATCCCCGCTGTGGTCGCGCAGGACAAGCCCGCGGAGGATATCAAGGTGGCTCCCATGGCCGTGCCGGCGCGAGTGCTGATGCTCGGCACCGATTCCGTCACGACCGCCCCGGGCCGCAGCTATCCTGCCGGCCGTATCCATCGGTTTTTTGCCGGTGATCTCAACCGGGAGCTCTGGCAGATTCCGGTCCGGTTACCGGTGCTGAATCTGTCCGAGGTCGGGGGTGGTCTCCGCCCGTCCCATATTATCGGAGGAAAACAGACGGTCGGCATCAGGCTGCTCGGACGGGACGGCCTGGAATACGACTTTCGCCCCATCGTCAAGAACCCGGCCCTGGTCCTTCCCGCGTGGATGCGGAAAGGGATGGTCTACGACGTCATGGACGACCAGATGGCGGCCCAGTTTCCCTTCGGGGCGTTGATCGTGGCCGAGTTGCAGGACGCCGCTGGAATCGCGGCCCCCCGTCCGACCCCGGTCGTGATGCCCAACGACGCCCGGCTCGGCGAGTTCCGGTCGATGTTCGCCGGGCGGGTCGGCCTCCTCTCCGTCAACGCCAATGAACGCTCGGACAATCGCCCCGGATTTGCGGGGTACACCGAGGTCATCAACAGCGATACGGTGTACCAGCGCGCCCGGACCGATCCCGGCAGCACGTTCGACGACGAGGCCTTTCTCCGGATCCGGCTGATCGACATGCTGGTGGGAGACTGGGACCGCCATTCCGGACAGTGGCGCTGGGGGCGTGGGGTGGGGAGCAACCCCAGGCGCTGGCGCCCGATCCCGGAAGACCGAGACTGGGCGTTCTCGAGGATCGACGGAATGGTGGGCGCCGTCACCCGCTGGGTCCTGCCGAGCTATGTCGGCTTCTCGGATCGGTCGCCGCCGGTCAAGCGACTTGCCGTCTCCGGGAGTCGGGTCGACCACGCGGTGCTCAACCGCCTCGACCGCGAAGCCTTTGCCCAGGCCGCCCGCGACCTCCAGGCCCGGCTCACCGACTCGGTCATCGCGAATGCCGTCGCGTCGCTCCCGGCGGAATACATGCCGCTGGAACGCGAACGGCTTCTCGGCGCCCTCAAGGCTCGAAGGGACCAGCTCCCGCGCTACACCGAGGAGTACTATGGGCTTCTTGCGCGCGAGGTGCACATCTTCGGCATCGTCGGGCACCGTGACGTCATAGAATTCATCCGTATCAGCGACCAGCGGGTCCAGGTTCGGATGAGAACCGGCGGGACCGACGGCCCCGTCCGGTACGAGCGCCTCCTCGACGGCCGCGAGACCCGCGAAGTGAAGCTGTTCATCGACGTGAAGGAGGATCAGCTTATCGGTACGGACGACCTGCCCTTCAAACTGACAGTCGGCCCCGAAACGCCCGACTCCGGCACCAGCTTCTAGATTCTCGATGCCTGCCCGCCCCCTCCTCCGCGAATGGCAATGCTAGATTGCGGCATGAGATCGATTGGTATTGCAGTGCTCGTGGCGCTCACCGCCTGCGGCGGCGGTGATGGTAAACCCGGGGCCGCGGATTCCCAACCGCTCCCTCCCGCTCCGGCACCATCGGAGGAGAGAGCTCCGGTCGTTCCGGCCCCGGCGGCCGGAAATTCCGGCGGCATTCCTTTTGATCCCGCCGCGCTCACCAAGGGCGTCAAAGTCGGTGCCCTCGCGGCCGACATGCTGGTGCTCTCCCGCGCGGCAGACTCCACCTGGGTGGGCTCGGCGCGCTTTACCGGGGAGCTGACCGTGTCGGGCCGCACGATTCCCCATGTCGACGCTGACCTTCACGAGGTCTGCTTCGAACCCGATTCGGCGGGAGCCGCCGGCCTGCCTCGCTGGTCCGGCGACACACGACGGCAGTGGTTCTGCTTCTCGAACCAGGCCGAGGTGCAACAATCGCTAGCCGCACTGCACGAAGTGCGGCCCGCGACCGTGGTCATCGACGAGTTCACCATCAACATGGGGCGCAGCGACCAGGTGAACAGCGCGCGACTCGCGCGGGTGGTGACGCGGGGGAAACCGGTTCCTGAACGCTAAGCCTCCTAGCCTCCTAGCCTCCTAGCCTCTTTGAACAGCTGGGGCGGCAGGTTTCGAACCTGCAACCTCCCGGTTAACAGCCGGGCGCTCTGCCAGTTGAGCTACACCCCACCGGACCCCTGAATCAGCGGACCTGAAACGTCAACGACGCCCACTTCGACTCGTAGTCCACGCTGTCGCCCTGCACCTTCACCATGCTGATAAACTTGATGTACCAGGTGCCGGGCGTACTGAGCGGAATGGCCGCCACCCCCAGCGCGTCCGACCGCACGCTCTTCGGCTCGATATTCTTGTCCCCGGCATCGACCCCGCCGAACACGACGAGCTGATTGCCCGACGGCTTTCCGTCGACCAGCGTCTTCACCCGCAGCGTGGCACCACTGGCAATCGCATAGGGGTTCTCCATCGGCACGATCTCCGCCGGGTACCCGAGCGCGGTGGCGTAGTGGTCGCTCCGGGCGGTGCCCACCTGGACCATCGCCTTGACATGCTTGTGATACCGCTCCCGCGCCGGCTTGCCCAGCTCTCCCGTATTTTTCCGGGCCTCAAGCACATCAGGAATTCCGTCGTCCTTGAGGTAGAGATTGAAATCGTCGGCGGACAGCGCAATCACGCTCGGCCGGGTCGACGCCCCGATCACGTACGTCCCGGCGCCCCGGGTATGAATGTGAAACGTGCTCGTGTCGCCGGTCACGCCCCATTCCGCTGTGTCGATCGACATGCGCCGCAGCGGCGTGAGGACGCTCGCGTCGGCCAGCCGGTTCCGCGCAATCGAGTTCTCGCTGCGCGTGAACGTGCCGTTGAGCACCCGCACCCGTACCTCGCTGTTCTCCGGGGCAAAGTATCGAGTGGGCTTGATGAACAGGTCGTGGGCCGCCGCCACCGTGACCACGGTGAGCACCAGGCCGGCGCCGAGCAGGGCGGAGGGGATCCGTCGAGACATGTCGATTCTCCTTACTGCGGTGGTGAAGTGGGACTGCTGTCGTTGCTCGAGGCCGGGGCTGCTGCGGCCGCCGCCGAATCCTCCGCGGCAGCCGCCGCCGCGTCGGCCGCGGCATCCGCCGCCGCCTCCTTGGCCAGCCGCGTCTTGATCTCGCCCATCCGGGTCAGACCCAGCACCCGGCCCACCCCGGTGGGATCGATGCCGTACTCCGCCGGCAGCACGACGGTGACCAGAAGCGCCACCGCGACCACCAGCGCGATCAGGGTGGACCGGACCAGCTTCCGTAGGGAAGCATTTTGCGTCACGGGGGTGTCAGGATTGGACATGGGTACCCCTTACCCGAAGATAAAGTAACCGGTCAGCTGAATACCCATCAGCACGAAGCCGGCCGACATCAGGGCGACGTTCGCGGCCCAGGCGTGGCGCTCGAAGCTCCGGGACCTGCGCCAGTACGCCATCGCGATGAGAATCGCGCTCAGGGCGAGCAGCTGGCCCGCCTCCACACCGACATTGAACGCGATCAGGTTCGGCACCAGACCCTCGGGAGAGATCTCGAAATCGAGGAGCTTGGTGGCCAGGCCGAATCCGTGGCAGAAGCCGAAGAACAGCGTGGCCGCCCGGGGGTCCGGCTGGTGCCCGAACCAGGCCGTGAAAGCGCCCAGGTTGTCCAGCGCCTTGTAGACCACCGACAACCCGATAATGGCATCAACCAGGTACGGGCTGACGCTCACCCCCGTCAGCACCCCGAGCAGCAGCGTCGTCGAGTGCCCGACGGCGAACAGCGTCACATAGAGGCCGACGTCCCGGAGCCGGTAGAGAAAAAAGATGACGCCAAAAAGAAACAGCAGATGGTCGTACCCGGTGACCATGTGCTTGGCGCCCAGGTAGGCAAACGGGATCAGCAGGACGCCGGAAACCTCCTGGAGATAGCCCTTGTCTCCCGCCGCCACGCCATGGGCAAGCGCGGCGGCAGGGAATGCCGCGATCGCCAGAACGACGCCGGAAAGGACGAGCGGAAGTCGGCGAATCACTGTCCGGTGAGCCCCAGTGCCTGCAGCACCAGCCGGCCCAACTCCTGTTTCATCTGTGACCTGACGCCATCCATGGCCTTATCGCGCGCCAGATTGCGGAGCTCGAGCGAATCGGCCTGCAGGTCGTAGAGCTCGTCCTCCTCGGGGTACTGGATCCAGGGGATGTACTTGTACCGGCCGGTGCGGACCGCGCGGTAGTCCATGTCCAGCAAATGGGGAAAGGGATTTTCGTAGGTGTAGAACTCTACCAATACCGATTCCCGCCAGCCCGGGGGCGTTCCCTGAAAGAGCGGTACCAGCGAGCGTCCCTGGATGCTCGGGCCCGGTGGCACCCCTGCCAGTTCGAGCAGGGTCGGCGCCAGGTCCACGGTGAGCGCCAGCCCCGCAGGGCGGGATCCGGGCCTTACCACCGGCGGATAGCGGACCAGCAGCGGGTTGCGAATCGATTCCTCATAGGGCAGCCGGCGCTCCGTCGACAGGCCATGTTCACCAAAAAAGAAACCGTTGTCGCTGCTCAACACGATGACGGTGCGGTCCAGTACTCCGAGCTCCTCCAGCTTGGCCATGATTCGGCCCAGTCCCTCATCCACCGCCAGAATCATCTCGGCCCGGCGCTGGATGGTTTCTTCCTCGGTCCATGGCAGCGCCCCGTGATTGGCGTGTCCGGAGTCGGGCCCGGCAATCGGTGTATTGCGGAGGCGGGCGAGGGCGCGCTGAAGCACCGGCTTTCCGTTGAGATCGGCCAGCGAATCGGCGCGATTGCCCCGCCTCACAAAGGTGCGATCGTTGTAGCGGCCCAGATGGCGCGGGGCCGGAATGTAGCCGCCTTCGCTTCCCGGAGCGATGGAGCCGTCGTCCCGCTGGATCAGGTCGGGGTGCACCGCCTTGTGGGCCAGGTAGACCAGGAAGGGCTGGTCTTGTTCCCGATCGATGAACGCGATGGCCCGGTCGGTCAGCAGGTCGGTAGCATAACCCGGGACGACGTGCAGCCTGCCGTCTTCGAACAGCTCGGGATCCACCGACCGCCCTTGTCCGGGCAGCGCGGCCCAGTAATCAAATCCCGGTCGGGGGGTTGGATCGTTGCCCATGTGCCACTTGCCCAGGAAGGCGGTGCGGTAACCCGCCGCCTGGAGCGTTCGCGGGAAGGTTGCCAGCCGGTGGCTGGCGAGGCTCCGCGACACGTTGTCGATAATGCCGTGTCGCGAGGGGAACTGGCCGGTCAGCAGCGTGGCGCGATTGGGTGAGCAGAGCGGGACGGCGTGAAAGGAGTTCGTGAACAGCGCTCCCTCCGCGGCGAGGCGGTCGATGCTGGGGGTTTCGAGGTAGGGGTGCCCCGCGGCGCCGAATTCGTCCCAGCGGAGGTCGTCCACGATCACCACGACGATATTGGGACGGTCTGGTGCGCCGGCGCGGGCGGGCGGGGACGGCGGCTCCCCGCAGGCCGCAACCCAGCAGGTGATCAGGAGCAGGCGGCTTCGCATCGATGAACTCATTTCCGTTTTTCGCCGAGGGCGGCGGTCAGGCGAGCGAACGGGGCCGTCATGGGCGCGCCTCCGCTCGGCGGGTCGAGTCCGCATTCCGCAGGAGCGTTGGCCACTGCTGGATCAACGCGACGGCGATGCCCGATGGCGAGGCCCGCACGAGATAGCGCTCGCCGTCACCCACCATCGCGAAGCCGGTGCCGCGGTCGTCGAAAGTGGAGCGCCGCCAGGTGGGTATCGTGAAGCGGGTCCTTGGAGTCCCGGCGGAGCTCACCGGATCGGCGCCGAGCGACACCTCCTGCACCCTGCCGTCCGGTGTCACGAAAGTCACTCGGCGGCCCGCGTGGCTCCAGGCGGGCCAGCGTCCACCGTCCAGCGACACGCGGACCGGCGGGCCGGATGGAAGCTTCTGCAGGTACACCTCCGCCCGGCCCGTTTCGTCGGAGCTATACGCCACGGCGCGGCCATCCGGAGAAAAATGGCCCTCCCAGATCCTTCCCGGCCGCACGATCCGCCGGGAGTCTGTCGTATCGTCCAGGGCCACGATCAGGAGCAGCGTATCCTGTCGCACCAGGAGGTGCCGTCCGTCGGAAGACCAGTCCAGCGGGACAGGGCAGTCGTTGGCTGCCGAGGCGGAAGTCTGAACGACCGCCCGCTCGACGTCGGTGGCAAGGTTCCGTTCCACGATCCTGCACCGGCCGGGTCCAATGAGGGCATGGACCAGGCGCGACCCGTCGCCGTTGAACACCGGCCAGGTGGTTCCGAATCCCAGCCCGGTACTGAAGGACGTATCGCGTATCGGGAGCCGTGTCGCGCGGTCGGCATCAAGGTCGTAGAGCCAGAGTCCGACGCCATTGCCGGCCACCGCGACGGCAGGCGGACTGGCCCGCCCCGGCCGGACGCTCAGGGTCCAGGTTCCTTCGAGGCGCACCGAGTCCCGGAGTACCCCGCTCGCGTCGTACTCGAGGTAGGGCCGGTCTGCGATGCCCGGCAGAAAAGCGAAATCCCCACTCGACGATGTCGCGAAGGTGTGGACCCCGCTCTGGCTCCGCACGTCGGACGCCAGGCGAATGCTCCGCCCGCCGAGCGCGAGGGTGCCCAGGTCGATTCGGTGCGCGTCCAGGCCACGAGCGTCCGTCCGGCTGGGCACGATCAGGTATCCGGGCGGCACGGCCGCGAACTCGATGGCTCGAAGGGGGAGTGTCGCGAGCTGGACCCCATCGAGCCCCGCCGCGACCATGTCGAGCTCCCATCCGCGCGTGTAGAGGAAACGCCGGCCGTCAGGGAGGAAGACGCCGCGGGGCGGAGGTCCGGCATGGCGAGGGACGATCCGGCTGCACGGGCCGCCGTCGGCCGGTACCGTCGAAAGTCCGTCGCGGTGACCGAACAGGATGATTCCCTCCGGACTCCATGAACCACCGGTCGGGTCGGTCACCGGGCACAGCCGTCGAGGCTCCCCGCTCGGATCCCGCACCGTGAGGTGGCCACCGGCGAAATAGCCGAGCGAGCGGCCGTCCGGCGACCAGAACGGCGCGGTGGCTCCAACAGTGCCCCGGAGCGGCGTCGCATCGAGCCGGTCGAGGTCCCGGAGCCACAACATCCGCGATCCGTCCAACGCCGCGAACACAAACGCGAGCCGCCGGCCATCGGGCGTCAGCGCCAGGGAGCGCTGCTCCCCGAAGTTTCCTCCGGCCGGCGCGAGGATCGAGGTCGCGGTGAGCGGACCGGTGGCGGATGCGACCGGTCGCCGCAGGCCCGCCGCCACCCAGCCGGCGGCCGCACCCACAACGACCAGCGCCAGCGCCGCGGCGAGGGCGGTCAGACGGACAGGCGGACGGGCGGACGGGCGCCCTGCCCTGGCGTTCTTGCGTCCGTGCGTCCTGACGTCTCCAGCAAGCGCAGCCGCGAACTCCGCCGCACGTCCGAACCGGTCCGCCGGCAGCTTCTCGAGCGCCATCAGCACCGCGGCCTCGACGTGCTCCGGCACCGCCTTGCGCTGCACGCCGATCGGCCGTGGCTCCTCGGTCACCAGGCGGGCCACAATCGCCTGCACGCTCGGCCCCGTGAACGGCGGCTCGCCCACCAGCATTTCGTAGGTCACGGCGCCGAGGGCATAGATATCGCTGCGCGGGTCGATGACCCGCTCCCCCATCGCCTGCTCGGGGCTCATGTACTGCGGCGTGCCCAGCGACAAGCCGGTCTGGGTCATCCGCGAGCCGCCGGCACTCTGAACAGCAAGGGCGATACCGAAGTCGGCCACCAGCGCATGCCCGCCCTGGAGCAGGATGTTCTCGGGCTTGACGTCGCGATGGATGACGCCGAGCCCGTGCGCGTAGCCCAGCGCGTCGGCCACCTCGCGGGCGATCAGCACGGCATCCTCGATCGGCAGCTGCCGCTCGCGTTCGAGGCGGGTGCGCAGGGTCTCGCCGGTAACAAGCGGCATCACGTAGTAGAGCAGGCCGTCGGCCTCGCCGCTGTCGAGCAGCGGCAGGATGTGGGGATGCTGGAGCCGCGCGGTGGTGCGAATTTCACTGAGGAAGCGATCGCCGCCTAACGCGGCGCCGAGATCGGGGTGCAGCACCTTGACCGCGACGTCGCGCTCGTGCCGGAGGTCCCGGGCCAGGTAGACGGTGGCCATGCCGCCTGCCCCCAGCTCGCGCTCGATCCGGTAGCGGTCGGCGAGGGCAGC
>JANNGX010000253.1:0-14684 GCA_031404115.1 Gemmatimonadales bacterium | reverse complement strand
GGACAACTCGCGGTCACGAAGGCGTGAATCGCTTCCTTGCCCTCCAGCACAGGCTGTCCCTCAGGGATGACGACGGCGTCATCAGCCCAATAGGATACGATCTTGTCGACGTCCTGTCCGGTGGCGGTGGCGGCCCATTCGGCGTCCCGCTTCAACAACGCGTCTGCCTCCGCCCGGGAAGGTGGTACGTCACGAGACTTTCAAGATATAGCGGGATCCACCACAGGGATACGCTGGCCCTGGTCGCCGGCATCCTTGGGCCGCACCCATCACGCTGAGAACCACCCAGACGAATTTCATCGTGCCTCCGTGAAAGCCGGGTCACGGGGGGGTCACGGTCCCGGGTGTACTTGCATCGACTGACCCGTCCCTCACCGAGGTGCGCCGTGTTGGCCAACTGGATCACGCTCTCACGATTTCCGCTTCTGCTGATCACCGTCCTGATTCTCTACCTGGGATCCGCCCCGATGCGACTGGCCGGCGTGGGGTTGCTCTTCTTCGGCCTCATGCTCGATACCGTGGACGGCATGGTGGCCCGGAAGACCGGGCAGACCAGCCTCTTCGGAAGCGTCCTGGATATCGCAGCAGACCGCACGTATGAGCTGGTCTTGTGGCTGTGCTTCGCCGACCTGCGCATGATTCCTCTGGTGATTCCGCTGATCGTAATCGCGAGAACCACCCTCACCGACGCATTCCGAAGTATCGGGGTCCGCCAGGGCACCGCCCCCTTCGCCCAGCATCACACTCCGCTGGGCCGGTTCCTGGTGGGCTCGACGTTCATGCGGGTCGGGTACTCGATTGCCAAGACTACGACCTTCTGCGGCCTCGCGCTGGCTCAGGCCTTCGGGGGCTTTCCGGCGGAAATGGCCCGCCACGGGCTGGTGCCGTCGATGATGGCCGCACTCCGGGTCACCGCGTGGATGGCCGTCATTTTCTGCGTGTGCAGAGGCCTGCCGGTGATCGTCCACTCGGTGCGCCACTACTGGAGACCGGAACGGCCCACGAGTCGGTTGCCCGGAGCTGCGCGGTGAGGCGGTCTGCGGGGATGGGTTCGCTGGTCAGCCCCCCGGGTGGTACTCCCGTTCGGTGTGCCCCTTGAGCTGGGAGCGATAGAAATACACCTCACGAAGGTCGCCCGTGCTGTACCGAAGCGCCTGATCGTTGAAGTGGGGAGACGCGGGGTTGCCGCTCTCGCCACCGGCGGTGACCGCCCGGGCTCGTACGCTGTCGCCGAATTCCACGATCGCCACAAAGCTGTTCCCGCCGGTCCCATAGTACTTCTTGGTGCCGCGGTACGATCGCGCCCCGAACGAGGCCAGGGAGCCCCACTGCGACGACGTGAACGCAACGGGTATGCTGGGCCCTGAGTCGTTGAACGGGTGGACGATGTCGCCGGTCAGGCGCTGAAACCGGTTGATGTCCCCCCAGGGCGTCTTCCAACTCCCGAAATCGGCGGCGAGCTGGTCGGAAGCGGCCAGCAGGGCCTCGAGCTTCCGGCGTGCCGGCGTCTTTCTGGCAACGTACTCATACACCGACATCACCTCAGCCTCGGCGTCTGCGCGGACCCGCCGCCACATCTCTTCCCCCCAAAAGACTGCCAACGAGGTCGGTACGGAGCCTGCCGACCAGCGGTAGTCCCAGTCCCGGAGCACCCCGATCTGCTCGGCAACCTTTGGCTTGAGAGGATTGCCGTTCGGCAGCTGGTCGTACGCGGCGATCAGCGTGGGGATCAAATCGGCGAACGCGGGAAGATAACTATCGTAGGCCGCGTCCCGGAGCGACGCGAGCGTGAAGTCCTTTCGCTCCTGCAGTACGCGGATGGCATGGATTCCCCGCGGGTTCTCCACCCCTCGCTCCATGTAGGCAGGATAGTCCGCCTGCTTCGGGCTGTTCGGGCCGGCCGCGGAATACGGCCAGTTGTTGGTGTTGTAGAGCCAGCCGTTCGGTGGATTGAGCAGGTGGGGGCTCTCTTCGATGGAATGAATGCCCTTCCATTCCGTTGCCGGGTCACTTCCATCCACCGGCCTGGTCCAGTCGAACCGACCGTCGCGCCGGGGAACGAAGTTCGCATGAAAATAGGCAATGTCGCCGTCGGCATCGGCGAAGATCGTATTGTTGCTCGAATTCGTGTGCAGGTCCATGGTCTCGCGGAACGACTGGTAATCCCGTGCCTTGGTCCGCGTGTAGGACTGAGTCAGCGCCTTGAGCGGCTCCTGCATCAGCCTGACGCTCACCCACTTGCCGCCGGCTTCGCGCACGATCGGCCCGTGATGCGTCCGGTAGACGGTGAATACCTTGGTGGCCATGCCCCCCGCGGTCTTGTACGGCACCGTGATCCTGGTCGCCGTGACCGGGCGGTCTTCGCTCCCGTAGCGGTAGGTGTACAAAGAATCCTTCTGCACCACCGTCTCGAGGTATTCGTCGATGTTGTCCACCCCGCTCGACGTGTGCATCCAGCCCACCCGGTCATTGAACCCCTGGTAGATGAAGAATTGACCCCATGTTGCCGCGCCGTAGGCGTTGAGGCCTTCCTCACTGACCATCTGGACTTCGGACCGGAAGAAGAACGAGGTGTGGGGGTTGATCAGCAAGAGGGCGCGGCGCGAAGCGGTGTTGGACGGCGCGATGGCAAAGCCGTTCGAGCCGGTAGGCTCTTTCGGGAAGGAGTCCTCCGCTTCCCCGGCCCGGCCCACGACCCGGTTGCCGTAGAACGCCTCGAGCCCGCGCAGGGATACCGTTTCGATGTCGCCGCCGATACTCCCTTCGCTGAAAGTGAGCGCCATCCAGGGCTCGAAGCGCGTGATGACCCGGGGCGTGACAGCAGGGTTCCCGGACAGGTAGTAGTTCAGCCCGTCGGCCCAGGCGTTCATCAGGGACTTGAGCCACTCGGGACTCCTGGCGTACAGCGCTCTCATGCTGTCGGGATCGATGAAGAGCTTCATGCGCAGATCCTGATAGATCGCGGACTCACCCTCGGCCTCCGCCAGCCGTCCCATCGAGTTCAGGTAATTCGTCTCTACTCGATTGAAGTCGTCCTCGGCTTGAGCGTAGATCATCCCGAAGACCGCGTCGGCGTCGGTCTTCCCGTAAATGTGCGCAATGCCCCAGTCGTCCCGGATGATGGTGACGTTGCTGGCATGCTGCTCCCGGCGCGCGGTGTCGTCGTCGGCAGCTGGGTTCGCGGCGCAGGCCGCGGATGCCAGCACGAGCAGGAGGGTGAACTCAGCGCTGCGCATTGGCCAGCTCCCCGACCACGGTGGCCAGTTTGTGCACCTTGGCCTGGTCCGCCGCCCCCGTCGCGTCACTATGGAGTTGCGTGGCGAGCGCCGCCAGCGCCTCCCGCCGCCTTTGTCCCGACAGCTTTTCGGCGCGGGTCAATTCGCTCCGCACCGCGGACACCCGGTCACCCCCGAACCCGTTCGATCGCGCCAGCTGGTCAAGATATGCTCGTGGCATCGCGAAGCTCGCCGGCCACACGAGTTTGGGCTGCTCCTGGGCGTTCAGATACTCGAAATGCACCGATTTGGCCGCGTCGATCTCGTTCTGCGAAATGAACCCGCTCGGCATCAGTTCGTAGATGTCCAGCCCGCGCGACATTTCCGAGCTGTAGAGATGTCCGTTGTACCAGTAGACCGACCAGCTCCCGCCGCTGACGAGCTTGGTCGAATCCATCGGCCCGCGGTCGTAATAGGCGATCTCCCTCGGGTGCTCCGCGTCGGTCCAGTCGAACACGGAGATGCCTCCCTGGTACCAGGACTGGACCATGACGTCACGCCCGGGGATCGGGATCAGCGATCCGTTATGGGCGACACAGTTTTCGTTCGCCGTCTGAGCGGCCGGCATTTTGTAGTAGCTCTTGAAGGTCATCGTGTTGTCGATGAGCGTGAAGATCGCGTTTGCTCCCCATTCGTACTTGTCGGTGGCGCGGCATCGCGGGGCCGAGCCACCGCCCCACTCGTCGCTGAAGAGGATTTTGGTGCCGTCATTGTTGAACGTCGCCGAGTGCCAGAAGGAGAAATTGGAATCCGCCACCGCGCCGATCCGTTTCGGGTTCGCGGGGTCGCGAATGTCCAGGAGGAGTCCGTACCCGCCGCACGCACCACCGGCCAGCCCGATGGCCGGGTACACGGTGATGTCGTGGCACTGGGTGGGCCCACCCCGTGTGCGACCGCCGGGAGTCGCACCTGCCGCCGCGGCTCGCGCGGCCCGGGCGGCCGCCTGCGCGGAGTCGACCGGCTCGGCGTGCCGAGGGGGCGCCGTCAGATCGTTGAAGATCCGCGGCGAGCTCACGATCCGCGCCTGCTCCGGCGCGGCCAGCGGCACCTTGATGACCTCGATCCGGAACAGGGCACTATTGGGATCCTGATCCAGCGGAGCGCCCGAGCACCCGGGAAGCTCGCTGGGCGACCGTACCGGTGCCGAGCCGGAGATGTAGATGTAGACGTTGGCCTTGTCGTTCGGGTCGGTGACTACTGTATGAGTGTGCGAACCCCGGCACGTCTGCACGTTGGTGATGTATTTCGGGTTGCTGATGTCACTGATCTCAAAAATCCGGATGCCGCGCAGTCGGTCGTGGCTCACCGAATCGGGCACCCCCTGCAGGCCGCAGTCGAGACGGCCACTGGTAGACTCGCCCGAGACGAACATCAAATTCCTGTAGACCGAGACATCGCTCTGCGAGCCGGGGCAGACATATGCGGTGCGCAGCGTGGGCCTCCTCGGGTTCGAGACGTCCCAGACCTGGTAGCCGCTGTAGTTCCCCTGGACCGCGTAATTCCCGATGAACCCCAGGTCTGAGTTGATGAGCCGGCGATCGCCGGGAGTGCTCTGGTTGATGAATTTCTCGGACGGTGGAGTCTTCGAGACCACCCGGAGGTTCCATCCCGCTTCGGCCGCATTCATCCATCCGGCGCGGAGTCCGACCCGCGGGTCGGGGCTGGGCGGCGTCATGGACAGGTCAGGGGACGGGGCCGGCGTTCCGCCGGTGGAAGAATACGGGGAGGAGCATGCCGCCGCGAATACCAATGCGAGCGCGAGAGACAACTTGGGCGCGAGAGCCATGGAGTTACCGGTGGAGGACGCAAAAAGCGCGCGGTCGTCGAAGACGCTGCTGCGCTCAGGGAATCTTGACTGGGGATGCCGAGAGCTCGGCCAGCATGAGGGTCATGCGCTCGATCTCGGTGATCTGGTCGACGTGGACGTCGGAAGCAAACTTGAAGACATTGTCGTCCTGCGCCGCTCCGGCCGCGCCAAATAGCTGCTCCACCATGGCGATCGCCCCCTGGTGGTGTTGAATCATGAAAGTCAGAAACAACCGGTCGAATTCCGGTCCCCTCGCGGCGTCCAGCTTGGCTAGCTGCTCGGCCGTGAGCATCCCGGGCATCAGCTTGGAGTGATCCATCCCCTTCATCATATCGTGGGACGCATCTCCGTGGGGCGCCTGTTCACGCCGTTCGGAGAGCCACCGCTGCATGAGCCCGATCTCGTCCCGCTGGCCCACCACGATGCGCTCGCAAAACGCGCGTACGGCCCGACTCGCGCCATGGGTGGCCGCCCACCCGGCCATGAGCACCGCCTGCGCGTGGTGTCCGATCATGCCGGACATAAAGTACACGTCGGCCCTGGTGTAGGCGGGCCGGCCGCTGTCGGCCGCCGCCTGGGCCGCGGGCGTCAGCCCGCCGCGGCCTCCCGGAGCCGGCTGCACACCTGGCCCTCCTGTCGTCCCCACTGCGCTGCCGCAGCCGGCAAGGACGACAACAGCGATCAGCCCTGCCGCAGTCTTGCGCGGTAAGGATCGGTGCATGGGCTCCCCGCAGGTTGCTGTGGTTCCGATACTACGAGATACGCGGCAGGATGGACAGCTGTTGATAAGCGGCAAAAGTCTGGAGCCAGGGTGGCAGCTCCAGCCGGTCAGGGCGCCGTACGGCCCAGCCGCTTCCAGGCATAGTAGACCGGCACCCCCGTGAGCACGAGCACATAACCCGCCCCGCTGGTCGATGGGGTCAGGTAGGCGAGATCCACGACCAGGAGACCCGCCAGCGCGATGTAGATGAACGGAACCAGGGGGTATCCCGCCGTGCGATACGGACGCGGAGTCTCGGGCATCTTCCGTCGCAACACCACCACTGCCCCCGCCATCAGCGCGTAGAACACCATGTCGGCCGAGATGATGTACTCGAGAAGCTGGGTATAGACATTGCCGTAGGTCACGGCGCCGCTCAGCGGGTCGGGGGTGGCTGTGCGGAAGAGCGTCAGTGCGGCGGCCCAGACGCCCTGCACCGTCAGCGCTACCGCGGGGACGTGACGGGAGTTCACCGTGCCGATACGACGGAAAAACAAGCCGTCACGCGCCATCGCGTAGCTCACCCGCGCCCCCGCCAGGATCAGCCCATTATTGGCGCCAAAAGTGGAGATCACGATTGCGCTCGCCATGAGCACCGTCCCCATCGGTCCGAACACGGCCTGCATCGCCGCCGTCGCCACCCGGTTCTGGGGCGCAGACTGGATCTCGGCAAGCGGCAGCGTCAGGACGTAAGCCAGATTGGCCAGCAGATACAGTGCGACGACCAGCGCGCAGCCGGTGAGCAGCGCCCGCGGAAGATTGCGCCCCGGCTCGCGCACCTCGCCGGCGGTGAACGTAACATTGTTCCACGCCGACTGTGCAAAGAGCGGGCCCACCATCGCGCGGCCCAGGAGCATGGCCAGCGCGAGCCCGCCGGTGGCGGCCAGCCCGGGCTGCACCAGCTGCGGGTTCCATCCGTTGGCCTCGGGATTCCACCACGCCGCAGTGAACGCTGCCGCACCATGGTTCACCCCGACCGTGAGCCCGACGGCAATGAGGCCGATCAGCGCGGCGGTCTTGGTGAACGTGAAGGCATTCTGGATCAGCCTGGCGACGCCGAGTCCCCGGGTGTTCACGAAGGTGAGCACCAGAATCATGGCGACAGCGGTTAGCTGTTGGGTCGACAGGCTCACCGCGTATCGCCCGAACGCGATCGGCTCCACCAGGTAGCGGCTCCCCGACACCCAGGGCACCAGCACCCCCAGAAAGTTGGCGAAGGCCACCCCGACAGCGGCAATGGTGCCGGTCTGAATGACCAGCAACAGCGCCCAGCCGAACAGGAAGCCCGTGGCGGGGCCGTAGGCCTCGCGAAGGAACACGTACTGGCCCCCCGCGCGTGGCAACATTGCCGCGAGCTCCGCGCAACAGAGCGCGCCGGTGATCGTCAGCACTCCGGCCAGCGCCCACGCCACCAGTAGCCATCCAGGAGCTCCGACCAGCCGGGACGATTCCGCGGACACGATGAAGATGCCGGAGCCGATCATGGAGCCGACGACGATCGTCGTCGCGTCGAGCAGGCCCAGCCGGCGCTCGAGTCGGGGCGCGCCTTCCGGAGAGGGCGTGGTGCTCGAAGGCTGCCTCACACCACCCATGGGATCACCGGGCACCGGGTAGCCTGCGGCAGCCATGTCCTGCTCGAGTGCTTGACGCAGGGCCTGGGCATACTTACGGCAGCCGGCCCAGGCCGGCGGCGTCGAGCTCGACAATCAGCGGAGGATCGACGTGATAGTTGCTGTACCTGAGCCAGCGCGGCGTGACTCGGAAGTAAGTGATGCCCGGCCAGGCCAGGCGTTCCCGTCCCTCCGGAAAGGTCCGGAAGTAGAGGACCTGCAGGGCTTCGAGTTCGGACCCGGTCGCCGAATCGGCAATCCCCTCGTACTGTACCGACGCTGCCGCTCCTTCGGCGCTCCCCCCTATGACGAAGGCGATCTGCGGGTTACGCGCCAGATTACGAGCCTTTCGAGTGATGGAGAGGGTGTCAAAGATGAGCTCGAATCGGTCGGAAACGGCAATGCCGACCACCGCCGCCTGCACACCGTCCGGCCCGGCGACCGAAGCCTGAACGGCCAGCCGGTGACTTCGCAGGAAGCGCAGGAGCCCTGCGCGCGTGAGAGGTGCCGCTGATCCCTCAGCCAATCATCGTCTCCAGAAGCGCCGGTCGCGCGGCGAGTCGTTCGTTCGGGTGACAACCCCCTCCCGCAACTCTACCCTGCTCCGCTGGAACCGCAATGGCACCGGTGCGCGACTAACGCTGGGATCGCCGCCTCTCCCGCTGTTCCGACATCAGGCCCCGCAGCAACCGCTCCGCCTGGCGACTCAGCGCCTCGCCCCACTCGCGAGGGGCGTCCCAGCGCAGCCGGTCCTCGCCGCATCCTCCGTCCGCCGGCTCGGTGCCTTCCAGGAAGAGCTCTCGCGAGCCGCACTCCGACCCCCAGCCGGCATCGGCGAGCGTGATGTAGCCTTCGCGGATCCCGTCGGGGACCTCGAACGACCCCCACTCCGTCTCCGAAGCGGCCTCCGCGAGGAAGCGCGCCACGATCGGCAGCGCGGCGCCGGCACCGGTCAAGCGGAGACTCCGGCCGTCGTCAAACCCCACCCACACTCCGACAACCAGTGACGGCGAGTAGGCGATGAACCATGCGTCGCGCCAGTCGTTGGAAGTGCCGGTCTTCCCCGCAACGCGTCCGAAACGCCCGTCGCCATTGAGGGCACGGCCGGTGCCTCTCGTGACGACCCCCTCGAGGGTCGACGTCACCAGGTAGGCCACCGCAGGATCGACAACCCGCGCGACCTCCGCGGCGACAGCGCCTCCGGTGCTCGCGCCATATCGCGCCCGACCAAGCACCATACGGGGCGCGGCGAGGTCGCCGCCAGCCGCGAGCACGCCGTACGCGCGGACCAGCTCCATGAGGGTAACCTCCGAGCTGCCAAGGGCCAGACTCGGTACCGGGTTGAGGGGGCTGGCGACGCCAAGCCGTTTGGCTGTGGCGACGATCCGCTCGGGGCCGAGGGCCAGTCCGATCCGCGCGAACGGCACGTTCAGCGAGTGTTCCATCGCTTCCCGAACCGTGACGCGGCCGTGGAACTGCCCGTCGTAGTTGACCGGCTCCCACGGGCCGCCAGAGGTCCTGATGCGCAACGGCTCGTCCTCGACGACACTGGCGAGCGTGAAGGCCGGGTCGCGTCCCTCCCAGCGCTCCAGCGCGGCAAGTGCGACTATCGGCTTGAATGCGCTGCCCGGCTGACGTCGCGCCTCGGTGGCGCGGTTGAATTGCGACCCGCCGTACTCGCGCCCCCCGACCATCGCGAGGACCTCGCCATTGCGCGGATCGATCGCCAGCAACCCCGCCTCTGCGCCGCGCGTCGGCAATCGGTCCAGCCCGCTTCGCACCGCGTGCTCCGCGGCGCGCTGCAGCGTCGCGTCGAGCGTGGTATAGACGGCCATCCCCCGGGACGGAAGCCGGTCGCCGAGCGTGCCAAGGGCGAAATCACGGAAGTAGCGTCCGTCCACCGTCTTCCCGCCGTAGGACCGCGCCGGCAGCCCCGCGCGACTCGCACGCTCGGCGGCCGATCGCGGGACGCGCTCCTGGTCCACCATCAGCTTGAGAACCAGATCCCGTCTCCGGCGGGCGGAGACCGGGTGGCGAGTCGGGGCATATCGGTTTGGGGCGCTGATCATCCCGGCGAGCAGCGCGGACTCGGCCAGGGTGACCCTGGAAACGCCCTTGCCGAAGTAATGCCGGGCCGCCGCGCCCACGCCGTGAATCGCGCGCTCGGCATCCTGGCCGAAATAGATCTCGTTGAGATAGGCCTCGAGAATCGTCGACTTGTCGTGCCGGATTTCCAGCACCACCGCCAGGGCTGCTTCGCGAAGCTTTCGGAGTGGAGTGCGGCTCGCAGAGAGGAAGAGGTTCTTGGCCAGCTGCTGGGTGATCGTGCTCCCGCCCTGGGCGATCCTCCCGGCCTTGACGTTGGCAATCAGCGCGCCGCCAATTCGGCGAATGTCCAGGCCATGGTGCCCGTAGAATCGCTGGTCTTCGACGCTGAGAACCGCCTGAATCAGGTGATCGGGCAAGTCGGAGAGGATAGTCGGGACCCGTCGCTCCAAGGGGGCGCCACCGACTGTTCCTATGGCAACGGGGAGCCGGGGCTCACCGGTCCGGCCCCAGGAGGTCGGCCTGGTGTAGAGGGCGGTGGGAACCCGGTCTACCGGAGCCACCAATCTGGCGCGGACCACCGCTTCGGTGCCGATTGCGAAAACGCCGAGTGCGGTCAGGGCAAGTGCGAGGCGCGCGGCCAGCCGGAAGGAAACCCGGGTGCGGAGCAAGTCCAGGGCAAAGCGGCATCGCTGTACGATCGCCTGCCGGGTCATCGAATGGCTCTCCCAAGGGCGTCTACTTCACATGTGACGCTCGGAGAGGACAAATGGTTTCAGGGTGAAACCGGGACGACCAAACGTTTCGCGTTCACGACCACCTTCGCGCCCAATCGCCCTCCCGTTCAAGTCACGTAGCGGCCCAGCGCCATCGCCGCAGTCGCCAGCACCAGGAGCGCGGAAACCGCCCGCAGGGCCGAGCCCAGCCGATGCTGCAGCCGCTGCGCCTCCGCCGCTTGATCGGGCGTCGGTGGTGTGCCTTGCGCCTGGACCCGCGCGGCAAGAGCGCCGAGCCGCTTGGCGGTCGGCGCGTTGATCGTGAGACCGATCACGATCGCGACGATCGCCGCCAGCCCGCCGCCGCCGAGAATCATGCCGGTGAGGGTGCCCATCCACGCACCTGTGAACCCCATCGAATCGTGCCAATAGAGTGCCACCCCTGACACGACGGTCAGTCCGCCGGCGGTGAGGAGAGCCCGGGGGAGCTGTCGGACCCGCGTCAATTGATCCATGACCGGGCCGCCGGCAGGGCCAAGGGCCCGGGCCGCAGGAAAGACAAACTGCGAAAAGATCAGGACTCCACCCACCCAGAATACCCCGGAAAGGATATGGACCAGCCTGAAGAGCCAGAGAAGGGCAAGGGAGAGCATTCCGGAGTCACCTCGTCAGTACGGTGTATGAGCGAACGAAACCAGCCGAGCGCCGGTCGAACGGCGATGGGTCAGGTCTCGGGGACTCGTTCGAACCGCAACTCGAGCGTCTGTCCGGCCGGCAGCGTACCCCACTGATGAACCAGCGCCCCAAGCCGGGTCCGAACGCGATCCAGTTGCTCATCCGTGATCCGGCAGTTGCCCGGAATGCGATGCTGGGCGAAGTAGAGCCCCACCTTTTCGGTGAAGTCGGCAGCGGTCCATTCTACACCGCCCGCGCGTTCTGTATCCAGGAATCCTACGATCAGCTCGGAGGGATCCATGTCCTGGGTTCCTGGCGTTGCCACGTGACCGAACCGTCCGCGCGCCGACAACTGAGCGCGGCCGAGCCATCGGTCTTCTTCTTGATCCGGATCAGGAGGTCAGGCACGAGACACCGCGGCACCAGGCACTAGCGACCGCCCCGCCCCACTGCACTCGGCTGAGCCAGCAGCACCACGACGAAAGCGAAGAGCAGGAGCAGGAAGCCGATGGTGAAGCATTGGATCGGCGTGACTGACCGGAGCTTGTGGCCAAGTCTGTTCATCCACGACCTCTTCAACCAAAGATATTCGGCAGGGGCCCACCGCGCTCAGCCGGATTCGCAAAGGCGACAGTCTAGTGACGTGCCGACACGTTGCTGACGACTCACCTCACGCATGACCCACTCGCGGAGCTGCCACGGCGGGTCGTGGCGCACATGCTGGCGGTGGCCGCACTCCAGCTCGGCCACCCAGTGTCCTTCGTCGTCCTGGTGAAAGCCGGTGATGCGCCGGTGCATGCGGGGGTCAGGCAGCACCTCCTCGACGATCCGAAGTCGGGCCGTAACGCGCACCTTCTCTGGTTCAGGTGCTCGTGGGTCCATATCGCCCCGACCTTTACCGGAAATTGGTGGCTGGGTCCGAGTCTACGGCCGGCCCCATCCTTCAGGGTTGAGCGTCCCCAACCATCTCAGGTGGCCGGTTTGGCGGCGAGTGCGGAGAGGGCGCGACCATATTCCTCGAGGAGGGCGCCCTCATGCGTGACCGATAGTCCAAGGTCCCGCAGGATGCCGTCTTGAAGCCGATAAATCCACCCATGAATCGCAAGCGCCTGGCCTCGGCGCCACGCGTCTTGTACGATCGTGGTCCGGCACACGTTCGCGGTCTGCTCCAGGACATTGAGTTCGCCGAGCCGGTCGGTGGACTGAGCAACGGTCATCGCGCGAGTGAAAAGCCCTTTGTGTCGCTCCATAACGTCCTGAACGTTGCGCAGCCAGTTGTCGATCAAGCCCAGGGGCGTGCGATTCCACGCGGCCTCCACACCCCCGCAACCATAGTGCCCACACACAATGACGTGCTCGACCCGAAGGACGTCCACGGCATATTGAAGGACGGCAAGACAGTTCAGGTCGGAATGAACCACGATGTTTGCGACATTGCGGTGGACGAACAGTTCTCCCGGCATGAGCCCGACAATCTCGTTTGCGGGCACCCGGCTATCCGAGCAACCGATCCACAAGTACCGGGGTGCCTGTTGACGGGCTAGGCGGTCAAAGAATCCCGGGTCCCTCCGAGTGATTCCCTCAGCCCACTGGCGATTGTTGGACAGGAGACCTGGCAGGTTGGTCATGAACGGTCTTGATCCTCGAGATTGAGGGCTAGATGCAGTACACGATGCGTGACCGCCAGAGTGCCAGAAAGCGCCCGCTCCGGATCGGGCCCTCTGTCCCCCAGGACGCTGAGCTCGCCGGCCAGGGAGCTGTCACGGCCCAGGGGCTCAAAACGAATGCGCCAGTCGCGAAGCGGGGAACAGGTGGCGGAGCCGGCGCACTCGTAGCCCCCACCGGTACCGGGGCGGTCGGCGGATGCGAATGTCCGGCCGGGGAGGGAACCGATTTCCCGCCAAACCGCGATGCGAAGCTGAGGCCCCATGGCATCGAAAGAATCGGGCTGAGGCCGGAATACGAGAGAGACCGAGTGGCCATCGGCTGGCGGGCACTCCGGACCCGCATGTATGTGGGTGTAGCCGGGAAACGGCTCAGACGCCCTCGGCCGTGGATGGCAAGCAGGCATCGAAAGGACGATGAGGATGGCGAGGCCGAGTGCGGGGGGCTTTCGCTCGAGCCACTGCCGCGCGGCCCGATGCAGCGCTTCCACAAGTCCGGCCGCGCGAGATCGGTCCCGTCGGGCGATCCAGAGTTGCACCCGGCCGGCGGACTGCCCAGGAACCTGTGCCAACACCTGAAGGTCGTTGCCCGTCAGCTCCAGCCGTGGTCGCCACCAGCCCCCTGCCAGATTCGCGGTGCGCAGCCTGGGGAGGGAGATGGTCAGGACTTCGGGCGGAATGGGAACTGTCTGCGAATGTACTTCGAGCCCCTGAACCTCATCGATCGAGGCGGTTCCCGCCCATTCGATGGTGACAGAGTCATCGTCGAAGTGCAGGAGACCATTCACCTTGTCGGTGGACCACGCCGTGAACTTCTCGGTACTGTAGTCTCTGCTTGCCACCCTGAGAGTGAAGGGAATAGGGACCATGCAGGAAGCTAAGGGCTAGGGCAGGCCGAATGCCAAGCCGAAGTGCAGCCCGATTGCGGCCGGGAACGGGCGCAGTATTCCCATGCGCGATTCTCGCTGGCACGGGACGTTCTCCGAAGCGACATCGGGCGCGAACGCCGCCAGACCGCCATGCAGCGCGCCAAGGTTCGGCGCACCCGCCCGGCCAGCGCGCTAGATTTCGACGATCCCCGTCTCCGCCACTCCGCGTCAGAGGCACACCTGACCATCAAGGTTCGCTGCAGCTGCGGAGAGGTGTACCACGCTGACCCCGCCCATGCGGGCCGTTCAATCCGTTGCCGCTGCGGCCGCTCGGTGCCCATCCCCGCCCCGGCGCCCGGTCCCGGCCCGGCTCCCGACCACCCCGCCGGCCGGGATTCCCCTCCCAGGGTACGCTTCCGAAAACGGCGTCCGTCGTCATCCGGACCCGGCAAGCCACGACGCTCGGCCCCCGGCCGACTTTTCCGGCTGATCCCCGTTCCAGCCTGGCTCCGCCGCGCGACCCCCATACTCGCCTGGACCTACCTTGCCATCGTCCTCGCCGCCGCTGCCTTCATGTGGATCTTCGGCGATGCCTGGTGGCCGGCCAGCGTCCTGCTTTTCGGCCCCCGCTGGCTGTTGCTGGTCCCCGTTCTCCCCCTAACCGCTGGGGCGCTGTTGATACGGCCCCGCCTGTTGCTCCCCGTCGCCCTGGGCCTCCTGATCACCCTCGGTCCCCTGATGGGCTTCCGCACCGGCTGGCGGCGCTGGCTTTCCAGCGCGCAGCCCCGCACCCTCCGGATCATCACATTCAACACGCTGGGACACCAGAACACCCAATCCACCAACGCACCTGCGGTGCTCGCGGCCTACAACCCTGACATCGTGGTGATTCAGGAATGTCTGCCGGGCTCGGCCAGTCCCGAGCTCTGGCCCCCCGGCTGGACCGCGCGGTTCACCGATGGCGGCGTCTGTCTCGCCACCCGGTTTCCCGTCGTTGAAAGCAGAGTGCTGAAGCGAGTCGAGACCGGAGACCAGGGCGGCACCGGCAATGCCGTGCTGTTTCGTCTCCTGGTTGGCGGTGATACCACCGCCGTCGCCGGGGTCCATCTCGAGACGCCCAGGAAAGGGCTTGCGTCGCTCCGCAGCGCCGGCAATCCCAGCCGGATGCCGGTCAGCCTCCTGATCCGGGACGCCGGCGCGCGCCGAGTGAGCCGCTGGATCTCCGGTGAAGCCAGGGACGCGATCATCGCGGGCGACTTCAA
>JANNGX010000252.1:0-15344 GCA_031404115.1 Gemmatimonadales bacterium | reverse complement strand
GGGCAAGTAGGCCGCTCGTATTACCGGTACCAGGTCCCCGGGGCGCTGAATGACTCGATGTTCCACGCCGATCCTCGCGCCGCCACCCGGACGCGTAACTGGTTCAGCCCCGATATCACCGTGCCGTCGCTTCGGCTGGACTGGCAGGCGTCACCCGCGACCCGGGTGGCGGTTCAAGTGTCAGCGGTCCTCGGGGCGCGAAACAGCGTGCAGTTCGTGGGCTTTGCCACCACGCCCGATCTGCCCAACCCGACCACCGGGGAATTCGGCACCCGCCTCGTGGATATCGACCGATTCCGGAGCTATACCACTGAGATCCGCCTCACCCACGACTTCCGCGTCGGCAGTATCGAGTCGACCATCGCTGCCGGATTTACCTACACCCACAACGACCTGCACCGCCTCCAGCAGGGCCGTGGGACGGCCGGCACCGATTACAACCTGGCGCTTTCATCCGGCGAGTTCGCCCGCGACGTGTACTACCGGACCCGCAACGCGGCCGTGCATGCCGAAAATCTGATGCGACTGACGCCGCGGTGGACCCTCATCCCCGGCGTCCGCGTGGAACGCGGTACCACCCGTTTCGAGGGGAGGCTGGCGTACTACGATCCCACCGGCGTACCCAACAAGGTGCGGCACCGATTCCCGCTATTCGGAGTCAGGACGGAGTACCGTCTCGCGGAATCTCTCGAGTTCTATGGGGGGTGGAGCGAGGCCTACCGTCCGATGATCCTCAAGGATGTGCTGCCGGAGAATGCGCTCGAGCGAACGGATAGCGCGCTTAAGGACGCCCATGGATGGACCGCCGAGGCGGGGCTTCGGGGCCGGATCGCGCACCGCGTCACGTTCGACCTGACCGCGTTCGCGTTGCGGTACGACGACCGTTTCGGCAGCGTGCTCCAGACTGACGGCACCGGGTCCTATCTGTTCAAGACCAACATTGGATCATCGCTCAATCGGGGTCTCGAGCTTTCAGTCGACGCACCGCTCCTCGTTGGGAATCGAGTGGCGGTGAACGCCTTCTCCGCGACCTCCTTCTACCATGCTACGTATCGGAAGGGAAGCGTTGCCTCCGGCGGCCAGAACCGGAGCATTGTCGGCAATCGGGTGGAGGCGGTTCCACGCTGGATCAGCCGCGCGGGTGTGAACACGGCAGTCCATGGCGTCACGGCGTCGCTCACCGTCAGCCATGTCGGCAGCAGCTTCGCTGACGCGCTCAACACCATCACCCCGAGCCCCAACGGTGCCGTCGGGCTCGTCCCCGCGTACACCGTGGCGGATCTGGGCGTCGGTCTTGAACTCACGACCTGGATGCGGCTGCGCGGCGGGGTCAGCAATCTCTTCGACCGGCAGTATTTCACCAAACGCCCTGCCTTCTATCCGGGGCCTGGGGTCTGGCCGAGCGATGGTCGGAGCGTTCACCTCAGCGGAGAGGCGCGCTGGTGACCTGCTCCCTCCCGCGCCGCGCGCGCTTGGCTCTGGTCCTGCTGCTCCCTCTGGCAGGGTGCACTCCTCGCCTTCCCCCGGCGGACGTGGGCTATGTGTCCCGCTGGACCGCCACCCACTATGCGCTCGCCCGCGCGGAGCGCCTGAACCCGCCCGCCGCCTCCCGGTGGTCAGCCTACGCCGCGATCGGGCTGTACGAGGGGTGGGCCGCTTTTTCGGACAGCCTCCGGAGCCTTGCGGGCCAGCTCAACGGTTTGGACTCGCTTCCGAAGCCTCCGCTGCGCCAGCAGTACGATCCAGCCATCGTGGCGATGGAGGCCCAGGCCGTCGTGCTATTGGATTTCTACAAGACGGGCTTTGCCTCGACCACGGTGGCCATTCGAATCCTCCATGACTCTCTGGTCGACGCGCGCCGAACCGCCGGGGTACCCCAGGGGGTGCTCGACCGGTCGGTCCTCTACGGCGGCCAGCTCGGCCAGGCCATCCTGGCGTGGGCCGCCACCGATCAATTTCGCGAGACCCGCGGGAAGACGATCGAGCTGAAGCAGGGACCCCAGTACTGGGTGCCCACCGCGACGGAAGCAGATTATCGCGTGCAGAACCTCTCAGCCCAGACGGACATGATCGAGTTCGACAACCCGACGGCGGCGGCCCGTACCGGTCAGACCAGTGACCGCGCCCTCGTTATCAACCGACCCAAGCCCCTGGGAGCAAGTTTAGTCCCCGGGGTAAATATCACGAAGGCGGTCGAGCCCTACTGGGGAACGCTGCGCCCGTTCGCGCTCCAGTCCGCCGACAGCTGTTCCGCGACGCCGCCCTATACCTTTGCCACCGACAAACGGTCTCCGTTCTACCAGATTGTGGACTCGGTATACCAGAAAAGCCTCCACCTGACCCCGGAGGAGAAGCAGATCGCCTTTTTCTGGGCTGATAATCCGGGCGAGACGGGGACGCCGGCAGGGCATTGGCTCGGAATCATCAGCCAGCTCGCCGTCCAGAGGAAACTCTCCCCGGAGCGGGCCGTCGAGGCCTACGTTGTGTCCGCCATCGCGATGGCCGATGCATTCATCGTCTGCTGGCGCCTCAAGTACGAAATCAGCCTTCTGCGCCCAGTCACTTACATCAAGCGTTACATCGATCCAAACTGGTCCCCGCTTCTGCTGACGCCGCCGTTCCCGGAGTTTGCTTCCGGCCATGCCATCCAATCGGCGGCAACTGCGGAGGTCCTCACGGCGCTTCTGGGAGACAGTACCTCGTTCGAGGATGCGACGCACGTCACCCTCGGTCACCCGCCGCGACACTTCAACTCGTTCCGCGAGGCCGCGGCGCAGGTGGCGCTGTCGCGGTTCCTGGGCGGGATACACTACATGTCAAGCAACCTGATCGGCGCCGAGCAGGGGCGGTGTATCGCCCGGACGATCCTGGCCCGGGTGCACACTCGGAAAGGTGCCTCGAGTCCCGGGGCATGATCCGCGTCAGCGCACGTGCAGATACAGGCCAACCAGGCCCACCCCGGCGCCCACGACCGAAGGCGACAAGGTTCGTGCGTTGGAGTACTATTCCCGTCCAGTGGGTCTCCCGAATCGAGCCGAGCAACCAGGAGTCCGATGAGCGACGCCTTCGCCCGACTCAAGGCCGCCCTCGCCGACCGGTACGTGATCGAGCGCGAGCTTGGCGCCGGCGGCATGGCCACCGTATACCTTGCCGAGGACCTACGCAATCACCGCCGGGTCGCGGTGAAGGTGCTGCGGGAGGACCTCGGCGCGTCGATCGGGCCGGAGCGGTTCCAGCGGGAAATTGAAATCGCGGCGCGCCTCCACCATCCCCACATTCTCCCCCTGTACGATTCGGGCGCCGCCGGCGGTTTTCTCTTCTACACCATGCCCTATGTCGAGGGCGAATCCCTGCGCGCGCGACTCGATCGGGAAGGGGAGCTGCCGGTCGCGGACACGGTTCGAATCCTTCGCGAAGTGGCCGACGCCCTCGCCAAGGCCCACGCGCAAGGCGTGGTGCATCGCGACATCAAGCCTGACAATGTCATGCTGGAAGACCGACACGCACTGGTCGCCGACTTCGGGGTGGCCAAGGCGGTCAGTGACGCGAGCGGCGCCGCCGGCATCACCACCGTGGGCGTGGCGCTCGGCACCCCGTCCTATATGGCGCCGGAACAGGCCGCCGCCGAACCGAACGTCGACCATCGGGCTGACATCTACGCGTTCGGCGTGCTCGCCTACGAGATGCTCACCGGCGAGCCACCCTTCACCGGCAAATCGGCCCAGCAGATCCTGGCGGCCCACATGACGCAGGCGCCGGCGCCGGTCAGCAGTCGCCGCCAGTCGGTGCCGGAGCCGCTGGCCGGGCTCATCATGCAGTGCCTGGAGAAGAAGCCGGCCGACCGGTGGCAGAGCGCCGACCAGATCGTCACCCGGCTTGAGTCCATCGCCACGCCGAGCGGAGGAATGGCCCCGACCCAGGCGGTCGCGGGCCTCAAGGCCGTCGGCACCCGGTCGCCGGCCATCCGCTGGCTGGGAGTGGCCGGTGTTGCCGTCGCGACCATACTGGCCATCTGGGCCCTGGTCCTCCGCGGCAAGGGTGGGCCGGCGCTGGATTCCAACCTGGTTGCGGTCCTTCCGTTCCGGGTCGCCAGCGGCAGCACGGACCTCGCCTATTTGCGGGAGGGCGTGGTGGACATGATGGCGACCCTGCTGACCGGAGAGGGGGCCACGGCGCGCGCGGCGGATCCGGCCTCGGTCATCGCGGCCTGGCGCAAGCGGGGCGCATCGGAGACGGCCGACCTGGATGCCGCCGGCACCGAAGCTCTCGCCCGCGACCTCGGGGCCGGGCGGGTGCTGGCGGGCTCCATCATCGGCGACGAATCGAAGCTCACGATCCGCGCCTCGCTCGCCGCGGTGGGAAGTCGTGCCGAGCCGCTCCAGGCCACCGTGGAGGGTCCCGCCGACAGTTTGTCGAGTCTGCTCCGGAACCTGGCGGGCCGTCTGCTGGCCCAGTCGGCCGGTATCGCCGCGGATCAGAGCGCCGGGTTGCTGACCGGCTCGCTCCCCGCGCTCCGGGCCTATCTCCTGGGGCAGGCCGAGTACCGCAAAGGCTCCTACGATCGGGCGATCATCCAGTACACCGAAGCGTTGCAGGCGGATAGCAGCTTCGCGCTTGCCGGGGCGGGCCTGACGAGTGCCAACGGGTGGATCGGAATCGCCCCGCCCGAGATGGCCCGGCTGGCACAGCGGACCGCGTGGCGCGGTCGTGACCGGCTGGGTGTCAAGGAACGAGCGCTGATCACCGCCAGCCTGGGGCCCAACGGCCCGGATCCCGACTATCTGTCGAAGACGCTCGAGGCCCGGGAACAGGCCACCGCGGTGGCGGGTGACCGGGCGGAAGCCTGGTATCTGCTCGGTGACAGTTACATGCACGAGGGAGGGTTGCTCGGCGTCGAGGACGCGCTGGTCCGGGCCGAACAGGGACTCCGGCGCGCACTGGAGCGAGACTCCCTCGATTCCGGGGTGCTCTCGCATCTGTTGATGCTGGCCGCCCGACGGATGGACACCGCCGAGGTAAAGCGAATCGTCGGCCTTCGGCGGAAGGCGGTCGTGGACCAGCTGACCAGCGTGTCGGACGACTATTTCGCGGCGGAGTTTCTCGGGGATACGGCCGGACGGAAGCGGGTGCTGGCGTTGATGGACACTGCCGCCCTTCCTCCCCGCTTCATCGAAGGGGCGCAGGCCCTCACCTTCTCGGTGTCGTTCCTCCCCAGGCACCTGCCGGCTATTCGTGAATACGTCGAACACCTGGGCCGGCGCGCGTCGACCGACGACGAGCGGCACCGCCTGGCCTGGCTGCAGGCGGCCCTGGCCTGGGACGCCGGCCGGCCTTCCGAGGCCTCGGCGCTGCTTGGCCCCGGGCGGGGGCCGGATGTCGCCCGGGTCCTGGCGGCGCTCTTCTGGGGCGGAGACTCGGTGGAAGGGCGCCAGGCCGCCACACGCCTGGCCAACGCCCCGATCACTCCGTTGACGGATGATGAGGTGCGCGGAACGTTCGAGATGAGCACATCTCCCGCCTGTGCTGTGGCGCTCTGGGCGGTGGAACACGGGGAGACGAGAGGCGTCGCGGCGGCCGCGCAGCGACTTCGCGAGCCGGCGGCGACGAGAAATCCTGCCTGGCCACCCACCAGCGATCAGATCTGCGCGAGGGTCCTGGAAGCGACGGCGGCCCAGATCACTCGTCAGCCGCAGGCTCGGGCTCGAGTGGATAGTCTCGATCGGCTGTTGCAGTCGGGGCCTGCGCTCATCGGGATGACCTGGCAAAATCTGGCCGTCGCCAGGCTTCTCGAAGAGGAAGGGGAGTATCTCCGGGCTGCCGCCGCCGCGCGCCGCACCCGGCAGTACTTCGTCTACATTCCCTTCCTCGCCACCTATTACCGCGAGGCCGGTCGGCTGGCCGAGCTGGCCGGCGACCGTGACCACGCCATCGAGGGCTATGCCAGGTACCTGGATCTTCGTCGCAATGCCGAGCCGGCGTTGCAGAGCGGGGTGAGCGCGGCGAGGGAAGCGCTGGCGCGCCTCACCGCCGAGCGGCCTTAGCCGTCGGTCGCCCTCGGTCATCCGCCGCGGCACTTCAACTCTCGTTTCGCGACGCGGCCGCGCAGGTGGCGCTGGCGGGATGGCCGTGGTCCCTTTGCGCCTGCCCGCCGCGTCAGCGCACGTACAGGTACAGGCCAACCAGGCCCACCCCGGCGCCCACCACCGTGATGAGGCTTTCGTCAATGAGCAGGCCCGTGATCACCCCGGCCGCACCCACGATCATCAGGGCCACGCCGGGGCCGCGGTGCCGGAGCCCGGCGGGCCGGACCGCGACGAGCGCCTCGCGCACGACAGTGGCATCGGACTCCGGCAGCGGGGAAACGCCGAGGCGCGCCGAGCCGGCAAAGGACTGATCAACGCGAAGCGGGGTGGTGACGACCCCTCCCGCGAACGTGGGGGGCGCGGGGGGCAACGAGTCGGTGGACGGCGCCTGAGCACGTGCCGCGCCCGAGCTGAGCGCCACGAGAACGCAAACACTTCCAAGCACTGAAACGCGAGACATTGGGACCTCAGGCGTTGGGGTGGACTACAAAATCAGTGGGGAATATCCATCGCGGGCGGCAGGGCCAAGTCATCCCCGACTGGCATGGGCGTGGTGACCGAAAATCCCGCCTTCAGCGCCTTCAATTTTGACTCCAGCTTGCGGTTGACCTCACGATTCTGCTTGGGGCTGTCGCTGACGATCAGGATGTGGGTGATCTGCTGCTCGAGCACGACGCTCCCCACCCAGGTCCGCGCTCCCCGCCGGGCCGCCGAATGCTCACGGTCGAGGACGGTCTTGATCGGGTGCAGTCGATCTTCTGCTTGCGGCGGCACCAGCTCATAGGCGTAGGCCCACATGGGCTTCGGCGGCAGGCTGCGTTTTTTTCGGGCCATTCGCTCTCCATTCGTCCCTGGGTCCGTTAACCGCCGAGCCGGCCCATACGAGGCCGGAGTGGCGAGGGACACGCATGGAGACTAGCGGGATTGTCGGCGGAGGGTATCGCTCGAAGGGATGAACTTGGGACTCCATCTTCGTCCGGAGTGGCGCATTTCCTTGCAAGAAAAAGCGCTGCCTTCTATTGTTAAGGGGATCGGAGAGGGGTCACATATCGCCGATAACTCATTGACTTTCGCTCCCGTTTAGCTGCCCCCCACCCGCGCAAGGGTCGGAGGCGGACAAGGGTGTCCTTCACGCTCCGCGCGATGATATGAACGAGACAATTTCCCTCGTACTTATCGACGACAACCGCCTGCTGCGGGAAGGCCTCGCGCGCCTGATCGGGGAGCAGGAGGACTTCCGGATCCTCGCCGCCTCGGCGGACGCCACTGAGGCCATGCGGAAGGTGCGGGAGACCCGACCCGATGTGGTCCTGCTGGACTTCGGGCTGGAGGACCACGACAGCCTGGCGCTCACGGCCACGGTCCGCCGGGAAGTCCCCGAGGCCAAGGTCGTCGTGCTGGGACTCCTCCCGGTCGAGGAGGACGTCGTAAGTTTCGTGCGAGCCGGGGCCTCCGGGTTCATCATGCGGGACGCCACTTTCGATGATTTCGTCAGGACGATTCGCAGTGTCGTAACGGGCGCAGTGGTTCTACCCCCTCAGCTCGCCGGATCACTCTTCAACCAGATTGCCCAGCAGGCCGCGCGACGGGGGGCTGCCCGGGAACTGGAAGCCGTCCGGCTGACCCAACGGGAGCGCCAGGTCATCGACCTCATTGCCGAAGGCCTCGCCAACAAGGACATCGCCCTCCGCATGCACATCGCCGTCCATACCGTCAAGAGCCATGTCCACAATGTGTTAGAGAAGCTCGCGCTGCACAGCCGGCTGGAAGTTGCCGCCTTCACCCGTAACCAGGGAGATCGCCGACCCGCAGAGGATTGACCGCCCCGCCGCGCACCTCTCGTACTGCAAGGTTTCGATATAGCTCTTCCGATCTAGTCCCGAATCCATCCGTGCGATGGATTGTCGTTCCGATTGGGGGAGGCCAGCGTTCAGTCTGGTCCCCACCCAACCGGAGCGCACAATGAGACGGACACTTATCGCAGGCCTTGCGATGGCGGGCCTCGTGGCCTGCGGCAAAGGCCCCTCGCAGTCGGCCGCCGACAGCGCCCGCAGCGTGGAACTGGCCAGGGCCGACAGCAGCTATCGAGTCAACGACCGGACCAGCCCGGCTCCGCAACCGGCCCCCAATCCCGCTCCACCTCCGGCGCCGAGCCGGAGCCGAACCCTCACGCTCGGGTCCGGCACCCGCATCGACGCCACCACCCAGCGCACCATTTCGTCGCGGCGCGACAAGGCGGGCGAGACCTTCACCGCCAGCATCTCGAGCGACGTGAAGGATAGCAGGGGGCGTGTCGTGATCCCCGCCGGGTCGACGCTCAATCTGACTATCACCGAGCTGCAGCCGGCCAACGACAAGAGCAAGGCCGACGGTAGAATCACCGTGCTGGTGAGCTCGGTGACCGTCGGGGGCCAGACCTACCCGGTCTCGGCGGGCATCACCTCGATGGCCCACACCCTCAAGGGACGCGGTGTCGGGACCACCGAAGTGGGGAAGACCGCCGCCGGCGCGGTCATCGGCGGCATTGCGGGCCGGGTCATCGGCGGGAACTCGAAGGGCACCATCATCGGTGCCGTCGTCGGTGGTGCGGCCGGTGCGGCGGTGGCCGTCGAGACCGCGAATCGGGACGTGGTGGTGGCCGCCGGGACGCCGATGGTGGTCACGCTGAATGGACCGCTGACCGTCGCGGTCAGGTAGGGCTGCCCAGCGCCACTGGAGGGCTCGCGTGATGTCTGAATCCAGCGAATTTCACCAGCTACTCGATGCGGCGCCCGATGCCATGTTCGTCGTCGATCGGTACGGGATGGTGGCGGCGCTCAACCTGGAGGCTGAGCGGTCCCTCGGCTGGACCGAGAAGGATCTGGTCGGTGAGCAGATGAGCCGGTTCATCCCGACCCGCTTCCACCCGCTGCTCGGGTCGGGCGTCGAGGCGGGCGGCGGGCCGATCGCGGTTTCGGGCAAAGGCGGGTCCGTCAGCTGCTTCGCCCGGCGGCGGGATGGGAGCGAATTTCCCGTCGAGATGTCCCGGCGTCCGATCGGGCAGGGCAGTGACGCCCACTCCCTGGTCACTGTGCGCGACCTGACCCAGTGGCGCCGGGCCCACGAGACCCGCTCCCCCAACGACGAACAGGCCCGCGCCACGCTGCGATCGATCGGGGATGCCGTCATCACGACGGACGCCGACGGCAGGATCACCTTTCTCAACCCGGTGGCGGAGAGCGTGACCGGGTGGGATGCGGAGGACGCGCTGGGGCAATCGCTGGATGCCGTGCTGCCCCTCATCTCCGAGGCCACGCGGCAACCGGTCCCGAATACCGCGGCGCGCTGCCTGGAGGAGGGGCGGTCGGTCGACCTTGAGAGCGGAGTGCTGTTGCTCCGCCGTGATGGAACCGAAGTTCCGATAGGGGATTCGGCGGCTCCGATCCTGGACCGCCGCGGGGCTACGGTCGGGGTGGTGCTGGTCATCCAGAATGAGAGCGAAAAGCGGCGGGTGGGGCACCGGCTCTCCTACGAGGCCACCCATGACGGGCTCACCGGCCTGATCAACCGGCGGGAGTTCGAGCGCCGATTGACGCGCGTGGTGGCGGACCTCGCGGCCGCCCCATCGGACCAGGTGCTCCTGTGCATCGACCTCGATCGCTTCAAGGTGATCAACGATACCTGTGGCCACGATGCCGGGGACGATCTGCTCCGGGACCTGGGGCCGGTGTTCAGCCGTCACCTCCGGAAGCGCGATACGCTGGCACGCCTCGGCGGAGACGAATTCGGCATCCTGCTGGAAAATTGTCCGCTGGGCGATGCGCAACGAATTGCGGAGAGCATTCGTGGGGAAATCGAGCAATATCGATTCGAGTGGGCAGGCAGGTCCTTTGCCATCGGCGCCAGTATCGGCCTGATGCCGGTGGCGGCGGAGCCAGGCGGGATGGCGGCTGTGCTGCGGGCCGCCGATGCCGCGTGCTACGAGGCCAAGGAGGAGGGTGGCAATCGAGTTCACCTGGAGCGCCCCGAGCTTGGTCCGGCGAGCCTGCCGCAGGCGATGGCCCGGCGGGTGACCCGGCTGGCCCGAGCCGTCGACGAGGGCCACTTCCAGCTGTACGCCCAGCCGATCGTCTCGCTGCAGCCGGAAGGCCCGACGCGCCCGCGATTCGAAGTGCTGCTGCGCCTTCCCGACGGCCGGGGCGGCATGCAGGCCGCCGCCGATTTTCTCCCCCAGGCCGAGCGCCACAACCTCATGCCGTCGATCGACCGGTGGGTCGTCCGGGAGACCATTGCACTGCTCGGAAAATGGCGCCAGGAGCATCCGGTCGCCGAGCTCCCGCTGTGCTCGATCAATCTCAGCGGGTCCGCGCTGGCCGATGAAAGCCTGGTGCCGGTGGTGGAGCAGCAACTGACCAAGTACAGCCTCCCCCCTGAGGCCATCTGCTTCGAAATCGCCGAGACCGCGGCACTCGCCAATCTCGGCCGGACGGTGCGTTTCCTGTCCGCCATTCGGACCACGGGGTGCGTGGTGGCGCTGGAGGATTTCGGGACCGGGGTGACGTCGTTCACCTACCTCAAGACGCTGCCGGTGAATTGCCTGAAAATTGGCGGGTACTTCATCCGGGAAATCGCCCAGGACACCATGTTCGGCAGCATCGTCAGCGCGGTCAATCAGATCGGCCAGAGCCTGGGGATGCTCACCATCGCCAAGCAGGTCGGCAGCAAGGAAGCCCTGCACAAGCTCCGGGCGCTGGGCATCGGCTACGCGCAAGGGCGGGCGCTGACTCCGCCGGTGCCGCTGACCGATGCGGACGGACGCATCATGATGCGAAGTCTCCTGCAGTCGGCGTGACCTCACGATCTCCAGCCGCCGCTGACGCGGCGCGGCGTCTCTGGGCCCGCATCGCCGGCGATGCGGGCGTGGCCGTCGGCGTCCCCGCCTCGGCGGAGCGGATGTTCGTCGAGCTTCGCGTGGGACTCGGGCGCTGGATCGGCGCCGAAGGCTATCGCGTGCTGCTGGGTCGGGCGCTGATCGTGGCGCGGGCCGAGCACCCGGCGCTGGGCGGTCTCTCGTGCCTCGGCGGAGACCAGCCGGCGACCACCGCCGCGGTGCAGGCACATGGCGCCGGGGCGGTGTCCGCCGGCCTGGGGACGCTGGTGGCCGTGTTGATCGACCTGCTGGGCAACATCATTGGAGAGGACATGGCGGTACATCTCGTGGAGCAGGCCGGCATACCGAACCAGCGCGAAATCGTAAGCACCGGGAAAAAGGGAGGGCGCGATGGCTAAGAGGCATGCCCGGAAGCGGGCCAGGCCCGCGAGTTCTTCGCTGAAGCTCCTCGACACCGGGGTGCCCGGGCTGAACGAAGTCCTGGGCGGAGGAGTGCCGGAGTTTTCGTTCAACCTGGTTGCCGGCGGCCCCGGCTCGGGAAAGACGACCCTGACAATGCAACTCCTGTTCGCCACGGCCACTGCCGCGCGGCCTGGCCTGTACATCACGCTCCTCGGCGAGACCTCCCTCAAGATGCTGCGGTACCAGCAGTTGTTCGGTTTCTTCGATAAAGGCCGGGTCGGGGCGGAGGTGCACTTTCTGAATCTCACGGAGGAGGCGCTCAGCGGCGACCTCGACGGGGTCCTGACGCGGATTACCGAAGAGGTTGAGCGCCTGCATCCCGTCGTCGTCGTCGTCGATTCGTTCCGGTCGCTGATCCGCGCCCATGGGGCGGACGTTACCACTGCCCAGCGCGAACATTTCGTGCAGCGGCTGGCGCTGCATTTGACCACCTGGGAGATCACCTCGTTTCTCATCGGGGAATACCAGGAGCATGAGCTCCGGGATCCGGTCTTTACCGTCGCGGACGGCATCCTCTGGCTCTCCCAGGAGGTGAACCGGAGCTCGGTGGTGCGCAGGCTCCAGGTGGTGAAAGCGCGAGGCATGGCGCCGATGCCCGGACTGCACACCATGCGGATGACCAGCGCGGGGGTGCAGGTGTTCCCGCGCACTCCCGAGCGCCCCACGGACGTCTACCCGCGGGGAGACGCGCGTCTGTCGACCGGGATTGCGGGTCTGGACGAGCTGATGGGGGGCGGAATCCCCGTGGGGGATTCCCTGGTCCTCGCGGGCCCCACCGGCACCGGCAAGACGACCTTTGCGATGAAGTTCGTGGCGGCCGGGCTCGCCGCGGGCGAGGCCGCGGTGATCGCCATTTTCGAGGAGCACCCGGACGTGTATCTCGATCGGGCCAAGAGCGTCGATGTGGACCTGCGCGAGGCGGTGGGCGAGGGGAAGCTGCGCATTATCTATCTCCGCCCGCTGGACCTTTCGGTCGACGAGACGCTGGAAGAGATCCGGACGGCGGTCGAGCAGATCGGTGCGAAGCGGGTCGTCATCGATTCGATCTCCGGGTTCGAGATGGCGCTCGCCCCGGCGTTCCGGGAGGATTTCCGGGAGTCGCTCTACCGGCTCATTGGTGCCCTCACCGGCCTCGGCGTGACCATGTTCTCCACCGTCGAGGTGGTGGAGAAGGAGGGAACCCCCGGGCTCGCGCTGACCGGGCATCAGGTCTCCTTCCTGACCGACGACATCTTGAGCCAGCGCTATGTGGAGATCGAGGGCGAGCTCAAGAAAGCGCTGGTGGTGGTGAAGATGCGGGGCAGCAACCACAGCCGGGAGTTCCGGACCTACGAGATCACTGCCACCGGCGTGCAGCTGCGCGAAACACTCCGGGACTACGATGGCATCATCACCGGCATGCCCACGCGCCAGCTGCGCATCCCGCTCCCGGCCCATCCCGGATTGACCGAGCAGGAGGTGCTGGTCCTCGAGACGGCGATCCGGACGGGTGCAATGTCGCCGGCCGAGCTTGCGAAACAGACGGGGCTGCCACCGGTCGGCATCGCGGTCATCCTCGAGCGTCTGGTCCAGCTCCAATACATCAGGAAGAAGGGCACCCGCTACAAGGCGGAGGCGCGTCCGCGCGCCCTCTGAGGGTGTCGACGTGACCGGACGCAAGGGGAAGGGAGGGAGCTGGAAGCGCGACGAGCGCTACCAGCAGTTGGTCGAGCTCGCGCCGGACAGTATTCTGGTGCACGACGGCGAGCGGATCGTCCTCGGCAACGCCGCCGCCGCCCGGCTCGCCGGCGCGGCCAGCCGGGAGCAGCTCGTCGATCTTCCGATCGATACCTTCCTCGACCCACCCTACCTCAAGGCAGTCCAGACCCAGCTCACCCATTCGGTCGGCCCATCGGGGCCCGCGCCACCGGTCCGGGACACCTTCCGGCGGCTGGACGGCTCCGAGGTCGAGGTCGAGGTGCGGGCGGTCGCATTCATGGACCATGGCCGCCCCTCCGCACATCTCATCATTCGGGACATCACCGAGCGCCTCGCGGGGGAGGAGGCGGCCAGGCAGATGGAGGAGCGGCTCCAGCAGGCACAGCGGATGGAAGCGGTGGGCGCCCTCGCGGGCGGTATGGCCCACGAAGTCAACAACATGATGGGGGTGGTCCTGGGGTTCGGCGATTTCCTCCTCCGGGACGCACGCGTGCCAGCGGATTGTCTGGGCGACGTGCAGGAAATCATGAAAGCGGCCGACCGCGCCGCGGCAGTAACCCGGCAGCTCCTCGCCTTCGGCCGCCGCGCGATCCATCGACCCCAGGCCGTGGACCTCGGCGCCGCCGTGCGCGAGGCCGAGCCGGTGGTGCGCCAATTGTTAGGCGAGGCCCGGCAGCTCGTCGTCGTGACGGACACCCCACTCCGGGTGTGGGTCGACCCGGGCCAGCTCCAGCAAGTGGTCGTCAATCTGGCCCTGAACGCGCGCGACGCGATGCCGGCCGGCGGCACCCTCACCCTCACCACGGCGGAAACCGAGCTTGGGAGCGGCATGGCCGGGGCCGACTGCGGCGCCATCCCGGCCGGCCGGTACGCCACTCTCCACGTGCGTGACACCGGCACCGGCATGGACGCCGCCACCCAGGCGCGGATCTTCGAACCGTTCTTTACCACGAAGCCCCTCGGCCAGGGTACCGGGCTCGGCCTCTCGGCCGCTCATGGCATCCTGAAGCAGAATGACGGCTGCATCACGGTCGTGAGTGCGCCCGGTGAGGGCACGGCGTTCACGGTTTACCTGCCCGTTCTTTCCCCCGGGAATCTGGTCGAGCGAACCGGGGAGCCTCCGGCCCTCGGGGCGGCCGCACCGACCGCCGGCGCCACCGTGCTGGTGGTGGATGACGAGCCGGCCGTGCGCGCCATCGTCGCCCGGAGCCTGGAGGAGGCCGGCTTCCGGGTTCTCCAGGCGAGTGATGGAGGTGATGCGCTCGAGCTGGTCGACCGGCACGGGCCGCCGCAGCTCGTGCTCACCGACCTGACCATGCCGGGCATCGGCGGCCTCCCATTGGCGCGACGCCTGAAAGCACGCTGGCCGGCCATCCCAGTCGTCTTCATGTCAGGATACTCGGCCGAGGAGCTCCGGCAGCAGGGCACGATCGGTATCGAGGAGCCCCTGATCCAGAAGCCCTTCTCACCTGGTGGGCTGGTCGCGAGCGTGGCCGCGGCCCTCGCGCGGGTCAACGTGCGGGGACTCTCGCTCGAATGACCAGGCCAGGACCCACTCATAGGAGCGTCACATGAAATACGTAGACGGATTTGTGCTGGTCGTCCCCAGGAGGAAACTCGACGCCTATCGGCGAATGGCCGCGAAGGCCGGAAAGATCTGGCGCGAGCTCGGGGCCCTCGAGATTCGGGAGTGTGCCGGCGATGACCTCAAGGTGAAAGGAGGCATACCTTTTCCCAAACTGGTCAGACTCAAGCCCGGCGAGACTGTGGTGTTTTCGTGGATACTCTACAAGTCACGGGCGCACCGGGACCGGGTGAACGCCAAGGTGATGAAGGATCCGCGGATTCTCAAAATGATGGATCCGGACGCCATGCCCTTCGACCCCAAGCGCATGACTTACGGCGGGTTCAAGACGATCGTAGATCTGTAGCGGAAAAACATGACCGGACTCAGCGCATGAGGATCGTGGGCGGCAAGTTCGCGGGGCGGGAGCTGATGTCGCCGGCCGATTCGCGGGTCCGTCCGACGGCCGAGCCGGTCCGGGCAGCATTGCTGGACCTCCTGACCCCCGACCTGGCCGGAGCCCGCATACTGGATTTGTTCGCCGGCACCGGGGCCCTTGGGCTCGAGGCACTGTCGCGGGGTGCCCGTCAGGCCGACTTCGTGGAGTTCCGGCCCGCCAGCCTGCACGCCCTCCGCGCCAACGTGGCCGCGCTGCGCCTTCTAAAAC
>JANNGX010000251.1:0-13653 GCA_031404115.1 Gemmatimonadales bacterium | reverse complement strand
CCCTGCTGGCCTTGGCCATCTTCGGCGGTGAAGTGATCCGCCCGTTCGCACTGGTCATGTTCTTCGGGGTGTTTACCGGCACGTTTTCGTCGATCTACATTGCGGCGCCGGTGCTCATGTACATCGAGACCCGGTGGCCCGGCGCACACGCTCGCGGTGTACGCACCCCGGCCCCGAGCGGGACGCCGATCCCGGCTACCAGCGGGCGGAAGGCCTAGCCCCAGGCGCCGGCGTGCTGGTCGATACCCACTGTCATCTCGCGGACGCCGTCTTTGCCGGTGACGCCCGCGAGGCGGTGGACCGGGCCGAGGCGGCCGGCGTCGGGCACGTGGTGGTGGTCGGGGAGTCGCGCGACGCGGCCGCTACGGCGCTCGCGATGGCGGCGGACGACGGGCGGATCTCGGCCACCGCAGGGGTGCATCCTCACGTCGCCAGGGAGTGGGACGCGACCGCCGCCGAGTGGCTCGCCCGGTGCCTTGCAGACGAGCGGGTTGTCGCGGCGGGGGAGATGGGGCTCGACTACCACTACGACTATTCCCCGAGAGACCGCCAGCGGATCGCGTTCGAGGCCCAGCTGGAAATTGCCGCGGCCGCGGGCAAGCCGGCGGTGATTCACTCGCGCGACGCCGACGAGGACGTCGCCGCGGTGCTCAGGAATCATCCCCGCACCATGGCGGTGCTGCACTCGTTCAGCAGCGGCCCCGCGGTGCTGGACGCGGGCGTGGCGCTCGGTCACTACGTGTCCTTCAGCGGCATGATCACTTTCAAGAACTGGCGGCAGGACGACGCGATCCGCCGGGTGCCCCTGGAACGGCTTCTGGTGGAAACCGACGCGCCGTACCTGGCTCCGGTGCCGCATCGCGGGAAGCGCAACGAGCCGGCCATGGTGGTGCATGTGGCGGCGCGGCTGGCCGCGGTGCTCGGCCTGACGGCAGACGAAATGGCACGGATCACCACAGCCAACGCCCGCCGCCTGTTCGGACGGCGCCTCGCGGGCTAAGACGGGAGATCAGACTTGAGTCCTGCCGTCCCATCCGATATCGACATCGCGCAGGCGGCAACGCCACGGCCCATTGCCGATGTCGCGGCCGAGGTGGGTCTCACACCCGCCGAGATTCTGCCGTACGGACATACCAAGGCCAAGATCACCATGGCGGCCATTCGGGCCAGGAAGCCCACCGGCCGCCTCGTCCTGGTCACCGGCATCAGCCCTACTCCGGCGGGTGAAGGCAAGTCGACCGTGACCGTGGGGGTGAGCCAGGCGCTCCGCCGGCTCGGGAAAAAGGTGGTCGTTTGTATTCGGGAGCCGTCGCTGGGGCCGGTCTTCGGCGTCAAGGGCGGGGCAGCCGGCGGCGGGTACGCCCAGGTGATCCCGATGGACGAGATCAACCTGCACTTCACTGGTGATTTCCACGCCATCACCTCGGCGCACAATCTCCTCTCCGCGATGCTGGACAATCACCTGCATCACGGGAACGCCCTGGGACTCGACACCCGCCGAGTCTCCTGGCCCCGCACCATCGACATGAACGACCGGGCGCTGCGTCAGATCGTGACTGGGCTCGGCGGGCTCAACGGCGGCCCGAGCCGTGAGGATCGTTTTGTGATCGTGCCCGGCAGCGAGATCATGGCGATTCTCTGTCTCGCCGCCGATCTCGCCGACCTGGAAACCCGCCTTGGCCGCATCATCGTCGGGCTCACCCGCGACAAGAAGCCGGTTACCGCGGCCGACCTCAAGGCCTCCGGTGCAATGACCCTGCTGCTCCGCGACGCGATCCTTCCGAACCTGGTCCAGACTCTCGAGGGCGGGCCCGCGCTGGTGCACGGCGGTCCGTTCGGCAACATCGCGCACGGGTGCAACTCGCTGATGGCCACGAGGCTCGGTCTCTCGCTCGGCGACATCGTGATGACCGAGGCGGGGTTCGGCGCCGATTTGGGCGCGGAAAAATTTCTCAACATCAAGTGCCGGCTGGGCGGGCTCAACCCCGAGGCGGCGGTGATCGTGGCCACCGTCCGGGCCCTCAAGATGCACGGCGGCGTCAAGAAGGATGCGCTCGGCAGACCGGACCTGCCCGCGGTAACTCGCGGACTGGCAAATCTCGAGGGCCACGTCCGCAACATGCAGAAGTTCGGCCTGCCGGTGATCGTGGCGCTCAACCGCTTTGTCTCCGACACACCGGAGGAGCAAGACACGGTGCTGGGCGCGGCCCGGGGCTGGGGCGTGCGCGCGGCGCTGTCCGATGTGTGGGCCCGGGGCGGGGAAGGGGGCGAAGCGGTGGCCCATGAGATCCTGGCCGCCCTGGACCAGGGAGACGCGAAGTTCGCGCCGATCTACGACACCGCCCTCCCCATCAAGCGGAAAATCGAGATCATCGCCACTACGATTTATGGCGCGGCCGGCGTGGATTACCAGGCCGCCGCGGAACGCTCCATTGCCCAGTGCGAGGCCATGGGGCTCGGCGGAACGCCCGTCTGCATGGCCAAGACCCAGTACTCCTTCAGCGATGATCCTACCAAGCTGGGGCGTCCAACCGGTTTCCGCCTTACCATTCGCGATGTCTACGCATCCGCCGGCGCCGGATTCGTGGTGGCGCTCGCCGGAGACATCATGACCATGCCCGGACTGTCGAAGACCCCCGCCGCGGAAAACATCCGGGTCCACGCAGACGGCCGAATCGAAGGATTGTTCTGATGACTATCGGTTTCGTGTCGACCCCGGACGCCCCGAAGGCGATCGGGCCCTACAGCCAGGCCGTGACCTACGGCGACCTGATCTTTTCCGCGGGCCAGATCGCGCTGGATCCGGCCACCATGGAAATCGTCGCGGAAGGGATCAAGGAGCAGACCGAGCAGGTGATGTCGAATCTCGAAGCGGTGCTGCGCGCGGCGGGCTCGGACCTGTCCCGGGTGCTCAAGACCACGGTGTTCCTGCAGAGCATGAGCGACTTCGCGGCGATGAACGAGGTCTACGGCCGCCGCTTCGGCACCCATCGTCCGGCGCGGAGTACCGTGGCCGCGGCGGGGTTGCCCCGCAATGTCTTTGTGGAAATTGAGGTCGTGGCCGTCAAAGGTGGCCGGTAAGCAGTGACCAGTGACCCGAGCGCGTCCGGTCACCGCTCACCGCTCGCCGTTCACCGCAGGGCGGGGGCGGATCGGGCCTGGTGGTCCGGCCGGTCTTCAAAACCGCGATGGAGACGCCTTCGGCTGCTCCGGTGGGTTCGATTCCCACACGCTCCCGCCACCTTTCTCGCCCTCCTGCTCGCCGGCGCGCCCCTGGCCGCGCAGCAGCCCGATACCACCGCGCCTCGCGCCCCGCTCCCCGCTCCCCTGCAGTTCACCCCGGGGCAGATCAAGCCACTCCCGGCCTTCTTCCACTCGCTGCTCATCCCCGGATGGGGCCAGAGCAAGCTCGACCGGAAGCTCACCGCGGCGTTGTTCGTGACGTGGGAGGGCGTGTCCCTCGGGATGTCGCTCAAGGCCGCCGGTGAAGTGCGCTACCTCCGGCGCATCGGCGCGGATTCCGCCAGGATTATCGGCAAGAAGAGCGAGCGGCAGGACTGGCTGGTGATGCTGGCCTTCAATCATCTTTTCTCGGGGCTCGAGGCCTTCGTGAGCGCCCACCTCCAGGATTTTCCCGCCGACGTCAAACTCCAGCCGGCGCCCCGCGGCTTCGGGTTCCAGGCGATCGTGCCGTTCCGGGTTCGGTGAACCGCGCGCCGATAGGAATCTTCGATTCCGGGCTGGGCGGCCTGACGGTGGCGCACGCGATCTTCGAACGGCTCCCCTTCGACTCCACGATCTACTTCGGCGACACCGCGCGGGTACCCTACGGTCCCAAGTCCGCCGAGACGGTGCGCCGCTATAGTCTCGAGATCCTGGAGTGGCTGCTCGGGCAGGGGGTCAAGGCTATCGTGGTAGCGTGCAACACGAGCACCGCCCACGCCCTCGAGGCGCTCCGGGAAGCCTCGCCCGTGCCGGTGATCGGCGTGATCGAACCCGGCTCCCGGGCGGCGGTGGCCGCGGCGGCCGGGCTTCCGGTCGGGGTGATCGGTACCGCGGGGACCATCGGGAGCGGCGCCTACGAGCGGGAAATCCGGCGGCTGGCGCCAGGCACCACTGTGGTCGCGAGGGCCTGCCCACTGTTCGTTCCCCTGGTTGAAGAGGGCTGGTTCGACCATCCCGCCACCCGCCTCGTGGCATCCGAGTATCTGGCGCCTCTCCGGGAAAGCGGCGTCGGCTCGCTGGTGCTGGGGTGCACCCACTATCCCTTGCTCAAGACGCTGCTGCAGGGAACCATGGGAAACCAGGTACGGCTCATCGATAGCGCCGAAGAAACGGCGCGGGCGCTCGAAGCCGTGCTGATCGCGCAGGGCCTGGAGGCGCCGGCCGGTACCGCCGCGGCCACCCACCGGTTTGCGGTCAGCGATGACCCGGCTCGTTTCCAGCATGTGGGAGCCCGGTTCCTGGGCGGGCGGTTGGGGCGGGCCGAGGTGGTTACGTTGGGAACTGGCTGAGCTCCACTCCCTGGTCGGTGGCCACGGCATACCGCAGCCCATCACACCACGCTCCCGGGTTGAGATAGCGCCGCCCCGGCTGCGGTTCGGTGAGAGCGGGTCGGTGGGTGTGTCCCATGACCAGGAGTGATATCTCCGCCTCGGCCGCCAGGCGCTGCTCGGCCCAGCGGAGCTGGCGGGCCGCCGCCGCATCGAGGACCGCCGACTCCCGGGTCGCGTCGGCCAGATGACCGCTGAATCGCTTCACCAGCCAGATGCCGGCGTCGGGATGCACGAGTCGGTACAGGGCCGATGTCAGCGGGTGCCGGGTGATCTGGTGAATGAGCCGGCCCTTCCAGTGCGCCTCGGCCACGCCGTCGCCGTGGATCGCCAGGACGGTCCCGGTGCCCAGTTGAAGCCGGATCTCCTGCGATGAAAAACGGATGCCCAGTTCGGTTTCCCAGAAGGAGCCGCCCCAGCGGTCGTGGTTGCCGCCGGTCATGGCCACCGGCATCCGCCGAGCCAGCTCGGCGAGCCGGGCCACTACGCGGACGCCGGCCCGGGGAATCACCCGGCGGTAAGAGAACCAGAAGTCGAACAGGTCGCCGTTGATCAGCATCCCGTCGCCGAGACGTTCGACCTGGTCGAGGAAGGCCAGAAACGCCTCCTCCACCTGGTCGGGGACCGCGCCCAGATGCGAGTCCGAGACGATGACGAGGCGTTCGATGGGCATCGCACGAAGATAGGACCGGGAGGCGAGATGACACCAGATCTGCCGGACGTGTCCGAGACGTTCGTCCGGGTGAACTACAGCGAGACCGATCAGATGGGGGTGGTCTACCACGCCCGTTACCTGGTCTGGCTCGACATCGCGCGGTGCGAGCATCTCCGCCGCGCCGGTATGACCTACGGTGACCTCGAGCACAGAGGACTCCGGCTCGCCGTGGGCGATCTCCGGATCCGGTATCGCCAGCCGGCCCGCTACGACGACCTCGTGCGCGTGCGCTGCTGGGTTCGGGAATGCGTTCCGCGACGGGTCATCTTCGGCTATGCGGTGGACTGCCCCGACCGCACGTCCCTGCTGGCCACGGCCGAGACTTCCATGATGGTGCTCGGCGCGGATTTCAGCTGGTCCCGGCTCCCGGCCGACGTGGTGGCGCTGCTGCCGGCGTCACCCGCGCCCCGCCGCCTCTTCTGAGCGAAGATCGGCACCGCTATGATCCACGCCATGCTCCGCATTCTGCCTGTCGCGCTGTTGTGGGTCGGCGGATGCGCCGGGGGAGGCCTGGCCCCGCTCCCCATCCCGGCCGGCCTCGCGCCCGCAACGCGGAATGAAGCAACCGAGTGGGCCCGCTCGACCCGGCCCGCGGAACCCCGTGAAATCCGTTTCCGGTTGAAATTCCAGGACGAGCAGGGCTCCGCCGGCGGCCGCGGCCGGGCCCGGCTGGCGCTCCCCGACTCGGTCCGGTTCGACGTCGTGGGTGCCCTCGGTTCCTGGCGGGCCGCCGCGTTCGTCGCCGGCGACACCGCCATTTGGGCGGATCCCGAGGAAGAGGTGCAGAAGCTCGTCCCCAACTATCCCCTGTTCTGGGCGATGCTTGGCATCGCCCGCGGACCGGGGCCGGACGCCACCGTGCGGAAATTTGGAGACGGCACCATTACTGCTTGGCAATTCGTGTCAGGGGGGGATACTCTGGAGTACATTCGGGAAGCCGGAGCCGTCAACCGTCTCATTGCTGAGGTTCGGCAGGGCGGCAAGCGGTTGGGCCGGGTAGAGACGAAATTCGGTCCTGATGGCTTGCCGGCCTCTTCCCGGCTGGTGGTGCCGAGTCCGGCGGCCCGGCTTGATCTGACCTTTTACCAGAATGAGAAGGCACGACTCTTTGCGACGGATACCTGGACTCGTCCTGCTGCTCCTGAGCGCTAGCACGCTCTCGCTCGGCGCGTGCCTCTACAAGTTCTCCGGCGGAGGGTTGCCGTCGAACATTCGGACCGTGGCCGTGCTTCCATTCGACAACCTGACCCCGGAGCCGATTCTGACCCAGGAAATCACCCAGGCGGTGCGCGAGGCAGTAGAGCGCCGACTCGGCCTGCGGCAGTCCGGCGAGGAGCAGGCCGATGCACTGGTTACCGGCATCGTGCGCCGCTACGATCCGGACCTGCCGTTGACCTTCACCGGACAGGGCGCCGACAATACCGTGCAGGTGACCCGGCGGATGGTGCAGATCAGCCTCGATGTAAAGATCATGGACCAGAAGGCCAACAAGGTGCTCTGGGAGCGGCAGGGCCTCACGATCCAGGGCGAATACGACCCCAACCAGGAAGCCCAGGGGCGCAAGAAGGCCCTGGAAAAGCTCATCACAGATATCGTGGAGGGAGCCCAATCCCAATGGTGACCGAAACGCGCCGGGGACGTCGCGGGGCGAGCACTCTGGGGTGCCTGGTGGCCGTGCTGCTGTTCATGGCCGTGCTGTACTACGGCGTGGACATCGGGAAAGTGTATTGGAATTACTATCGGCTGCTCGATGAGATGGAAACCAGTGCGCGCTTTGCCCAGACCCAGCCGGACGAGCAGATCGTCAAGCACCTCGTGGGCATCGCCCAGGACCTGAGCCTTCCCGCCGAGGCGCAACGCTTTACCATCCGGCGGACCGAGCATCCCGCGGTCGTGACGATTCGCACCAGATACTCCGTGGACCTCGAGCTGCCGTTCAAGCGCCGGCGGGTGACGCTCAATCCCGTGGTCGAAGTCCGCCAGTAGCGCGGCATGCGCAAGAGCTCCGAAAAACTCCTCACGCCGGCCGCTGCCATGAGCTGGCGGAGGGGCCTCAAAGGTCGGCTGGTCTTCACCAATGGCGTCTTCGATCTGCTCCATCCCGGCCACGTCGAGTATCTCGAGGCGGCCCGCGCGCTGGGCGATCATCTCCTTGTCGCGGTAAATTCCGACCGGTCCGCGCAGGGGCTCGGCAAGGGTATCGGCCGGCCCGTCGCGCACGAACTCGCGCGCTCCCGCGTGCTGGCCGCGCTCGAGGCCGTGGATCGGGTCGTTGTGTTCGAGGCGCCGACGCCGCTCGAGCTGATTGCCCTGCTCCAGCCGGACGTGCTGGTCAAGGGAGGCGACTACACCCGCGACACCATCGTCGGAGCCGATCTCGTGGAGGCGGCCGGCGGACGGGTGCTCACGATTCCGCTGGTCCCCGGATATTCCACTACCGCCCTCGTGGAGAAGACCCGTGCCCCGAATTGATGGGCGAACCAACGATCAGCTCCGGCCGCTGGTGTTGGAGCGCGGCGCCAACCCCTACGCCGAAGGATCCTGCCTGATCCGTGCCGGCGGTACCCTGGTCCACTGTACCGCCAGCGTCGAGCCCGGTGTGCCGTCGTTCAAGAAGGGCTCGGGCGAGGGGTGGGTGACCGCCGAGTACGCTATGCTCCCCCGCGCTACCCTCGAGCGCACCTCCCGCGAGCGGACCGGCCCCGGCGGCCGCAGCTCGGAAATCCAGCGCCTGATCGGGCGTTCCCTTCGGGCCGCGATGGGCACCATGGCGTTCGGCGAGTACACCATCCGGATCGACTGCGATGTGCTCCAGGCCGACGGCGGCACCCGCACCGCCGCGATCACCGGTGGTTGCGTCGCCCTGGCGGACGCCTGCGCCTGGCTGGCCGATCGCACCTCACGGCCCACGGCATTCGGCGCGCTGGTCGCCGCAGTCTCGGTCGGGATCGTCGATGGCCAGGTGATGCTCGACCTGGCCTACGCCGAAGACAAGGACGCCGGAGTCGACGCCAACGTGGTGATGCGTGCGCCCGAGGCATTCGTCGAGGTCCAGGGCACCGGCGAGCATGGCACCTTCTCGCGCGCCGAGCTGGACCAGGTGGTCGACCAGGCCCAGCTCGGCATCGCCACGCTGTTCGGCCTCCAGCGGAAGGCGCTCGGCTGGTGAGGCTCCTCTTCGCCACTCGGAGCAGCGGCAAGCAGGAAGAGGCCCGCCGGCTGTTCGAGGGCTCCGGGATCGAGATCGTCTTCCCGGAACAGGCCGGCGTATTCCCCTCCACCGAGGAGGATCGGCTGGAGCTGGCCGACTCGTTCGCGGCCAACGCCCGCGCCAAGGCGGAGTACTTCGCCCGGCAGACCGGGCTACCCACCGTGGCGGACGACAGCGGACTGGAAGTGCTGTCGCTCGGGGGCGAGCCCGGCGTACGGTCCCGGCGCTGGGCCGGCGCCGAAGGGACCGAGGCGCAAGTATCCGAGGCCAACAACGCCCATCTCCTCAAGCGCCTGCGCGGCGCGCCGGAAACCCGGCGGCGCGCGCGCTATCGCTGCGTCCTGGTGCTCTACCGCACCGCGCGCGGCTTTCCCGAGACCTTTGAGGGCGCCTGCAATGGCCGGATCCTGGAAACCCCCCGGGGAACCGGTGGCTTCGGCTATGATCCGCTCTTCCTGAGCGACGAGCTGGACAAGACCTTCGGCGAGGCAACGGCGGCGGAGAAGGACGCGGTGAGCCATCGCGGGCGGGCCATCGCGTCACTCAGGGAAGCACTGGAAAAACCTTCCACGAAGGGTCCGTGATGACCGATTCCGCCGTGCCTCCCAACCGGCTGCGCCAGCGCCTTGTGGCCGGCAGGACGGTCGTCGGCACGATGCTCGTGGAGATCCGCCAGCCCGGCATCATGACGCTGCTTGCGAATGCGGGATTCGATTTCGTCATCATCGACAACGAGCACGGTTCCTTCAACGTCGAGACCATCGCCGATCTCAGCCGCGCCGCGCGGGATCTGGGGGTGACCCCCGTCGTGCGGATTCCCGAGCTCAGCTACACCCACGTGGCCCAGTCGCTCGATGGCGGGGCGCAGGCCATCATGCTGCCCCGGGTCACCGCACGGGAACAGGTCGAGGAGTGCGTCCACTACATGAAGTATCCGCCCGAGGGCCGTCGCGGCGCCGTGCTCGGCCGGGGCCACACCGCTTTCCGGGCCGGCCCGCTCGCCGAGACCCTGGCAGGGATGAATCGGGAGACCTTTCTGGTCATCCAGATCGAGACGGCAGAAGCGGTCGAGCGCCTCGATGATCTGCTGACGGTGCCGGGGGTGAACGCGGCGCTCATCGGGCCCACCGATCTGTCGCTCGCGCTGGGTGTGCCGGGCCGGATGGACGATCCCAAGCTGGTCGCGGCCATCGAGCGGACTCTGACCGCCTGCGACGCCCACGGGGTGGTGCCCGCCATTCACACCAATGACACGGCGATGACCGCCGGTTGGGCGCGACGCGGGATGCGCATGGTGAGCATCAACAGCGAAGCGGGCCATCTGGTGGGGGCGGCGAGCCAGGCCATCAAGACTATCCGGGGAACGCCCGTGTAGTGCTATTTTTCCGGCACGGGGCGTAGCTCAGTCCGGTAGAGCGCCTGCTTTGGGAGCAGGAAGTCGTCGGTTCGAATCCGGCCGCCCCGATGTGTCCCCCATGCGTACAGGCCCGCTACTCAGGTGTGTGTTCCTCGCCTTTCTTGGCGCGGCCTGTTCGAGCAAGGAACCACCGAGCGCGCCCCAGAGCCCGCGGCCAGCCATTATCCGCCTGCAGCCGCTCGAGCTCGAAGTCTCGCCCGACGACCAGAATCTCGACGTGATCGGGCAGGGCTTCGTGAGCGGCCTCGCCCCCTCCGAAGTCCGCTGGAACGGCACTCGCCTGCCGACGTTGTATCTTGGCGATTCACTCCTCCGTGCAACGGTGCCCGCCGCGGTCCTCTCCACCGGCCCCACGATCGGCAATATCAGCGTCTACACCCCGCCGCCCGGCGGAGGCCTCTCCGGTGTCATCGCGGTCGGCGTGCGATTCCCGACCCCGCTCATTGCCTCGGTGACCCCGGTGACCGGCGATTTCGGGTTGGTGACTCCGTTCTCGGTCGTCATGACCGGACGCGGTTTCTTTGCCAGCTCGGTCGTCACGATCAACGGAAACCAGTTGCCCACCACCTACGAGTCGTTCACCAGCATACGGGCCTCCGTCCCGCCCGAATTCGTACCGGTGCTCGGGTCGTACGCTTTGCGCGTGGTGAATCCACCGGCGGGCGGACCCTCGCTTCCGTTCCCGTATCCGGTCCAGTACGGCGTACCGGCGATCACGGCCTTCGACCATGCCTCGGTTTCCGCCGGCCAACCGTACGAGCTGCTGGTCCTGGGATCCAAGTTCACTCGCCAATCGGTCGTGCGATGGAACGGGAGTCCCCGTCAGACCCGGTTTGAGAATGACACCCGCATATGGGCCTGGCTGACCTTCGACGACTTGGTCGAAGGCACGGTGGGCCAGGTGACCGTCGCCAATCCGTCGCCCGGGGGAGGCACGTCACTGCCGCGTTCACTTCCGGTGCTCGCAATACCACCCGTGGTCCTGACTGTGGATCCCGGATCTGTCGTCCAGGGCAGCGGTCCAAGAACCGTCACGATCAGGGGATTCCACTTCACTCCGCAAATCGATGTCGTATGGAACGGCAATAATCCCCCATCACAGTTCGTGAGCCCGAACGTCATTACCGTCACCGGCACGGCCCAGGATTTCGCCACGCCCCGCCGCATCGACATCAACCTCGCGGGCGGGGCGGGGACGGCCACCCTGCGCGTCTACGGGGCGGCATCGGGGATTACCAGCCATCGTTCGGTGGCCCTGGCGGCCAATCAGGGACTGTGGGATCCGCTGCGGCAGTTGGTGTACATCTCGACGCCGAGTTGGGTGACTGATTTTGGTGATCGGGTGGTGGCTCTCGACCCGGTTACCGGCGACGTCGTGTGGTCGCTCCGGGTCGGCGCGGAGCCATACGGCCTCGCGATCACCGACGACGGCAAATACCTCTACGTGGGGTTTGAATCGCTGTCGATCATGAAGCGGATCGACCTGGCCACCCAAACCATCGATCTGACCTTTCCACTGACCGCCCAGCACTGCTGCGTCATCGCGCCGCAAGTGTCTCGGCTCCGCGCCGTGCCCGGCCAGAATCGCCTGGTTGTGGTCCTGCACAAGAACGGCGACGTGGGGGTCTACGATGAGGGACAACCCCGCCTCGCCTACGTGCAGCTGATTCCTCAGATAACCGACTTCGCCACCGCGGTACAATTCTATGCGTACGACGGAACCTTCCTGCGTACGCTCGCCGTCACCGCCGCGGGTGTCGTCGAGACCGCCCCGCCCGACAATGGCGGCATCCGAATCGTCTCGGGCGCGATCATCTACCACGCGGGGCGGCTGTTCATCGCGGACGGCACCGTGTTCAATGCTCCGCCGGCGGGAGAGCTGTATCGGTTCGGTGCGACCGGTGTTCCGATTCCCGATCTGGCCAACAACCGGGTCCATTTCGAGCTCGAGTCGACGATTTCGACCATGGATGCGACGACTCGCGCGCTGGTCTCCGTGACGGACATCTACCCCGCAACTATGTTCGGAGCCGCGTTCCGTTGGGGAACCGACGGCCTCGGTTTTGTGGGAGTGCTCGGTGTGGTGTTCATCCGCGGGCCGCTGATCAAACCCTGACGGCGAAGCCGGGGGGTCGTGACGTTCCGGAAAATGGCCCGTAGTGCCAAACACGTTGTCACCACGGAGTCAGTCCGTTATCGTAAGTCCGTGTCGCGCCCGTAGCTCAGTTGGATAGAGCATCAGCCTTCTAAGCTGAGGGTCGTGCGTTCGAATCGCACCGGGCGCATCCTCACCATCCACTTCACCACAGCCCGCCCATGATCCGGACCAGCCGGCTGCACCTCGTTCTGCTCGCGATCGGCGCGGGCCGGGCCGCCGCCCAGGGAACCCCCGGCGAGCTGTCAGTGCCACGTACCGAGCAGCGACCCGCCATCGACGGGGTGCTGAGCGAGGGAATGTGGCGGACAGCAGCCCGCCTCGAGCATTGGGTCCAGACTCGCCCCGGCGACAACAGCGCCCCGGCGGCCGCGACGGTGGCCTACCTCGCCTACGGCCGCGATGCCCTGTACATCGCGATCGAGGCCAGCGACGATCCGGCCCGGATGCGGTACCGGCTCCACGAGCGGGACGCCGTGGTGTCCCAGGGCCAGGACTACATCTCGATCCAGATCGACACGTTCAACGATCGCCGGCGCGCGTTCGGCATCGCGGTCAATCCCCTGGGCATCCAGGGCGATGGCATTCGTATCGAAGGAGGCGAATTCAGCGAGTGGGACGGAATCTTCGACACGGCGGGAAGGGTCGGCCCCGGCGGCTACGTGATCGAGGTCGCCATCCCGTTCAAGTCGCTCCGATTCCCCGCGGCGGACCAGCAGCGCTGGGGCTTGGCCCTGACCCGGAGCTACGGACGCGACGGCATGGAGGACACGCCCTGGCCCCGCAATCGCGACCTGGGATGCGACCTCTGCCAGATGATCACGCTGACCGGGCTGGCCGACATTGGCACCACCCGCAACATCGAAGTCAATCCGGCGCTGGTAGGCCGAGCGCTCCGGGAGCGGAAGGAAATCGGCCGTCCGTATGAGCCCTGGTCCGCTCGAGGCGAGCTCGGGGTCAACGCGAAGGTGGGCCTGACCCCGGGCCTCACCCTCGATGGGACCTGGAATCCCGATTTCTCCCAGGTGGAAGCCGACGCCGGACAACTCGAGCTCAACAACCGCTTTGCCCTGTTCTTTCCCGAGAAGCGCCCGTTCTTCCTCGAATCGACCGACATCCTGGAATCCCGCTTTCCGATGCCCGGTCAATTCGTGGACTTCATTCCGCCGCCCATCAATCTGATTTACACCCGGCGCATTGCCGATCCCGACGGCGGGGTCCGTCTGACCGGCAAGCTCGGCCGGGTCCGGCTCGCCACGCTCGCCGCCCTTGACGCCGCACCCGACTATCGATTTGACGATCCGATCGGCGGCCTCAGCCCCGGGGCACTCGACCCCTACGCCGGAGAGCGCGTCCGGGTCGGCGTGGCCCGGGGACGGGTGGACGTGCTCGCCGATGGATTCCTGGGAGGCACGCTCACGGCGCGAGAGTTCGGGGATGGCCACCAGATCACCGGCGCGTTCGATACCCGGCTCCGCTTCGAGACCAACACCACCTTTCGGCTCATCGGGGCCGCCAGCACGACCCGCGAAGCGTTGGTGTTCGGCGCGGTCCAGGACCGCCTCGCCGCGGCCCTCGGCGCCGGCACCGCCTTCCAGGCCG
>JANNGX010000250.1:0-1920 GCA_031404115.1 Gemmatimonadales bacterium | reverse complement strand
CGGGCCACCGACCTCGTGGGCCTTTCCGACAAGATCTGGGGCTTCGCCGAGACGGCGCTTCGCGAATCCCGCTCCTCCGCGCTGCTCGCCGACTACGCCGAGCAACAGGGATTCCGGGTAACCCGCGGGGTGGCGGGCATGCCGACGGCGTTCACCGCCGAATTCGGCAGCGGCAAGCCGGTCATCGCCATCATGGGCGAGTTCGACGCGCTGCCGGGGATTTCCCAGAAGGTCCAGCCGACCCGCGAGGCGCTGGTGCCCGGCGGCGCGGGCCACGGCTGCGGCCACAATCTTTTCGGCGCGGCCAGCCTGGGCGCCGCCTCCGCCATCAAGGACCTGGTGGCCGCGGGCAAGCTCAAGGGCACCATTCGCTTCTACGGCACACCGGCGGAGGAGGCGGTGGGCGGGAAGGTGTACATGGCGCGGGAAGGCATGTTCAACGACGTAGACGTGATGCTGGTCTGGCATCCGTCGGACCGCACCGGCGCGGACAACGGCAGCAGCCAGGCCATCGTGGACTTCGTGGTGGAGTTCCGGGGCAAGACCGCGCACGCGGCGTTCGATCCCTGGAACGGCCGCAGTGCCTCGGATGCCGGCGAGGCGTTCACCCACGGCGTCAACCTCCTCCGCGAGCACGTGCGGCCCAGCGTCCGGATGCACTACGTGGTGCAGAAGGCCGGTGATGTCCCGAACGTCGTCCCGGACTACGCCAAGGTCTGGATGTGGGTGCGGGATTCGAAAGGTGCCGGCATCGAGCCGGTCCTGGCGCGAGTCCGGGAGATTGCGGAAGGCGCCGCGAAAATCGCCGGGGTCGAATCCAGGTTTGCGATCCAGGCGGGCGACTATGAGATTCTGGTCAATCAGACGGGAAGCCGGCTGCTCCACAGCAACCTGACCGCGCTGGGCCCCATCACCTATACCGAGGCCGAGCAGAGCTTTGCCAAGGCCATTCAACGCGCGGTGGGAATTGACGAGCGTGGCATGGTGGGAGATGTACAGCCGTTCCGTGACCCGCCGCCCGCCGCCCCCGAAGGCGGGTCCACCGACGTGGGGGACGTGAGCTGGCTCACCCCGACGATCAACCTCACCGTGGCCACCGGGGTGTGGAACTCCCCGTGGCACGCCTGGCCGGTGGTGGCCACCGGCGCGCACCCGGTCGGCCACAAGGGAATGATCTACGCCGCCAAGGCCATGGCGATGACCGCGGTGGATCTGTTCGAAAACCCGGCCATGCGGGACGCCATCCGCGCGGAATTTTCCGGCAAGACCGCGGGGTTTGTCTACAAGCCCTGGGTGCCCGCCGGGCCGCCGCCGATTCCCGCACCGTGACCATCATGCGCATACTTCGCCGGACCGGCGCCGTACTGGGCGTACTGGTCACCGCTCACTGGTCACCGCTCACCGGCCAGTCCCTGGCATCGCGCATCGACGCGGTCATGGCGCGGCCCGAGTTTGCCCATGCCTTCTTTGGCGTCGCGTTCTACGATCTCGACGCGAAGAAGCCGGTCTACCGTATCAACGGCGACAAATTCTTCACACCGGCGTCCACCACCAAGCTGCTCTCAGTGGGAACGGCCCTCGAGCTCCTCGGCGCCGGCTACCGGTTTCATACCCGGGTCTACCGCACTGGCCCCCTCGGCGCCGATGGAACGCTGAATGGTGACCTGGTGCTGGTCGCGAGTGGAGACCCCAACCTCTCGGGCCGCGCCCGCCCCGATGGAACCCTGGCCTTCAAGGACGAAGACCACTCCTATGCCGGCGTCGCAGTGGACGGCGATCCGCTGGCGGCGATACGCGGGCTGGCAAGCCAGGTCGCGGCCCGGGGCGTGAAGCGGGTCACCGGCAGGGTCCTGGTGGATGCCTCCCTCTTCAAGGGCGGCGACCGCGAAGGCGGCACCGGCGTCGTGATCTCGCCGATTG
>JANNGX010000249.1:0-11677 GCA_031404115.1 Gemmatimonadales bacterium | reverse complement strand
GACGACCGCGTCGGACGGCAGCTGCTCCAAGACGACCGATCTGGTCCGCATCGGGGATGCCAACCCCGACTTCAACGCCAGCTTCAGCTCGACCTTCAACTACAAGCGCTTTGCCATCACCGGGCTGGTGGATTGGAGCCAGGGCGGCAACATCTACAACGGCACCCGGCAGTGGCCCTTCTTCGACAACCGCGACCGGGTCTACGATCAGCGTGGCAAGCCGGAAGAGCAGAAGAAGTCGCAGACCTACTACAACTACTTCTACAACGGCCTGAATGCCCAGGCATATTTCGTCGAGCCGGGCACCTATGTGAAGATCAAGGAAATGTCGGTCAACTACACGCTGGTGCGCGACCAGCTTCGGAAGGTTGGCCTCGGCCGTCTGGAGAATGTCCGTCTCGGAATCGTGGGCCGGAACCTCTTCACCTTCACGAAGTACTCCGGCTATGACCCCGAAGTCTCGGGCATCGCCGGCGATCCGTTCCAGTTCCGTGTCGATTGGTTCCAGTACCCCCACTTCCGGACGTTCACCGGATCCGTGGAGATCGCGTTCTGAGCCCCGACTCGACTCTCATGAGGAGTTCGTTCATGCGCAAGTTCACACGATGGACCCGGCTCGCGGCGGTTGCGGTGCTGGTCACGGCGGGGTGCAAGAGCCTCGAGGTGACGAACCCGAACAATCCCGATGCCGAGCGCGCGTTCTCGGATCCCGGCGCGGTGGCCGGTCTGGTGACAGGCGCTATCCGTAACTGGGTACAAACCCGGCAGACCTACGACGGCCCGCTGGTTCTCGAGGCCATGGCGGACGCCTATACCGCCTCGTGGAACAACTTCAACCTGCGATACTACACCTCGTTCGGGAACGAATGCCCGGCGCGGTGCGGCTGGGATAACAATCCCACATCGAACTTCCGGTTCGAGGTCGAAACCATCTGGTATGGGTATTACGGCCTGCTCTCGTCGGTCAACGACGTGCTGATCGCGATCCGGCAGAACAATGTGATCATCTCGGACGCCGCCAACACCAAGATGCTCGAGGCGGCGTCGGTCATGGTGCAGGGCGTGGTGTTCGCGAATATCGCGCTGCACTACGACCAGGGCTTCGTGGTCACCGAGGCCACCGACCTCGCGAACCCGCTGGCCCTGCCCTTGGTCACCCGGGCCGTTTTGCGGGACTCGGCCATTGCCAAATTCGACCAGGCCACCGCCCTCATCACGGCGGCCGGATTCTCGGGGACTCCCTCGACCTGGCTCGGCGCCACCAGCGGCCCGTCCTACAGCAGCCCCCAGCTGGTCAAGCTGGTCAAGACCATGCAGGCCGAATTGCTGGCCATGTATCCGCGCAACGCGGCGGAGAACGTCACGGTCAACTGGGGCCAGGTGGCGACGTATGCCTCGGCCGGCTTGAGCAGCGGTACTCCGCTCGACATCAAGTTCTATAACGACCGTACCAACATGATCGATGGCATCAAGGCCTGGGGGAACGACATCACCACTATGCGGGTGGACACCCGGCTGGCCAGGAACATCACCGCCGGCGCTACCCCGTCCAAGGTCCACCAGGACCCGTGGCCCGATCCGGCGGGCAACCCGCAGCCGGACGCCTTCGACAAGCGCGTGGGCGACGGCACCTGGGGCCCGTCGGAAGACTTCCTCGGCGTGGGCACGAAGGTGCAGACCGCCGCTGCCGGTACCGACTTCGCCTACGCCGGCGTCGCGATCTTCCGCGCCGCCCGCGGCCAGTACCATCAGTCGAATCTGGGCCATATCCGGTACTCGTACCTGGCCTACCCCGGTTACGGGCTTCCCACCGAGGACGGCAAAGGGCTCGCGCCGGTCTACACCGCGACGCTCAACGATCTGCTCTGGGCCGAAGGCCTGATCCGGAGCGGTGGTAGCGCGGCGCTGGCGGCGACGCTCATCAACAAGACCCGGGTCACCCGTGGCGGCCTTGCGGCGCTCACCGGCGGCGAAGGCACCGCGGCCATGCTCGCGGCCCTGCAGTACGAGCAGGACATCGAGCTGCTCGGCATGGGCAGCGAGCCGTTCTTCAACCGGCGCCGCATCGACGGTCTGCTCGCGATGACCCCGCGGCAGATGCCGATTCCGGCCAAGGAGCTCGATGTGCTCAAGAAGGAGTTCTACAGCTTTGGCGGCCCCGGCAATCCCGCCGGCCTGGCCCCCGGAGTGGATGGCAATGGAAATTCGATCATCAGTGTCCGCGAACGCGGCGAGGCAATCATGAAGGCAAACCTGCTGCAGGCGCGGCGCCACCGTCGTAACTAGGTAGCATCAGGTCGAACGTGCGAACGGGCGCCCCGCCGGGGCGCCCGTTTCGCTATCCCGATTACCATAGTGACTCCTCCGAAACGAGGCCCCATGGTCAACCCCCATCCTTCGGCACCGCGGGTACCTTCCCGCTGGCGTCGGGGTGATGTTCTGCTCGTCGCGGCCGGATTCGGCCTGTTGGCCGGTGTGGCCGAAGCCCTGGTGCACCTGGTGCGCGAGCGGATCCAGCACAAGACCCTGTTCCTGGCGCCGGAATACCCCTGGCAGATTCCCCTCGCCGACGGCGCGATCTTCCTTGCCCTCGGCCTTCTCTACGTCCTGATCGCGCTGGCTGCTCCTTCGCTGCGTTCGCCGCGCGTCGTCATCGGGGTGTTCGGCGCGCTCGCCGCATGCGCGGTGCTGTTCCTCTTCGAGCGGATCCACATCGCGGCCGAAGCGGTACTGGGCGTGGGGGTCGGGATCGGGCTGGCCCGGGCCTTGGCTCCGCGGAGCGACGGCCTGAAGCGGGCATTTCGAATCGGCGTGCCCGCGACGGTGCTGCTGATTGCCGCCGTCGCGCTCGGCGGGCCGTTGCTGAGCGCGCGAGCCGAGCGCCGCGCGGTCGCTGCGCTTCCCGCCGCGGCCCCGGGCCGACCCAACATCCTCCTGCTGGTTCTCGATACCGCACGGGCCTGGAGCATGGGGATCTACGGCTACGGCCGTCCCACCACGCCGCATTTGCAAGCGTTGCTGCCGCGGGGGGTGCTGTTCGAGCGCGCGCTGGCGGCGGCGCCATGGACCACGCTGTCGCACGCGGTAATGTTCACCGGCCGTTACCCGACCGAGCTGTCGGTTTCCTGGGATCGTCCTCTGGACGGTGCCTTTCCGACGCTGGCCCAGACGCTCGCGGGAGCGGGTTACGCCACGGCCGGATTCGTGGCCAACTACACCCAGGCGGGGCGTCCCACTGGGCTGGACCGCGGATTCAACCACTACGAGGACTATCCGCTCACGCCACTCCCGGTGCTGCGCCGAGTTGGTCTGCTGCGTCGGCTGTTTGCCCTCGACCGGGTGGCGCAGATGATCGGGCGACGGCGGATGGTGGACGGGAAGCTGGGTGGCACGGTGAATACCGAGTTCCTGGGCTGGCTGAACCGGCAGCAGGGCCGTCCCTGGTTCGCATTCCTGAATTATTACGAAGCGCACGGGCCCTACCTTCCGCCGGCGCCGTACGACACGATGTACTTCGCGCGGCCGGCGCCGGTGGCCGAGAAATACTTCGAGGCGATGTACCGCGCCTATGGCCCTCCCCCGGTGCCTCTGGAGGAGCTGGTCATCAGCATGGACGCCTACGACGGGGCCATCACCTATCTGGATGCACAGGTGGATTCCCTGCTCAACCACCTGGGCGCGAGGGGCCTTCTCGATAACACCATCATCGTCGTCACCTCAGACCACGGCGAGCTCTTTGGCGAGCACGGGGTCATTTCTCACGGGAACAGCCTTTTCCTCCCGGTCCTGCACGTTCCACTCTTTCTCATCGCGCAGGGGCGGGCGCCCGGGGGGGTGCGGGTGCCCTCGTTGGCTTCCCTCCGGGACCTGCCGGCCACCCTGCTCGACCTGGCCGGAATTCCCAATCCGGGACTGCCGGGACACTCCTTGAGCCAGGCCTGGTCGGTGGCTGGCGCCGCGGCGATCGCCGACACGCTTTTTGCCACGGTGGATTACAACCGGTTGTTGCCCAAGTTTCCGCCCGCTCCGGTGCTGCGGGGGTCGATGCGGAGCGTGGTGCTCGATTCGCTGCAGTACATCCTGAACGGGGATGGCCGGGAGGAGCTCTACCACCTGGGGAAGGATTCCTGGCAGATTCGCAATCTCGTGGCCCTGCCCGAGTACCAGGCCGATCTGGCGAGGTATCGCGGCGCGCTGCGAGCCCTCCCCACCCGTTCCGTGTCCGGCACGGCTCCCCGGTGAGCCGGAGCCGGGCGTGTCCATCCGACACGACCGGCCGTTTCAATGCGTGTCGGAATGTCCTTGAACAGCCGTTATTCGGGGCTAACTACAGGCAGAATCACCCCTTCCATCCGGCACGGAAGATGATATAATCTCACATCTGAGTTATCTGTGCCCGGAACACCGTTCTTCCTCACCCGAGTTCGAGGATCGCACCCATGAGGCCACTCTCCAGCGTTCGTCGGCTGCTTGCGGGGCTCACCTGGATTCTCCTGCTGGGTGCGGCGCCGCTTGCCGCCCAGGCGGGATCCATCACGGGAAAAGTCACCGACAAGGCAACCGGCCAGCCCATCCAGGGCGCCCGGCTCCAACTCTCCCAGACGGGGCAGGTGGTAATCGTCCGCCCCGACGGCCGGTACAGCTTCGCTGAAGTGCCCATCGGCAACTACGACGTGCGGGTCATTGCCGTCGGCTACGCTGCGGAAAAGAAGCCGGTCGTCGTCGCGGCCGGCCAGGCGGCGGCCCTGGACTTCCCCCTCGACATCATCGCCTTCACCCTCGAGGAGATCGTGACCACCGCCACCGGCGAGCAGCGTAAGCTGGAGCTGGGGCACACGGTCAGCACGGTCCGGGCGGACTCGCTGGTGGCCAGCGAGGCGGTGACCAGCCTGAGCCAGCTCCTCCAGGCCCGCTCGGCCGGCGTCACCATCCTGCCCAGCTCGGGTTCGGTGGGTACCGGCACCCGGATCCGGATTCGCGGCGCCAACAGCGTCTCGCTCTCCAACGAGCCGATCATCGTGGTGGACGGGATCAAGGTGAACGCCGACCCGGTCTCGAGCGCGCTGGGCACCGGCGGCCAATCCCCCTCCCGGCTCAACGACATCAATCCCGAAGAGATCGAGTCCATCGAGATCGTCAAGGGCCCATCGGCGGCCACGCTGTACGGGACCTCCGCAGCCAACGGCGTCATCCGCATCACCACCAAGAGGGGCACCGCCGGGAGGCCCCGCTGGAACCTGTACCTCGAGGGGGGCAGCCTCCAGGACAAGAACGACTATCTGGACAACTACCGCAACGTTGGCCGTACCATCACCGCTGGCACGCCGGGCGGCGCGCTCCGGACCTGCCTGCTGACCCAGGTAGCCGCGGGGACCTGCACCAGCGAGAAACTGATCATCTCCAATCCGCTCAAGGACAAGAAGATGTCGCCGGTGCAGAGCGGCTACCGCTCCCAGTTCGGCGCCAACGTCTCCGGCGGCAACGATGCCGTGCAGTATTTTATCTCGGGTGAGTTCGAGGATGAGGCGGGCACATTCAAGCTCCCCGACTCCGAGCGGGACCGTCTCTTCACGGCGCGGGGCGTCACCGAGCTGCCCAAGACCACCATCCGGCCCAACACCAACCGCCGCGTGAGCCTCCGGACCAACCTGAGCACTCATCTCCGGGACAACCTCGACGTGCAAACGAACATCGGGTATGTGACGTCGAATGTCCGGCTGCCCCAGAACGACAACAACGTGCTCGGCCTGCTGCCGTCCGGCTTTTTCGGGACCACGGACACCCTGGGCGTCGCCGGGTGGGGCTTCTTCGCGCCGGGCGAAATCTTCTCGCTGGTGCGGTCGCAGGGTATCGAGCGATTTACCGGCAGCGCCAACATGCAGTGGCGTCCCTTCACGTGGCTCTCGAACCGCACCACGGTCGGCTATGACATCGCCAATCGCACCGACATCCAATTCGACCCGACGGCCTTGGGCCCCGCGTTCAGCACCACGCCGCTGGGCAACAAATTCGACACCCGAACCCAGCTCCGGACCTACACCGTCGGCTCGAACTTTACCGGGAATTACCGGCTGAACTCGACGATCTCCGGCCGCACTACAGTGGGCGCGGAGTTTGCCCGCGATGTGTTCTTCCAGAATCAGGCCGGAGGCCAGCGGCTGACCTTCGGGAGTCAGGACATCGACGGCGCGGCGATCCTCACCGCCAGCCAGACCACCACGACCGTGGTCAAGCTCGGCGGCTTCGTCGAGGAGCAGCTCACCTACAAGGACCGCCTCTTCGTGACCGGCGCGATCCGGATGGACGACAACAGTTCGTTCGGCCGCAACTTCAAGGCGATCGCCTTCCCCAAGGCGAGCATCTCATACCTGATGTCCGACGAGCCGGGCTTCCCCTTCCACTCCTTCATGTCGCTGCTGCGGGTCCGGGCCGCCTTCGGCGCATCCGGCCTGCAGCCGGGCGCGCTGGACGCGCTCACCTTCGTCAGCCCGACTGCCTCGTCGGTGAACGGCGCCTCCACCAGCGCCGCGACGTTCGGAAGCCTCGGCCTGGCCAACCTCAAGCCGGAAAAATCCAAGGAACTGGAACTGGGCTTCGACGCGAGTTTCTTCTCCGATCGCATCAACCTCGAGGCCACCTACTTCCGCAAGAGCACCAAGGACGCCCTGATCGCGCGGGTGCTGGCCCCTTCCCTCGGGGTCTCCACCACCCGGTTCGAGAACCTCGGCTCGGTCAACAACCGGGGGATCGAGATCACCTTGAATGCGCGGGTGATCAACTCACCGACGGTGGCGTGGGACTTCACCCTCGCAGGCAGCAAAATCAAGAATGAGCTCGATCAGTTGGGAGTGGGGATCCCCCCGGTGATCGCCGGCCTCCAGCGGCACACCGAGAAGTATCCGCTCGGCGGGTTCTGGGAGCGGCCGCTCAAGTCGTTCACCGATGGGAACGGCAACGGCATCATCGAGCTCTCCGAGATCGTGGTGGGCGACACGGCGGAGTTCGTCGGCGCCCCGACCCCGACCCGGGAGTTCTCCCTGAGCCAGACCCTCTCGCTCTTTCGCGGGGCGCTCCGCATCCAGGGCCTGCTGGACTACAAGGGCGGCCACAAGGTGTACAACCTCACCGAGGTGTTCCGCTGCACCGCCACCGGCAACAACTGCCAGGGCATGCACGACAAGAACGCGCCGCTCAACATTCAGGCGCGGGCGGTCGCGCGCAGATTCCAGGGCTTCGCGTCGAACTGGGGCTACCTCGAGAACGGCGAGTTCCTCAAGGTTCGTGAAGTTTCGGTCACCTACCGGGTGCCCAACCGCGTGGCGGGGCTGCTGGGCGCCCAGCATGCCAGTCTCTCACTGGCCGGGCGCAACTTGGTCACCTTTACCGGATACACCGGGGTGGACCCCGAAGTGAACGGCCAGGGTCAAGGCGCCCTCAACGGGTTTGGCGTGTGGGATTTCCTGACCCAGCCCCAGATCAGGACGTTCATCCTGCGGGCCAACCTCACCTTCTGATCGGAGCTTGACGACCATGACGCGCATGAAGCGGATTGGGATCGGACTCGCGGGGATGCTGGCCCTCGCGGCCTGCTCGCCGAGCGAGATCCTCAAGGTGACCAACCCGGACATCATCGATCCGGTCAGCCTCACCACTCCTCAGGGCCTCGCGGCGCTGCACGCCGGCGCCCTGGGTGATTTCTCGCTGGCGGTGGTGGGAGACGCCGGGGGTCTCGAGGGGCAGATCCTGGTGAGTGGATCGTTCTCCGATGAACTGGGCAATTCCGAGACCTTCCCCACCCGGAAGGAGTACGACCAGCGCGGGCCGATCGATCTGCGCAACGGGACCCTGCTGGCGGTGTTTCGGCAGATTCAGCGGGCCCGGCGCTCCGCCGGGCGGGCCTCCGAGGTCATCAAGACGGTATCGGCCACGCCGGCTACCGACTCCCGGATCGGTGAGGCCTTCAACCTCGAAGGCACCCTTTACAACTACCTCGGAGAAAATTATTGCTCCGGCGTGCCGATCAGCACGGCCGGCGAGGACGGAACCCTGACGTTTGGGGCCGGACTCACGACCTCCGCACTGTTCACTCAGGCGGTCAAGCTGTACGATTCGGCGCTGGCCTATCCTGCCAATGCCACGGTCACCAACTTCGCCAAGGTCGGCAAGGGCCGCGCCCTGCTTAATCTTGGTCAGTACGCGGCGGCGGGGGCGGCGGTGGCGGGGGTACCGACCGCGTTCGCTTACAACACCACCCACACTCTGGCCCTCGGCCGGCAACAGAACGGCGTGTTCGTCTTCCTGAGCCAGAGCGAGCGGTTCACGGTCATCGACACCGACGGCGGCAACGGGCTCAACTTCCGCACCGCTTTCGACCCGAGAGTTCCCTGGGCCCGCACCCCCGCGAATGACGTCGGGTTCGACAACGCCACGCCGCAGTACGACCAGGGCAAGTACGCTAGCGAAACGGCAACGCTGGCCATCGCCACGGGGGTGGAGGCCCGCCTGATCGAGGCCGAGGCCGCGCTCAAGGCGGGCGACGCCACCACCTGGCTGAATACGCTCAACGCGCTGCGGTCTCAGACTGTGGGCATCCCCACGGTGTATCCCGCGGGTTTTCCGGCGCCGTCGACCTTCCCGGCGCTCACCCCGTTGGCCGATCCGGTCACGCCGGCGGCCCGTGAGGACCTGATGTTCAGGGAGCGGGCCTTCTGGCTCTATCTGAGCGGTCACCGGCTGGGAGATCTGCGGCGGCTGGTGCGGCAGTACGGCCGTACCGCGACGGCGGTGTTCCCGGGCGGCGGCGGGGCGCCCTACATCATCAACGGAAACAACAAGGGCGGCGTCTTCGGCTCCGAGTACAACCTGCCGATTCCGTTCGACGAGACCAACAACCCGCAGTTCACGGCTTGCATCGATCGTAATCCGTAGCACCGGCCGGACGATCTTAACGCGGCGGGGGAGGGGATCAATCCTCCCCCGCCGTTTTTTACCGCTTCACGATCACCTCACCTGATCCGGCAGGCACCGGGGTTCTCGCTTCGCTTCCACCGGGCCAGCGAACCCAGACGGCGGTCGGCGTGCCGGAGAGGCCGAACACCTGGACCGCCCCATTCTGGGACCAGAATCCCGATCCGGCGTGAACCTCCCGCACCGGGCCCATCCGGTCCCCATACACGATCCGGATCTGGGCGCCAACGCCGTCGGGGTTGGCCGCCGGTCCGCTGATCCGGACCCGGAGGCCAGCTTTGGCGCCGCGGTTGTGGAAGAGCCTCGTGGCGGCGCCGTTCTGCGAGACCACGAGGTCGAGACGGCCGTCGGCGTCGAAGTCCGAGTAGGCGGCGCCCCGCTGATCCCCGTAGATCGCCAGACCCGATAGAGCGCCCGGCACCGGGCGCAACCCGCCCTGACCATCCCCGGTGAGCAGCAGTCCGCGCCCGGTGTCGTACCGGGGCGTTCCGACCGCGGTGGGATAGAAATTCTGGCTCAGGAACACGTCCTCGTTGCCGTCGCCGTCGAAGTCGGCGATTCCGGCATAGGAGGCGGGCGCGAGCTGGGCCTCGGTGGGGAGGGGAACCGCCTCGAAGTGACCTCCGCGATTCAGGAAGGCCGTCTGGTCCAGCGTCACGGCCTGCAGACGCTGCACGCCGGCCGCGAGCGGTCCCAGGACCTGATCGAGCGAGGCGTCGGCGTAGGCCGTGAACGTGCGAATCCGGCTCACCACCGCGGGCAAGGCCACCCGCACTCGCGCAAAGCTGTTCAGCGGGGCCGGAGCTCCGAGCCTCGAGTCGTAGCGGGCCAGCAGCATCTCCTCTTCGTTGGCTGCGCCGATGGGACCGTGTACCAGGAGGAGCGGCCTGGCGGTGTCGGCCTTCTCGACGGTATTCCTGCCCCAGCTCGTCGCAACGAGGTCGAGCCGGCCGTCGCCGTTCAGATCGCCCGCGGCGAGGCCGTTCCACCGGCTGGTCCAATGCTCGAGCCCCCACGCGGCCGTGGCGGCCGAGAAGGTGCCCCCCTGGTTCAGCAGCAGCCCGAGGGGCCCCCATTCCCGAGCGAGGAGCAGGTCCTCGTCCCCATCCCCATCGATGTCGGCAAAGAGCGCCGCGGAAACCAGGCCGATACCGCGGAGGAGCTCGGAATTGGCCGCATCGTACGTGAACCTGCCACCCTCATTCCGAAACAGCCCCGAGGAGGCCGCGACCGGATAGCGCCCCGGGATGGCTCGCCCGCCCACGAAGAGATCGAGGTCACCGTCTCCGTCGTAATCGGCGAGCGCCATCGGCCCGGTAGCCGATTCGTGGGAGCCCACCAGCTCCTGTGCCGTTGCAGCGAGGCGTCCCGCCGTGGTGGCGATACTCACCACCGCGGGCTGGCTGGTCATCTCGGCGAGCGAGCGCGACTCCCAGGTCGAGACGCCCACCAGCAGCCGCGAGCCACCGTATCCAGCCAGGCCAAGGATGGCGGTGAAATCGGCGTTGGCGACCGGCCCCCTTGCCGGCTCGGGCACCATGCGGCCGTCCTGGTTCGTGAACACCGCAATGCGCCCGCCCTTCCCGGTCCCGATGATCAGGTCTTCGTCGCCGTCGCGGTCCAGGTCGAACCATGCGATGCCGGGGCCCAGCTCCGACAGGGCGCTGGGAAGCAGGTACTGGCGATTCCAATCGTCCCAGGTGTCCTCGACGTGGCGGTGGCCACCAAGGAGGGCGGTGGCATCCTCGAACAGCGCCGGGTGACCGGTGACCAGTGAGCGGGGAGCACCCAATGTGAGGGAATCACCCCTCACCGGTTCCGTGATCTCGTAGAGGCGATTCGGCACGGCGTCCCGGATCTCGGTGCGCCGTCCGTTGCGCCACACGATCTCGATCGTCACCCGTTCCGCCGTCCCGGTCGCAAAGCTGGCCAGGTAGTCGCTGTGGGACATGTACCCGCCGCCGACCACCACCTCGCGCTCCTGGACCGGGCGGGCGCCCCCGAGGACCCGGATCCGTGCTCCCACCGCGCGCGTGTTAGGCGCGTTGCCGGAGACCCGTACCGCGATCCGCGGCGCCGGGGCGGTGTTCTCGAGCACCAGCGCCGGGCTTCCGAGCCGGTTCACCACGAGATCGAGATCGCCGTCGCCGTCGAGGTCGGCGGTGGCCATCGTATGGGAGATGTCTTCCTCGGTGCCGAAGCCCCACTGCTGGCTGACGTCCTCGAAGGTCAGATCGCCGCGGTTCCGGTAGGCGATGTTTGCCAGTGAGAGCCCGGGGTATTCCCAGCGCTGCCGCTGCCAGGGGATGTCGGTCAGCCGGTTCTGCAGGCGTTCCTGGGTGTCGGCGTCCATCACGTCCCAGGCGTGCCCGTTGGCAATCAGGAGATCCTGCCACCCGTCGAGGTCGACGTCCAGGAACATCGTGGACCAGGACCAGCCGCTGGCCGAGACGCCGGCAAACTCCGACGCCTCGCCGAAGGTCCCATCCCCCCGGTTGAGGAACAGGGTGTTCCGCTGAGTCTGAAGCTGCGTGGCGAGGTCGCCCGGCCGCTTGGGCAGGGCGCTATGTGTAGGCATCTGGGTCTTGAGCCGGCGGGAGTGATCGAGCTACGGCCCTTGAAATCCGGGTGGATGTATAGCTTGTCCGAGAATATCTTCATCAGATCAACGGTCTTCGAATTTACTTCTTCAAAAAACGCGGCGTATTCG
>JANNGX010000248.1:0-4763 GCA_031404115.1 Gemmatimonadales bacterium | reverse complement strand
CCGTCGAATCCCATCTGAAAAATTTCCGGGGCCCGCGCCACGCAGGCCCCGCAGCCGACGCAGAGCGAGCGATCCACCGAGACGCTCACCTCCCGCTGGGGATGGATGCCGGCAGGCAGCTCGTCGAGGCCGTGAGGCAGGCGGTCGAGCGCCTCATTCATCGCCCGATAGCCCTCCTCGAGCAGGAAGGGTGTGCGGGTGAAGGCAAACATGGACACCCGCTCTACCCTCGGACGCACCAGCACCACGGGGGGCTCGGACCAGTCCTGGAGGTGCTCCGCGGCCAGTGTCTGCATCACGATCTCGAGACCCCGGCTGTAGGTGGCCACGAATCCCTTGCGCTCCACTCCCTTGCGCTCCACCCGCGTCCCCCCCACATCCACCGCGATGATGGGCGCGCGCGAGACCGCGAGGGCGGCCCGAACCGGTAGATTTTCGAGCACCGCGCCGTCGATGCAATAGCGGCCCAGAATGGCGCGGGGCGGCAGGATGCCCGGCAGCGCACAGGAGGCGAATACCGCGTCAGCCACCCGGGCGTCCCGGAGGCCGGGCAGGCCCCAAAGCACCTGCTGGCCGGTGTTGAGGTCCACCGTGTTCACCACCAGCCGGCGGGTGAGGTCCCGGAAGGTGACGTCACCCACCAGTGAACGGATCAGATGGTCCAGCGGCTCACGGCGATAGATCGCGGGGGAGAGCATGCGCTTGAGCGCCATGTCGATGTGGGCGATCCGGAACACGTCTTCCCGGACCACCTCGAGCGCGCGCTTCTCCATCGCCGGCACTGTAACGCGGCAGGCCCAGGCCGCCGCCACCAGAGCGCCCATGCTGCAGCCGATCACCGCCTGCGGCGTGAGGCCACGCTCTTCCAGCGCCCGAAGCACGCCGATGTGGGTGAGGCCCTTGAGTCCGCCGCCGCCGAGCACCAGGTTGAAGTGGGGAGAAGCCGCCATGGAGAGCATATTACCAGCATGACCCCGGTCTCCGCCGCCTCGGCCTCCGGCTACGACGTTGCCGCGCTCCGGCAATCGGAATTTCCTGGCGCCGGCCAGCAGATCTACCTGAACCATGCCTCGACCGGCCCCCTGCCGGAGCGGACCGTGCGCGCCCTCGATGCCTTCATGCAGGATCGGGGCGCACCCTTTCGTCATTCCGACGAGCGGCTCCAGGAGATTCTGGCCGATGGGCGCCGCTGCGCGGCCCGCCTGATCAACGCCGAGATCGGCGAAATCGCCCTCGCCACCAACACCAGCTTCGGCCTGAACCTGGCGGCCCGCATGCTGCCCTTCGAGCCGGGAGACATCGTCCTGGTGAGCGACGGGGAGTTTCCCGCCAATGTCTTCCCGTGGCGCCAGCTCTCGGACCGGGGCGTCCGCATGGAGCTGGTGCCGGTCACGCCACAGGGATGGCCCGACGAGGCCCGGATCACGGAGCGGTTACAGGATCGGCAGGTGCGCGCGCTGGCCATTTCCCACGTGCAGTTTCACACCGGTTATAAGGCCGATCTGGACCGGCTGGGCGAGGCGGCCCGTTCCACTGGAACCTGGCTGGTGGTGGACGCCATTCAGGCGCTCGGCCACGTGCCGTTCGACGTCAGGAAGACGCCGGTGGACATCCTGGCCTGCGGGGCGCAGAAGTGGCTGCTTTCGCCGTGGGGCTCCGGATTCGTCTACGTGCGACGTGAGCTGGTGCCGGAGCTGGTCTCTCCCTTCGCGGGATGGAGCGCCTTCGAAGGGACCGCGAACTTCACCACGCTCTGCGACTACAGCGGAGCGCTCCGGAACGACGCGCGCCGGTTCGAACTGATTACCCTGCCGTTTCAGGATATCCTGGGTATGAATCACGCCCTCGACCTCCTCGAGGAGCTCGGGGTGGCGCGGATCGCCTCCCATCTCGAAACCATCGGCCGGCCCGTCCTGGAGTGGGCCGATCGGCGGGACGTGCGAGTGCTCTCTCCACGGGGTCCCGCGAGCTCCGGAATGATCTGCCTCTCCGCCGCCGATGTACCGAACGGCCTGGCCGCGCTCACGGCGGCCGGTGTGGCCGCCTCGGTCCGGGAGGGGGCGCTCCGGCTGGCACCGCACTGCTACAACACGATCGAGGAGATGAGCCGAGTGGCCGATCTGCTCGACCGCGCCTCCTGCTGAGGACTCCGATGCCTGACCTCAAAGACACCCTCGCCTCCGGCTACGCCTTTGCCGCCCCGGTCATCACGCTGGGCGGTGCCCTCGACGGGGCGGAGGTAGTGCAGGAGCCCAAGGTCGCGATTCCCACCGCCATGATGAATCGCCACGGCCTGGTGGCCGGCGCCACCGGGACCGGGAAAACCAGGACGCTGCAGTTGATGGCCGAGCAGTTGTCGGCGCAGGGCGTGCCGGTATTCCTCGCCGACGTCAAGGGAGACCTGTCGGGACTCGCCGCGCCCGGAGTGCGGAGTCCCGCCGTGGACGAGCGGGCCACGTCGATCGGCGCGGCCTGGGCGCCGACGGCCTTCCCGGTCGAATTTGTGAGCCTGACCGGAAAGACCGGCGCGCAGCTGCGGGCCACCGTGGCGAGCTTCGGACCGCTACTGCTCGGCAAAGTCCTCGGACTCAACGACACGCAGACCAGCGTGCTCACTCTGGTCTTCCGGATTTGCGACGACCAGCGGCTTCCGCTGCTGGATTTCGCCGATCTCAGGGCGGTACTGAAGTTTCTCTCCGGCGCCGAGGGCAAACCGCTGCTGGCGGAAATGGGCGGAATGTCGACGGCCACCGTGGGGGTGCTGCTGCGCGAGATCGTCGAATTGGAAGCCCAGGGCGCCGCTCAATTCTTCGGCGAGCCCGAATTTGACGTGCGCGACTTGCTCCACAGCACGTCCGATGGACGGGGTGTGATCACCGCGCTCGAGCTGTCCGACGCCCAGGACAAGCCCGCGCTCTTCTCCACCTTCATGATGTGGATGCTGGCCGAGCTGTACCAGACGCTCCCCGAAGCCGGAGATCTTCCCAAGCCCAAACTGGTGTTTTTCTTCGACGAAGCGCACCTGCTCTTCCGGGACGCGTCCAAGGGGTTCCTCGAGCACATCGAGCAGATCGTCCGCCTGGTCCGCTCCAAGGGGGTCGGAATCTTCTTCGTGACCCAGACCCCCAAGGATGTGCCCGACGAAATCCTGGCCCAGCTCGGCAATCGGGTGCAGCATGCGCTCCGCGCCCATACCCCGGACGACGAGAAGAACCTGAAGGCCACGGTGCGGACCTATCCCAAGACCCAGCTCTACGATCTGGCGGAAATCCTCACCTCGCTCGGCATCGGGGAAGCGATCGTGACCGGCCTCAACCCCAGGGGCGTCCCCACGCCGGTGGTCGCCACCCGGATACTGCCTCCGCAGTCCCGCATGAGTCCGCTCACTGCCGAGGAATTTCAGAAGGAGTTCGCCGAGTCGGACCTGATGCGGGAATACGGCACCCCGATGAATCGAGAGAGCGCCTGCGAAATGCTGTCCCGGCGCATGGAGCAGGCCACCGGACTGCCGACGACTGTGCCAGCACCGCCAAAATCCCGGCCTGAGACCGTCCCAAGCCGTGGCGGCGCTGCAAAAACGATGGGGAAAGTGGCCCTCGGAGGTCTGGCCGCGGTGCTCACCAGCAGCACGGCGCGGACAGTGGGCAGGGAGTTGGTGCGCGGGCTGTTCGGCTTGCTGACCGGCAAACCGCCCCGAAAGACGACCCGCTCGCGCTGGTAACGGTCACTTCTTCGTGACAGCCTCCTCGCGCAGGACTTTCTTCGCAAACCAGAAGACGATGAAGGCGACCAGGAGGAAGTCGATCAGGGCGCCGATCACCTGACCGGTACCGAACTGGAAGAGCGGGTGTTCCGGCGTGCCGCCGATCTTGAGGACCGCCTTCCGCCAGTCGTCGCCGGCGGCGCCCAGGAGCGGCGCCAGCAGTGGCATCAGGATGCCTTCCACGAACGCCGTCACCACCACATTCAGCTTCCCGCCGATGACCACGGCGATGGCCAGTCCGATGACGCCATACTGTTTCAGGAACGCCATGAATTCCTTGAGCATGGCACGGTCCTCCGGTAAGTGGTGAGCGGCTCAGTCGACGTCGACCATGGCGAAGTGTTTTTTCCCCTTCTGAAGCACGATGAAGCGATTGGCAAGGAGGTCGAACGTGCCGAGCGACCGCTCGGCGGTGAGCTTCTCGCCGTTGATGCGGTACCCGTTGCCCTGGATGCTCCGGCGCGCGTCGGCCTTGGAGGAGGCCAGGCCGGCGGCGACCAGGGCGTCGACGACCGGATATCCCGTCTCGATCTCTGTACGAGGGATGGGGACGACCCGGACTTCGTTCGCCACGGTTTCCAGGGCCATCACATCGGCGGCACGAATGTCGGCAGTACCGAAGAGTATGTCGCTCGCCTGAAGAACACCCCCGAGGATCGCTTCCCCATGGACGCGTTGCGTCACGTCAATCGCCAAAATCCGCTGGGCGTCCCGTGTCTGCGGATGGGCCGCATGCTGCGCCATGGTTGCAGCGATTTCTTCCATCGAACGGAAGGTGAAGATCTTGAGCAGCCGCTCCACATCGCGATCGTCCGTGTTGAGCCAGAACTGGTAGAACTTGTACGGGCTGGTCTTGGCGGGATCGAGCCAGATATTGCCCGCTTCGCTCTTGCCGAACTTGGTCCCGGCCGCGGTAGTGAGCAGTGGTGAGACCAGGCCATGCACCTGGGTCTGCTCCCGGCGGCTGATCAGTTCGATGCCGGCCGTGATGTTGCCCCAC
>JANNGX010000247.1:0-3558 GCA_031404115.1 Gemmatimonadales bacterium | reverse complement strand
GGCTCCGAAGGGACGGGAAGGAGATTCTTCCGCTCACCCAGGAGCAGACGGCGAACTTTTGCGGAAACTGTCTGGCGCTCGCGTCGGGAGCCGGTGCGCCCCTTTTCATCATGTCGAGCCAGGCCTGGGGGCATTTCCCCGAGGCCCAGCGCGGCATCCTCGAGCGCCATGGACAGATACTGCATACCGAGCTGTCGGCGTTCGAAAAACTGGGTGGAGGGTCTGCGAGGTGCCTGGTGGCAGAGCTGTTCTAGCCCCGCTTCCCACTCACCGCAATCAGGTAGTGCAGGCTCGCCAGTACCATGACAATGGCCATCACGATCGCCTCCGACCGGCTCACCTGGGTTGCCACCACCGCCATCCCCACGACGCCCAGCACCGCGAAGATCCCGCCGCCCCGCAGGCGGAACGCCGCGGGGGGCGCAGCGCGCGGGGTGCCGTCCCGCGAACGCAAGACCGGCACCGCCGCACACACCAGCCCGTAGGTGATCAGCCGCGCCACGACGGACAGGGTGAGATTCTTCAGGAAGCTCCCGTTGGTCGCGAGCAGCCAGGTCAGCGCGGCGTAGCAGACGATCGACAGGTGGGGCGTGCGGTAAACCCGATGCACGGCCGCAAACGGCTTTGGCAAATCTCCCTGCTCCGCCATCGCAAAGGTGAGGCGGGGAACGTTCACCATCCCCCCGGCGAGATAGCCGAAGGTCGAGACCAGGGCGCACACCGCCATGAAGGCGCCGCCCGCGGGTCCCAGGAATACGCTGGCCGCCGCGGCCACCGGCCGGGGGTTGGACGCGGCGTCAGGCAGCGTCCAGGTCACGACGACCTGGACCAGGGTATAGATGATCGCCGCCGCGGCGAGCGCGGTGAACAATGCGACCGGCGCGTCGCGTTCCGGGTTCTTGGCCTCGGACAGCGGCATCATGGCCGCCTCGAAGCCACCGTAGGCGAACACCAGGATCAGCAGTGCCTCGAGCCACGGCCCCGTTCCGGGAGGTGCCGGGGGCGCGTCCACGGCCCCGTGGCCTCCCATCCATGTCAGGCCGACGATGACGAACAGGCCCAAACCGGTCAGCTTGGCCGCGGCGATGACGCTGCTGACCCGGGAGCCCTGCTTTACCCCCCGATAGTTCACGAAGCCAAGCGCGCCCATCAGCAGGGCCAGCACCGCCACTCCCACGGACCGTCGCCCGAATCCGGACCAGAACTCCCCCAGGTAGATCACGAACAGATTCGCGACGGAAGCGGAGGCGGTCAGGCGGGCCAGGTAGGCCATCCACCCGGTCTGGATGCCGGCAAACCGACCGAACGTCGCCCGGACATACAGATATGGCCCACCGGCCTCGCGAAAGCGGGAGGCGACCTCGGCGAAGCAGGCGACGACGACACCGATCAGCGCCGCGGCCAGGACCCACCCCCACGGCGCGGAGCGGCCCAGCTTGCCGGCGATCAACGAGGGCATGCCGAAGATGGCGCTGCCGATGACTCCGTTAATGACCAGGCCCGTGAGGGCCCACCGGCCGATGGTGCGGACCAGTTCCGGCCGTGCCGTCACGGGCGGCGGGCCGTGCGCTGGCGGGTGAGCACCCGGCCGGGCTTGGCGACGGTGGACTTCCCTTCATCCACCACGAAGGCGCCATTGACCAGCACATGGCTGATCCCCTCGCTGTACTGGAACGGCTCGAAGTAGGTGGCTTTGTCGCGGATCAGATCCGGGTCGAACACCACGATGTCGGCGATCAGCCCCTCGGCCAGCCGCCCCCGGTCCTTGAGGCCCAGAATCTGGGCCGGCAACCCGGTCAGGGATCGGATCGCGTGCGGCAGGGTGATGGTGCGACGGTCCATCGCGAAGGTCCGGATCAATCGGGGCGCGGTGCCGAAGGTTCCGGGATGGACGAAGGCGTTGCGACGCATGTCCGGGGTCTCGCCTCGCCGGTCGGTGCAGACGGCGGTGTAGTCCTGCCGCATGAATTCCTCGAGGTCGAGCAGGGACACCGCGAAGGCCCGCCACTCGACGCCGCCCGGCTGGTCAAACCCATTCATCTGCATCCAGATCGCGGTATCGACCGGGTCTTCTCCTCGGGCCCTGGCCACCTGGCCGAGGGTCTTCCCGACCAGAGCCTTATCGGGAAAATCCATGATCAGAAGTCCAGCGGGTCCACCGCCCCGATCGATCTCGTAGGCAATGTCGCGGCGGATGGTGCGGGCGGTGTCGGGATCGGCCAGCCGCCGCCGGAGCGTGCCGCGCATGTCGGTGTAGTCGGCGTCGGGATCGTCGGAGTCGAACTGTCCCATGCCCGGCACCGGACGCCGGATCAGGGCCCAGCGCGGCATGAGCACGATGACCTCGTCGTAGGCCTCGTAGGAGTGCATGTTGATGTAGACCTGGTGTCCGTCCTTCCAGGCCTGACTCACGAGCTGGGTGATGATCCGTCCCGAGCCCCACTCGCGGGGTCCCTTGGGATGGAGGTGGTCCATCATCGACGGAATCCCCGCGAGCCTGGCGATGTTGATGGCCTCCAGCACCGCGTCGGTGTTGGTGATGGGCCGTTCGGGAGAACTCGGCAGCTGCCACTTCGGGTGCTGGCCCTGGCTCCTCAAGTGGGACTGATAGTGCCCGCCAAAGGGCGCCACCATCCGGGCGAGCTCCAGCACTTCCTCCTCGGTGCTCCAGCGACCCGGCACGTACTCGAGCCCGGTCGTGAGCCCGAAGGCGCCGTCTTGCATGCCCTGGGTCACCAGGGCCTTCATGCGTTCGATCTCTTCCGGACGCGCCGTCCGCTTGTAGTCCCTGCCCATGGCCATCTCCCGCACCGTTCCGTGTCCGACCATCGGCACCAGGTTGAGCGCCGAACCCATCTTGACCAGGGAATCGCGCTGCCGGGTCAGCGGCCAGATCCCGGTCCGGCCGTCGGCGTCGATCACCGCCGTGGTGAATCCCTGGGTGGTGAAGTTGGCGAGCGTACCGTGGCCGCGGAGCACCGCGCCCTCGAGGTGCTCGTGCAGAGTGAAGAAGCCCGGCGTGACGTACTTTCCCCGCGCGTCGATCACCCGCCTGGCGGAGGCTGCGGCCAGATCACCGATGGCGGCAATGCGATCTCCCGTGACCCCCACATCGGCGTAGACGTACGGGTTGCCGGTGCCGTCGAGTACCCGACCGCCCCGGATCACGACGTCATACGCGGGACCTTGCTGCAAGAGCAGGGCGGAGAGCATCGAGGCGATTCGCAGCATGTGACTACCTCACCGGTTTGGCGGAATGGGCCTGGAGCCAGTCGATCGCAAGATTGGCCAGCGTCCGCACGCCGAGCGGCAGCACCCCCTCGTCGGCGAAAAACGATGGCGAGTGGTTTCGCGGTGCCGTCGCGGGGTCCTGACCCAGGGGAACGATTCCCAGGAACACGAACAGGCCGGGAATCCTCTGCTGATACAGCGCGAAGTCTTCGGACGGCGTGGAGAGCTCACCCATCGTCACGTTCGCATCGCCGGCCACGCGGCGGAGCGTCGGCAGCATCTGGCCGGTGAGCGCGGGATCGTTGTAGGTCACCGGATTGTTGCCGG
>JANNGX010000246.1:0-2314 GCA_031404115.1 Gemmatimonadales bacterium | reverse complement strand
GATCCCGCCGGTCATCGGGGCGGTCCAGATCACCGCGCGCTTGCTGGCGGGGCGCCCGACGGGCGAGATTCTCGGCTGGCTCAAAATCCTCGCCCTCTACGACCTGGTATTCGTGACGGTCTGCCTGCTGCTCTTTCCCGCGCTGATGGACGAATGACGCCCGAATCGGAGCGGGCCCGCCGGCTGGTGCGCTGGGGGCTGAGCGTGGTCGTGGCGGGGCTGCTGGCCCTGGGCGTGGTGTACGTCATCGCGCTGCGATTCACCCCGGTGGAGCGGTTTCAGGGACTGCCGCAAAAGATCTTCTACGTCCATGTGCCGGCCGCCTGGTGCGCGATGCTGGCCTTCTCGCTGGTGGGGATCGCCAGTGCGCTCTACCTCTGGCTCCGGGACTCCCGGCTCGATCTCTTCGCCGAATCATCCGCCGCCGCGGGGCTGGTGTTCAGCATGGTGATGCTCACCACCGGGCCGCTCTGGGGAAAGCCGGTCTGGGGGACCTGGTGGACCTGGGATGCCCGGCTCACCTTCACGCTGTTCCTCTTCTTCCTGTTTCTGGGCTACCGCGCCCTCCGCGGCGCCCTGCACGATCCGGGCGAGCGGGCCCGCTACAGCGCCGTGGTTGGCATTCTGGGCATGGTATTGGTGCCCTTCGTCCATCTCACCGTCTACCTCTTTCCCACCGTGCACCCGCAGCCCATCGTGCTGAAGCCCAGCTCGCCGTCGCTCCCATGGGAAATGCTTCGAACCCTCCTGTTGTCGCTGGGCGCGTATACGGTGCTGCTGGTGGGCTTCGTGATGACTCGCTACGGTCTGGGACGCGAAGCCGAGGCGCGAGGAGGATCCGATGCCGGCTGATCCCTCGGCGAACGCCTGGTTCATGTGGGCGGCGTATGCCGTGGCCGCCGTGATTTTGGGAGGGTATGCGGTGTCGCTCTGGCGGCGTACGAGGAGGCCAGGAGGCTAGGAGCTCCGTTAGTTCGCCGCCCGGAACAGCAACGCCGCGTTGATCCCCCCGAACCCGAACGAATTGCTGATGATATACTCCGGGCTCGCCTCGAGCCCGCTCCCCGTGATGTAGTCGAGGTCGCAGGCTGGATCGGGATCCCTCAGGTTCACGCTGGGGGGCAGCCAGCCCCGTCGCAGGGCCAGCGCGGAAATCGCCGCCTCGATAGCGCCGCTCGCCCCCAGTGCGTGGCCGTAGTATCCCTTGGTCCCGCTGACTGGAACCTTTTCGGCGTGTGCGCCGAGCGCCTGACGAATGGCGAGTGTTTCGGTCGGGTCGTTGAGCGGCGTTGACGAGCCGTGGGCATTCACGTAGCCGACCGCCTCGGCGGCGACGCCCTGGTCTTCGAGCGCCATTCGCATCGCCCGGGCTGCCTGGCGGCCATCAGGCCGGGGAGCGGTCATGTGGTGCGCGTCGTTGGTGAGCCCATAGCCAGCGATCTCGGCATACACCTGGGCCCCTCGCGCCAGCGCCCGCTCCCGCTCCTCCAGCAACAGCACGGCCGCGCCCTCGCCCATCACGAACCCGTCGCGGCCTTTGTCGAACGGCCGGCTGGCGGTAACTGGGTCGTCGTTGCGGGTGGACATCGCCCGGATGATGGCGAAGGCTCCATAGCTGAGAGGGGACAGCGGGGCCTCGGCCCCGCCGGCGAGCATCAGGTCGGCCGCACCTCTGCGGATGGCGCGGTAGGCCTCCCCGATCGCGATGGCGCCCGACGCGCAGCTCATGCCATTGGTGATGTTGGGGCCGGTTACGCCCAGCTCGATGGCCAGGTTGCAGCTCGACGCCCCGACAAATACGGTGAGCGCCAGTCCCGGCTCCACAGCACGAATCCCACCGGCCAGGTACTTGCCGTGTTCCGCCTCGGCGAAGGCGACACCACCGAGGGCCGTGCCCATCATCGCCCCGATCCGGTCGGGATCCTCGGCCGCCAGTGTGAGCCCCGAGTCGGCAATGGCGAGCTTGGCCCCCGCCAGGGTGAACTGGGAACAGCGGTCCAACCGCTTGGCCCGCCGAGGCTCGATCCAGTCGGTCGGCTTGAAACCGTCGACCTCGGCGGCCAGATGGCTTCGGAACGGTGTGGGATCAAAGCGGGTGATGGTCCGCACCACGGACCTCGCGGCTTTGAGGCCGCCCCAGAAGACCTCGAGGCCGATTCCGATGGGTGTGACCGGTCCGACGCCGGTGATCACTACGCGACGGTCAGCCATTCCGGTCCTCTGCCGCCCGGCGGATGCCCGCCAGGGTTCTCGATGCGATCCCGCTCACGAAGATTGGTCCGATGACGAGGGTGGCGGCGATTCCGCCGATCAA
>JANNGX010000245.1:0-4342 GCA_031404115.1 Gemmatimonadales bacterium | reverse complement strand
TCGATACCCGGCTCCGCTTCGAGACCAACACCACCTTTCGGCTCATCGGGGCCGCCAGCACGACCCGCGAAGCGTTGGTGTTCGGCGCGGTCCAGGACCGCCTCGCCGCGGCCCTCGGCGCCGGCACCGCCTTCCAGGCCGCGCTCGATTCGATCCCGGCCGAAGTCCGGGACCTGGACGGGCAAACCCGGTCGGGTCAGGGCATTCAGGCCAGCCTCGAGTATGCCGGCCGCCACTGGCTCCTCGGCGTCGGGTATCAGGACATCACTTCCGGCTTCGAAACCGCGCTGGGCTTCACCCCGCGCACCGACATCGCGCTGGTCGCCGGCCGGGTTGAGCACGTCTATCGCGCGTCGGGCTTCCTCCAGGAGGTTCGGAGCCGGGCCCGCGTGGAGAACGGCTACGCCCACGCCGGCAATCGTCTCTTCAGCATTGGGGAGCGCACCGATTTCCTGGTGAGCCCGCAGTTGGATGTTCGCATCGCGGGGCCGACCGATCTTGGCATCGGGTACACCCGGTCGTTCGTACGGTTCGGCGGAGTGGAGTTCTCCGGTCTCGACCGGGCGTACTTCTTCCTCAACTCCGAGGCGATTCCCCAGCTTGGCCTCAGCACCTTTCTCCGCTGGGGCGAGGAGGTGATCTACGAGGATGTGGTCGACCAGGGGCCCCCGCTTCCCGACTTCTTCGTGTCGGCCGCGTTGTCGGCCGCAGTCCGCCCGGCAGCGTCCCTCCGCATGGATCTGAGCCTCGCCGCTGTCCGGGTGTGGCGCCGGACCACGGCGGCCACCCGCCAGAGCCGCTACGGCGAGTCGGCCATCCCCCGGCTCAAGGCCCTCTGGCAGCTCACCCCGCATCTGGGGCTCCGCCTGATCGGCGAGTACCGCTACGAGCGGTTCTATCGCCGGAACGGCACCCTGGCCGGGAAGCGCGATGCTGTCTCGGCCGAGGGGCTGGCCACGTACCTGGTGCACCCGGGGCAGAGCATTCAGGTGGGATGGAGCCAGCTGGCCGCCGGCGATCTCGACACTCCGATGCGGTCGTTCCGGCGTGGCGGCATTGCGAAGGTCTCGTACGTCTGGCGCTTCTGAGTGACCGCCATCGCCGTCTTCCTTCCTACCCGCGAAGAATTCCGCGCCCTTCTGCGGCTCGCCCTGCCGGTGGTGGTCGTCCAGGTCGGGCTGATGATGATGGGAGTCGTCGACACCATCATGGTCGGTCGCGTCTCCCCTCAGGCCCTCGGGTCGGTGGCCCTCGGCAACCTCTACTTCTTCACCATGGCCGTGATCGGGATGGGCACCCTCATGGCCCTCGATCCGCTGGTCTCCCAGGCGGTCGGGGCGGGCGACGCGGCCGGTGTCGCGCGCGGGCTCCAGCGCGGAATCCTCTTGGCCGTCGGCCTCACCATTCCCGCCTGCCTGGGCCTCCTCCTGATCCGGCCGTTCCTGACCGCCACCGGCCAGCCGGCCGAGCTCATTCCCGGAGCCACCCAGTTTGGCCACCTGATGATTCCGGGAATGCTCCCGTTCTACCTCTTTATCGTCTTCCGGCAAACCCTGCAGGCGCTCGGTCGCCTGGCCCCGATCGTGTGGGTGACGATCGGCGCCAATGTGCTGAATGCATTGCTCGACTGGGTATTGATCTACGGACACGCCGGCGTCCCCGCCCTCGGCGTCGCGGGCTCGGCGCTCGCCACGTCGATCAGCCGGTGGGTGCTGGCTGCGGCGCTGCTGTTCGTCGGGTGGCGCGAGCTCGGCCCCCGGCTCCGGCCCTGGCGCCGCGAATCGTGGGATCGTGGGGCACTGGGCCGGATGCTCCGGCTCGGACTCCCCATCGGCGCGCAGATGTGGCTGGAGTACGGCGTCTTCGCGTTGGTGGGTGCGCTCATGGGCCGGATTGGCACGCTCGCCGTGGCCGGCCACCAGATTGCGCTCAATCTCTCCTCCATCGTGTTCATGGTGCCTCTCGGCCTCGGCGCCGCCGCCGCGGTTCTGGTGGGCCATGCAATTGGCGCCGCCGATCTGCCGCGGGCCCGCCGGGCCGCAGTGGGCCCCCTCACGGTGGGCGTCGGCTTCATGATGCTTGTGGCGGCAATCTTCGTCCTGGTGCCGGGCCGCCTGGCCCGGCTCTACACTCCGGACGAAGGAGTGCTCGCGATCGCCGGGCCGCTCATCGTCCTGGGCGGCGTGTTCGCGATCTTCGACGGACTGCAGGCCGTCTGCATGGGAATTCTTCGCGGCATTGGAGACACCCGGGTTCCGGTGGTGATCTGCATCCTGGGCTATTGGCTGGTCGGCTTTCCGGCCAGCCTGTTCCTGGGCTTTCGCATGGGGCTTGGGCCTGCGGGCCTCTGGTGGGGCCTGGTGCTCGCCCTCGCGGTCACCGCCGGCATTCTTCTGTTCCGGGTACGGAGCAGGCTCCGCCGGCCGCTTTCCCGGATACTCATCGACCATCCGGAATCCGAACCGGCTGAGGCCTGACCCGGTCCGCCTGTTATATTCCGGTCTCGACCCCGCCGCACTGGGAGCGCCGATGTCCACACAAACTTTGCCCGAGCCGGCCGTCGCCGACACCTTCCCGATCAACGGGACGGATTACATCGAGTTTTACGTCGGAAACGCCAAGCAGTCCGCCAAGTTTTATCAGGCTGTCTTCGGATTCGAGCTGGTGGCCTATCAGGGGCCGGAAACCGGAATACGGGACCGCGCCAGCTATCTGCTCCAGCAGGACAAGTTGCGCTTCGTCCTGACCTCCCCGCTCTCCCCGGAGGGGGATATTGCCGCCCATGTCCTGGCGCATGGAGACGGGGTGCGCGACCTGGCGTTCTGGGTCGACGATGCGCGGGACGCCTACGCCAAGGCCATAGAGCGGGGAGCCCGCTCGGTCCGGGCGCCGGAAGTGCGCACCGACGAGCACGGAGAGGTCGTGATCGCCGCGATTGCTACCTACGGCGACACGATTCATTCCATCGTGGAGCGGCGCAATTACCGGGGACTCTTTCTTCCCGGGTATCAGCCGGTGTCGTCGGGCTACCGGGCCCGGAGCACCGGGCTCAAGTATGTCGACCATTGTGTGGGAAACGTCGAGCTTGGCCGGATGAACGAATGGGTGGCCTACTATTCGAAGGTGCTCGGCTTCTTCAACCTCCTCTCCTTCGACGACAAGCAGATCTCGACCGAGTATTCAGCGCTGATGTCGAAGGTGATGTCCAATGGCAACGGCCGCATCAAGTTTCCCATCAACGAGCCGGCTGCGGGCAAAAAGAAATCCCAGATCGACGAATATCTCGAGTTCTATCGCGGGCCCGGGGTGCAGCACATCGCCGTTGCCACCGACGACATCGTGAAGACGATTCGGGACCTGAAGAGCCGCGGGCTCGAATTCCTGCAGGTACCCGGGGCCTACTACGAGACCGTGCTCGACCGGGTCGGCACGATCGACGAAGATATCGCCCCGCTGGCCGAGCTCGGCATCCTGGTGGACCGGGACGACGAAGGCTATTTGCTGCAGATCTTCACCAAGCCGGTGCAGGACCGTCCCACGCTGTTCTACGAAATCATCCAGCGCAAAGGCGCCAGGAGCTTCGGCGCGGGCAATTTCAAGGCGCTCTTCGAGGCCATCGAACGGGAGCAGGCGGCGCGGGGTAATCTCTAGGCCATGCCCGTCTACCATACTCTCGGCTCGATCCCCCGCAAGCGTCACATCGCCTTCCGCAAGCCGGACGGCGGCCTCTACGCCGAGCAGCTGGTTGGCAACGAGGGCTTCACCGGCCCATCCTCGCTCCTCTATCACATCTACCCTCCCACCACGGTGCTCTCGGTCCGCCGGCTCGCCGAAGTCCCCTGGGAGGCCGATCCCGACCGCACGCTTCGGCACCGCCACTTCCGGACCGCCGCCATCAAGGAGGGTGGCAGCCCGACGCTCGACCGCACTCCGTTGCTGTTCAACCAGGACATCGGCATGTCCTTCGTGCGGCCAACGGTCACCGACGCGCACTTCTATCGCAATGCCCAGGCGGATGAGGTGGTGTATGTGAGTGAAGGGAGCGGGATTCTCGAGACCCAGTTTGGCGACCTTCCCTATCGCCAGGGCGACTACCTGGTCATCCACCGCGGCATTCTGCACCGCTATCACCTGGCCCCGGGGCCGCACCGATTCCTGATCATGGAAAGCCGCGGCTACGTCCGGACGCCCACGCGCTACCGCAACGAATTCGGACAGATCGTGGAAGGCGCGCCGTACAGCGAACGGGATTTCCGTCGGCCGCTGGAGCTCAAAACCAGCGACCAGCGGGGCGAGTTTCCCGTCGTCATCAAGCAGTACGACGGCTTGAACGAGTATGTGC
>JANNGX010000244.1:0-5295 GCA_031404115.1 Gemmatimonadales bacterium | reverse complement strand
GATCAGCACCGAGGGGCGGGCCTTCTGGATCCTGGATGACGCGTCGCCGCTGTACGAGATGTCGGATTCGATGGCGAAGGCGCCGCTGCACCTCGTCGCGCCGCGCCCGGCCTATCGGACCAGCCTCGGCGGGGGCGGCGTGCAGACAGGCCAGGGCACCAACCCCCCCAATGGAGCGATCATCCAGTACCATCTCGCCAAGGCGCCCGACAGCGCTTCCGCGCTGACGCTGGAGATTCTCGACGGCCGGGATGCGGTGATCCGGCGCTTCACCAGCGCGGTGCCGCCCAAAGACGCTCCGGCCGGCGCGGTGCGCTCGCCGAAGCTTCCCGCGGAGGCAGGCCTCAATCGATTTGTGTGGGATTTGAGGCGAGAGCCGCTCGCGGGCGTCCCCGGCACGATGAGCGGTCAGAGTCCGGGTTACCGGGTAGTGCCGGGCAGCTACCGGGTCCGGCTCACCCTGGGCGGCCAGCCCCGGGTCCGCCCGCTGGAGGTGCTCCCCGATCCGCGAGCCGCCACCAGCGCCGAGGCATTCCGGGGCCAGCAGGAGATGCTGGACCGGGTGTATGCGCGCACCGAGGAGATTCATTCGGCGGCGCGCCGGCTCCGGGCGGCGCGGGAGCAGGCCGAAGGTTTGATAAGCCGCACCAAGGAGCATCCAGCGGCGGACACCATCGCCAAGGCGGGCCGAGCCCTGGTGGCGCGGATCGACTCGCTGGAGGGACTGCTGGTCAACGCGAAGAACAAGACCTTTCAGGACGTGGTGAATTTTCCGCCGGGGCTCAACGCGCAATTCCAGGCGCTGGCGCAGGCGATCGACAGAACCGATGCGCCGGTGACCGGGGGAGTTCGGGCGCGGCTTTTGGATCTGGAGGCCGAGTGGGCGGCGCTCAAGCAGCGGGTGGATGGGGTGCTGGGCGGCGATCTCGAGAGGTTCAACGCGCTGATGCGGGAGAAGGGAGTACCGGCGGTGACGCCGCAATAGCGGAGATGTCTTCAACTTGGGGGATAATGAGAGAAAGCGCCCCGACTGGCAGTGGAGGGCGATTCGCCGGCCGGGATGAGCGGCGGCCCCCCGCAGCAATATCCGGGATGGATGGCGAATCCGTTCGGACCGCAAGGTTCTGCGCTGACCCCGTTTTCCGAGCCTCGCATCGGAGTACCATGGAGGTGATATCCTGCGGCCGCTTGCAGCGTTTGTCGCCAGGCGATAGGGTTCCCATGCAGCCCAATTGCTAGTTAGACGGCGCCGAGTACGTCGAGCCCGCCACTCTGGCTCCAGACACGAACGATCTTGCGATGCCGACTATGCTCCTGTGAGTTGCGTGGTATGTAGCGGGTCGACGCAGTCCGAAAGGGGAACGCAATATGATCAACCGCCGCCAGTTCGCCATTCGCGCGACGGGCACGCTGGGCGCGCTCGCCATCGCTCCTCCTGTCGCGTTTGCGGATCAACTCAATGCGACCCTCGCATTGAGCAACAGGCTCGACCAGGAGCTCACGGCGCTCGGTGACGCGGCTGCACCTCAACTGATGGCGGAAAATGAGAAGTTCTGGGCACAGGTGCGCAGCACTTACAGGTTGAATCCGACTGTCGTAAATCTCGATCACGGCTGGACTAACCCCACCACACGTGCCGCGACAGATGAGTTGGTGCGGGGTGCGCGCGAGCTCGAAGGGCTGCCGGCTGAAGAGCTAGGCCGTTTGTTCTTCGGAGGCGGCGGTACGGGAGTGCGTCCAGCCGTCGCCGGGGCGATGGGCCTACCGCCAGCGGAGATCGCGTTAGTCCGCAATGCTACGGAAGCGCTCAACACGGTTCTGCTCGGGCTGCCGCTCAAGGCCGGCGACGAGATCGTCTGCTCGGCACATGACTACTTCGCGATGCTCGACGCGCTGGAACAACGTCGGGCGCGTGACGGGATCGTGGTGCGCATGATCAGACCACCGCTCCCTGCAGCCTCGTTCGAGGCGCTTGCCGGGCTCTATGAGGCCGAGATCGGCCCACGCACGCGCCTCGTGCTGGTCACTCACGTGAGCAACCTCACCGGGCAGTTGTTTCCGGTGCAGCGTATCGCCGCTGCGGCGCACCGAGTCGGCGCCGAGGTGGTCGTTGACGGCGCGCAGTCGCTCGGGGTGCATGGCGACCCGGTTTCTGCCCTTGATTGCGACTACTATGGGGCGAGCGCGCACAAATGGCTGGGCGCGCCAGTGGGGTTAGGAGTGTTGTGGATGCGCCCCGCGCACGTGGACAGAATCTGGCCCATCGTGCCGCCGCCGCCGGACGTCACTGGGATGCGACGCTTCGAGTGGATAGGCACGGCGCCCGCATACCTGTGGCCCGCCGCCTTGCCCGCCCTCGCGCTCCATCGTTCACTCGGGCCTGCCCGAAAGGCGGCGCGCTTGAGACACCTGAGTTCGCATCTGCGCAAGCGCATTACTGCCGCCGTGCCTAACGCGCGCTTTTACACCACCGCGGACTCTGCCATGAGCATCGGCATCACAACGATCGAACTGCCCGGCGTGCCCAGCGAGGATCTGCAGAAGCGGCTTCGCGAGCGTCACCGAATCCTGACGCAGTCCATGGCCGGCGACAGGCGCACGCCGGAAATTCGCGGGCTCCGCATCACCCCTAACGTGTACACGACACCCGCGGAGCTCGACCGGGTGGTCGCGGCGCTCAAGGGAAGCTAGATCGCGAATCCGCGGCAGCCGCGTGGCGTCTCTCGCAACCGGAGATCGATAGTGGGAGCTAGTGCCGCTGCAGCCATTGTCCTGCTCAAAGAGAAGCAGATTGTCGCGGCCTTTCGCCAAGGTGGTGCGACTTCCGCACCTGCAGCTGCGACGCCGGCCGCTCTCGGCGTGCATCAGCGTCTCGCATTGGGCAAGCTCCGGGAACGGGCAGTCCTTCGCGAAGCCGCACACGGCTACTTCTATCTTGACGAGCCGAGCTGGGTTGCGCTCCGCAGAGCGCGCCGTCGCGTCGCAATCGTCGTCGGGCTAATGGTTCTCGTCGCGCTGCTGGCATTTCTCGCGCGACGTGCGGCATCGGGCGCCGTCTAACCAGCGCTTGCTGCCGACGGTCCGCGGCGGCCGGCCGCCCGATGATTAGCTTACCTGGAGGGCCGCCGCGCCCCGCAGCAGAAGCGCGATCCGTTAGCAACTGTCTCGAAAGTCAAGCGTGTTGGGGGTCCCACCGCCGGTTCTGGTGGAGCATCGCGTTCAGGATCGTGAGCAGCTTCCGCATGCAGGCGGTCGCGGCCACCTTGAAGGGCTTGCCGGCGGTGCGCAGCCGGTCGTAGAACACGCGCAGCACGGGGTTGTGCTTGAGGCCGACGAGCGCGGCCATGTACAGCACCGCCCGGACCGGCGCTCGGCCGCCCCAGACCATGCGTTTCCCCCGTACGGTGCCACTGTCCCGGTTCATGGGAGCGACGCCGACAAGCGCGGCGATCTGGTGGCGGGAGAGCTGCCCGAGCTCGGGCAGGGTGGCGAGCAGGGTCAGCGTGGTGACCTGGCCGACGCCGGGGACACTGCGCAGCAGCGCTGCCGTGGCGTGGTAGAGCGGGCTCGCCGTGACGGCGTCCTGCCGGTCGCCATCGACGTCGGTCAGGCGCTTCTCGAGCCAGCGGATGTGCGGACGGATGTCGCGCTGGACCGGCCCGCGGGCGAAGCCCAAGCGGTTCTTGTCCGCCGTGAGCATGTCCACGATCTGCCGGCGGCGCGTGAGCAGGCTCTCCAGGAGCTGCGCCGCGTCCTCGGGCAGCGGGCGTGGCTGGGGCCGCACCCGCTGGGCGAACTCGGCGAGCATGCCGGCGTCGAGCGCGTCGGTCTTGGCGAGGCGCCCCATCGCCTTGGCGAAGTGGCGCACCTGGCGCGGGTTCACCACCGCGATGGGGAGTCCGACCTTGGCGAGCGTCAGGGCGGCGAGCATCTCAAACCCGCCGGTCGCTTCCAGGACGACGAGAGCCGGTGCGAGCACGACGAGACGGGGGGCGAGCTCCGCGAGGCCGCGGTCGTCGTTGGTGACCGTCCAGCTCTCGCCATCTGGGAGCGAGGCAATGTCGAGGGTCGCCTTCGAAACGTCGATGCCGATGTAGCAGTCCATGAGCGGCTCCGCGTGAGAAACGACCGACGTGGCCCAACCTTGCGTGATGCGGGGTCCGACCCCCAGGCAACTGTTCGGGCTCTCAGCGATCAACGACGGGTGGCACCCAGGCTAACGAACGGGCTCGAGGCCCCAAGGCGCAACGGGTTACCACCCTATCCAGAAGCTACAGCAGAACGCAGATTCAGAGATACAAGGCATCATCACGGTCTCCTTCCCTAGGTCTGCATGCGCACATGCCTGTCCTTGATGATCTCGTTCGTCCTGCATGGACAGGTTCCTCTTCCTGCCCAGAGCCCGACCAAGGTAAGGGTTGACCTGCTAGGCACTTGGCGCCTCGTCTCTGCGGAGCAGCGGCTATCTGACGGGACCCGCCGACCGGATCCTGCACCCGGGCCGAACGGACGCGGTTACCTGATCTATTCAGAAGCGGGAATCATGTGCGCCGTCCTCGCCGATCCCTCCCGCCCTGCATGGGCCTCGCCCGCGGCGCCGAGCGACCATGAGATTCGCACGGCATTCGAAGGGATGGTGTCCTACTGCGGGCGGTTCGAGGTCAACGAGGCAGAAGGATTCGTGATCCACCATATCGAACTGGATCGCGTGCCAAACCTCGCCGGAACTGATCGAAAGCGCTTCTACAGCCTTCAAGGCAACCGTTTGGTCCTTCGTGTTGCGCCGCCGCTTCCGGCAGGCATAGAGGAGTGGATCATCACGTGGGAGCGAGTACCGAAGTGATCCTGTCTACTCCGCGTTCGATGATGCCTAACCCCATTAAGCGGGATCTTGTCAAGCGGATGTAGTTCTTCCTGGCGGTGAGGGCCGCTCATCGCGTTCCGGTGCTACCACTCGTGGCGCCAGTCGGCGTCGATCGTCGGCGACCGTCAGCGAGTGACGGTCAAACACCCTTCGGGGCTCGACTCCGTTCGCGATGACGCGAGCGGAGCGCGGTCACTCGACCGCGTCCCAGATCGTGACCTCGGCGTGACCGGCGGGCTTCCCAATCAAGCGCTGGGACTCGTCGCTGAGTCCAGTGAGGCGGAGGGGCTTGCCCGCCGGGGCCACTGCGCTTTTTTCTGCCGTGTGAGCGGTGTTCCTTTGAACTCCTGGTTGAAGTCCACCTGGTCGTGCAGGACCACAGAGACGCTCTTCGCGAGCTCCTTGGCCACCAAGGCCCGGGCGATCCGGAT
>JANNGX010000243.1:0-3461 GCA_031404115.1 Gemmatimonadales bacterium | reverse complement strand
CGACGTCCTTGAGCGACCGTCGAATTCCGAACGCGTCGCGAATCGTCCACTACACCGGGCCCGAGAAACCATGGATGGCGGGATTCCCGATGCATGAGCCGTCGTACTACCGGTGGGCCATGTTCGCGATGGAAGACACGTCACGGTGGAACCCAGAATCGTGTTGAGCAACGGCTGGTCCAGAATACCCCGGTAGGACGGGAACTGGCAGCGCGCCAGCGCGGCCTCAAACCGTTCCGGAAGGTCGCGCCAGTCGCTCGGACGCAAGGCGAAGAGACCGGCATTGAATCCCTTCGATGCGCTGACCTCCGGGAATTGCTTGCGAAACAGGTCCTTGAATGACGCCGGCAGATTGTTCAGCACCACCGGGGCAATGTCCTCCACGGCGTGGACCCGTCCGGGGGGAACCGCCCAGAGCCGCGTGGCCGGACGGACGAAGCAGGCATCCGCGTCCACATAGGCGACGACTTCAGCCGGCAGCGTGGCGAGAAAGAGTTTGCCGATCCCGCTCTGCATCTTCTCCGGCACCCCCGCGATCGGACGAGGAAGAACCAGCACCTCTGCCAGGCCTTTGAGCCGATCCGTCGCCTCGGCAAGGTCGACCGCGGGGACCATGCAGAAACGGGGGACTTCAGGGTGAAAACGCCGAGCCGAGCGCAACATACCCTCCGCGCCAGGGAGGTAGCCTCGGTCGCATGAGGTCAGGAGTGCCCGCTTCACTTGGAGCCCGCAGGGGCGCTGATCGAAGGATTGGAGCCTTCCTCGGCGCGAGGCCCCAGTCGACCCGGCCTCGCGGACCGCAGGACGGCGTCCAGAGAAGCCACCATGCGGGCCGCATCGTGGGACCAGTTGTACCGGGTCCGCACGGCCGTCTGCCCGCGCACGCCGAACGCCGATGCTTCGCCGGGAACGCCCAGGCGCAGGATCGCTTCCCGCAGGCTGCCGGTGTCCCGGTCGGAAAATACCAGGCCCGCGCCGGTCTCCCTCACGATTCTTGCCGCTGGCGGCATAGAGGAAACGATGGTGGCCAACCCGGCGGCCATATAGTCGAACAACTTGTTCTGAATGGTGTAGTTCCAGTGATCGGTCGCGTGGTGCGGGATGACCCCGACATCGTACTCAGGCAGCCGCGAGAGGATATCCTCATAGGGCATGCGGCCGTGAAATACAATCCGATCCGACACGCCGAGTTCCCGGGCCTGCCGGCGGTCCTGGTCGAGGCTCGTCCCGTCCCCAAAGACGTCCAGCGTGACGCGCAGTGGTTCCTGCCGCATGAGCCCGATCGCCTCGATGACGACGCCCAATCCCCGGGAGCGTTCCACGTTTCCCAGGTACACCAGCCGAAGCTGATTCGCCGGAGAGGAGACCCGCGGGCGCTGAGCCATGAGAGCGGCTCTCGACGGCAGCGGAGTGTTGGATACCAATGTGATCCGGCTACCCGGTACACCCAGCCCTTTCAGTCGAGCGGCCATCTCCTCGACGACTACCCAGACACCAGCCGCCCTGGGGAGCGAAAGGCGCTCGACCAGAGCGGCAAGCGCCGGATTGCGCACCAGCAGGTTGATGAGGCGGAAGTCCTCCCGGTTGTACAAGTCTCTGAGAAGGCCGGGATAGTGCTCCGCGACGTCGATAATCACCGGTATGGACAGAGAGTGTCCGACCGCGAGCGCCATGGGCGCGAGCGGAAGGTCCCGGCAGACGATCAGCTCGGCCCGGCGATCGCGAAAGGTCCGGAGGGTGTGGAAGTACCAGCGCGGATTGACGAAGGCCGGAAAGGAAGAGGCCCGCTCGAGGGCCTTCGGGAGGGCCTTCGCGACGGGCATGCGGTGGATGGTCAGCCCGTCACAGGATTCCACCAGCGCCTCGCGCCGCCGGTTGCGGCAGACCAGCTCGACCTGGTGCCCCGATTGCACCAGCGAGTGGCACACCTTTTCCACTCGCACGTCCCACGGGTATTCGCTGTCCCAGATTTTCCCTACAATCATGCCCGGAGCCGGCGGCCGGAAACGGGAAGGACCGGCGCGCCGACGGCTGCCGGCGTAGTCCCCTCACGCCGCACCAGAATGGCTCCCGCGGTCGCGATCAAGGCCCAGGTCATGTCGTAGTAGGCCCAACTGAGGAAGAACGCGCTCGCGGCGAACCCGATCATCGCCAGTGCGAAGAAAGGGGGTAGCAGGTCCTTCCTCGAGCCCGCCCGGTGATGCCGGAACAGCGCGATGATCGATCCGAAAATCAGTATCGCGAAACAGCTCCCACCGATGAATCCCAGCTCCGCGAGCACGAGTATGTATGAATTGTGCGCCGTGCTCCACTTGAAGCCCTTGTTCTGCTCGGCCCGCTCCGTGGAGACGTCCGAGCGTCCTTCGGCTGAGGCGAAATTTCCCAACCCCACACCGAACAGGGGGCGCTCGAGCGCGTAGCCGAACCCACGCTTCCAGACCTCCTTCCGACCGGAGATAGACGTCTGGTTGTAATCGTCGTCGGAGGTGATCGTCTTCATCTGGGTCAGGTACGACGTGGGGAAGAAGGGGATCGTCATGACGATGAGCAAGCCGACGACGATTCCCGCTTTCTTGACCCGCTTGTCCACCGGTCCGAGGCCGATCAGCAGGAACCCGGCGGTCATCGCCAGCAGGCCCAGGAACCCGCCCCGAGACTGGCTCTTGATGACCACCTGGAAGAGCAAGGGGAGCGCCGCCAGGATCAGGAAGCGGTACTTGTTCCGTTTGTCCAGCGCCCACCAGATCACCAGGGGAATGCCCGTCACCCCCATGAGCGCGATGTCGTTTGGATCGTAGGAATACCCGCCCGCCAACCGCCCGGTATTGTCTTCCCGGCCCAGGATGAACGCCAGCATCGCTGCTACGATGATGCTGAGCGTGAGTGTTCGGGTAATGAACAGGGCCCCCTTCTCGGTCCGGGCGACGGCCCACACCATGAGCGCAATCAACAGCGTGCGGCTCAGGACCTCGTTGAAAGTATCGAGGCTCTTGCCTTGATAGATGCCGAAAGGGATGCTGCCGAGCGCAATGAGGGCGAGGAGCCCGGTGGCCTTGGGAATCCAGTGCCGCGTGAGGTCCCCGGGCCGCCACGGCCCCCGGTCCAGGAAAAGCAGGATCAGCGCCGTGACGCTCAGAAGCATGGGAGCGCGGATGACCGCCAGCACCGAGATGTATCCATGGAACTTGCTGATGGCCAGGAAAACCGCCGCGGCCACCGCCCACCGGGTGAGAAAGGAAACCTCGGGCAGAGCGGCGACGGAGGTCGCGGAGTGCGTCATCGGCTGTGCTGCTGCTGCCACGGCCTCCCTGCTCGGGGCCGCAGCGTGCGGCCGGGCCACGGGAACCGACGGCGCCTGCCCCGGTACCCGGGCGCTCCGGTAGGGAACCGTGGGAGGCTCTCTTCGGGCCATGGCGCTACACCTGCCTCTCGGTACCGCGATTCTTGATCAGCTTGGCGGG
>JANNGX010000242.1:0-6805 GCA_031404115.1 Gemmatimonadales bacterium | reverse complement strand
CGGCGGTACCGACTCGGGGTCGCGGAGATAGTCCTCGTAGAGCGCCTGGGCGAATCCGGCGTTGGCGGTCTCGAAGACGTTGGGATCGGCGGGGTGATCCATGGGAGAAAGATAAATGCACCGCCGCGCTCGCGAAGGCGGTGGCTGAAAACGGCGGCTACCAGGTCAGTCGGGTTCGCAGGAGCAGGGTATTCGCGTGGTAGACCGACCCGCCACCAGTGACGGTCCCGGTGGTGTTGGCGACGTTCGAGAAGCCGTACTCCAGCACGAACTCGGTGCCCGGCCGGGGCCGGTACGCGAGCGATGCGCCGAACCGCTGGGTGCCACGGGTGACTCCGGGGTCGTCGAACCGAACGTGCTGAACCCCCACACCGCCTGAGACCTCGGCAGCCCAGCCGAGGTCCCGGCCCCGCCCGAGGCGGGTACTCAACTCTCCGAGGAGGAATCGTGAAGGAGCGAAATACCCATCGCGGGGCGACTCGTCGTAGCCGGAGCCCCGCCCGGTCACGGCAAACGATATCTGCCGCCTGACCCGCCAGCTGAGCACCGCGAAGAGGGCACGCCGGCGGTTGGGTCCCGAGCCGCCCTCGAGATGGGCGAGCTCGCCCCCGGCGCCGAGGCCCAGTCGGCCGGGGAGTTTCAGGTCGGCTTCTCCGGTCCAGGAGGTCACGGTGATTCCGGAGACGATCAGCGCCGCCGTCTCGTCGAAGACGCTCCGGGTGGCTCCCATTCCGATGGAGAACCCCGACGTGAACCGTGCCGTGGCGCGGGCGCTCCCGATGGTAAATCTCCGTTCATTCGTCGTCGTTCCCTGATCCGCGCTGGTGCGCACCGCCCCGAGTTCTCCCGTCAGCGTGACGTGGTTTCCCGCCTGGATCCGGAGGCTGGCCCGCCCGCTGGCGGAGCGGCCCGTGGTGCTGGCGAGCCGGGCGTCACGATAACCGCCGGTCACCGTGAACCGGGTGCGGGAAACGGGGCGGACGCTGGCCGCCAGCGTAACCATCCGGCTCTCGTTCTTGTCGCTGTCCCAGATGGCGAATCCTCCCGGCTCGAGGGTCCAGCCGAGCTCGGCCCTCACCCAGCGCATCTGCTCGCGGGCGTCGGGGTTGGCCGGGTCGGCGAGGAGGGCGCGTTCCAGCGCGGCCCGGGCTTCCTCGCTCCGCCCGGACCAGCGGAGCACCTGGGCCAGCCCCACCCAGATCTCCGCGTCCTTGGGCGCCTTGGACGAAAGCCCGCGCCAGAGCCGCTCGCTGCGCGTGAGGTCCCCGCGCCAGGCGGCCACCATGGCGATTCCCTTCTGGGTTTCGAGGTTTTCGCCACCGCTCCCCAGCGCCGCGTAGGCCCGCTCCGACTGCGCCAGCCGTCCGGCCCAGGCCAGGCTGCGTGCCCGGGCCAGCCCGGCTTCGATGTCCCCGGGATTCTGAATCAGCCACTTGTCGTACCGCGCCAGGGCGGCGTCGTACCGGCCCGCCCAGGCGAGTGCCAGGGCGGCGCCGAGCGCGGCATCGCGATAGGTGTGGTCCCGCGAGAGGATGGAATCGTAGATCGCCACGGCACTCCCGGTATTGCCGTTCCAGGCATGGGCCCTGGCCAGCGCGATGCGGCCTTCTTCGTCGCGCGGCTCCAGCCGTACGTACAGGGCGAAGAGCGGGATGGCTCGCTTCAGGTCCCCGTCCCAGCTGTACAGCACGGCCAGGCGGTACACCGACCGCGGCGACGTGAGGGAATCCAGTGCGAGGACTGTAGTGTACGCACCCTTGGCGGCCGGGAAGCGGCCCGCGGTCCAGGCCGAATCGCCGGCGCGGATCGGGGCGTCGACGGGGCGGACCTGCGCGGCGGCGGCGGCAGCGAGCAAGGCCCATAGCGCAATCACCGCCGCCCCGCTTCTTTTCAGGCGTGCCGTCATGCGCGTGCCTCTCGAGGTGGTTGCGGTCCCTTGGGGCGTTTGCCGCGGTCGTCGCTCCTCCTGCACTTCCGAACCCGCTCCAGGCACCCGCTGCAGGTTGTGTGCCCCTTCCGAGGGGTACGGTGGTCGCGCTCGATTCGGCCTGGGCCGCGTATCGCAGCGATCGCACCGCTCGGGCTGATTCCGCATTTCGCGAGGTGGTTGCGCAGTGCCCGAGAGAGCGCAGCGCGCTCACGGGCCTCGGGTATGTGGCCATGCGGCAGGGCGCCATCGATGAGGCGCGGCGTGTGTTTGCCCGGGCGCTGGCCGAGGGACCCGACGGATACGACGCGCTGACCGGCATGGGTATGGCCGCCTATCGCCAGGGCGACACCAAGGGCGCGCGGGACGCTTTTCGCCGCGCGGCCGAGCTGTTCCCCGCGGATTCGCTGGTGCGCTGGTACCTGGGCCGTTTGCCGGATTCCTACGCCGACGTGAAGCTGCCGCCGATCCGCCGGCCGGCCGTGCTTCGCGTCGACGCCCGGACCGGGCGGCGGGTCTTCGAGATTCCCGACGCCCGGGGCGGCTGGTCGCCGCTCTGGATCAAGGGCGTCAACATCGGCGCGGCGCTGCCGGGCAAGCATCCCTCCGAGTTTCCACCCGACGACGGCACCTACGAGAAGTGGCTCACGCTCGCAGCCGACATGGGGTCGAACACAGTTCGGGTCTACACCATTCATCCGCCGCACTTCTATCGCGCGGTGGAGCAATGGAACCGGGCCCACCCCAGGGCACCGCTCTGGGTGATTCACGGCGTATGGACCGAGCTCCCACCCGGCCGTCTGGAGGAGCGGTACGACGACTTTGCATGGCGGGCCGACTTTCGGTCCGAAACCCGCCGGGTGGTCGACCTGTTGCATGGGCACGCGGTGATCGAGCCCAAGCCCGGGCACGCCGCCGGCGTCTATACCGCCGACATCTCCCGCTGGGTCATCGCCTGGATCATCGGGCGGGAGTGGGAGCCCTACTCGGTGGTGGCTTTTTCGGAGGCCCACCCATCGCTCACGGCGTTCCAGGGGCGCTACCTGCAGATCGCGAACGGCAATGGCACCGAGGTATGGCTGACGGAGGAGTGCGAGTACCTGCTCCGGTACGAAGTGGACACCTACAACGCGATTCGGCCGGTGGCCTACACCAACTGGCCGACGCTCGATCCGCTGTCACACCCGACGGAGAGCACGCTGAAGGAGGAATCGATGTTGCGCCAATGGCTCTTGCCCGAGACGCCCCGCGAGTTCGACAACGACGCCATCGGGCTGGATGCCGTGAAGATGCGAGCCACACCCGCCAATCCCGCCGGGTCGTTCGCCTCGTATCACGCCTACCCGTACTATCCGGATTTCCTGGTGCTGGATCCGGGTTACGCCAGGGCGCGCTCGCCCGAGGGGCCCAGTAACTACTTCGGATACCTGCGGGAGCTGGTAGCGCACCATGGCGACATGCCGGTGATGATCTCGGAATACGGGGTACCTTCGTCCAGAGGTAATGCTCACGTCCAGCCCCAGGGCTGGGACCATGGCGGACACTCGGAGGCCGAACAGGCCGCGGTCAACGCCCGGCTCACCCGAGACATTCACGCGTCCGGCGCGGCCGGCGCGGTGCTCTTCGCGATGATCGACGAGTGGTTCAAGAAGAACTGGATCGTGATCGACTTCGAGCAGCCGCTCGAGCGGAAGCGGCTCTGGCTCAATCCCCTCGACGCGGAGCAGAACTACGGGATCATCGCGATGCGGGCCGGTTCCAGGAAATCGGCGATCAGCATCGACGGTGCCGCCAAGGACTGGGGCGCCCGTGGACGCAACTGGCCCATCACAGCCGGGAAAACCGCGCCTCCGCTCGCCATCCGGGACTTCCGGGTCACGTCGAACGAGGCCTACGTCTACTTCCGGCTCGATGTCGGCGCCATTGACTGGGAGCGCGGCCGCTACCTCGTGGGAATCGACACCTACCGGACCGATCTCGGTGGGCGCACCTTGCCCTACACCGGCACCCGCTGCACCGCGGGGCTGGAATTCGTCCTCGATCTGGGTGGCCCCGAGCGCGGGTATCTGCTGGTGGACCGGCCCTACAATCTCTATCGCACGGTGCCGTTACCGGGGAGCGTGCCGCCCCAGACGATGCAGGTATACAACCGTCCCTGGAAATCGGTGGCGCACGACGATCTGCGGTGGGATTCCCTCCGGGTGGAAACCAACCGCGGTCGGGTAGGACGCGACGGCACCGTCTATCTCCACTCCGTCTACGAGCGGAACCGGCTCACCTTCGCGCGGCAATCGGAAACCACGCTGGCCGACTGGTTTGCCGATGCGCGAACCGGTGTCATCGAGGCGCGGATCCCGTGGGGAATGCTGCAGGTGACCGATCCGTCGTCGCGCCTGGTGCTCTCGGGAATGGAAGCGGGCGGGACCGGGCCGGCGAGTTCGCAAACCGACGGGTTCCGTTTCGTGGTGCAGAGCTACGACCCCAGGTCGCCGGCATCGGGCGGCGCATTGCTCGGCTGCGGCGCTCCGCTCCAGTGGAGCTGGAGCACCTGGGACGCTCCGTCCTGGCACGAGGAGATCAAGCCGCTCTTCGGTGCCATGCAGGACACCTTCCGCTCCATCACCGGGCCGGTGGCCCGCCGGGTCCCACCGTGACGCCGGCGGGCCCGTCCGGCGAACGGACCGACCCCTACGTCCGCTCCCTCGGGCCGCACATCGACGCACTCGAGGTTGCCCGCTCGGCGCTGGCGACCCAGCCCGCCGCCTGTCTGACGATTCTCCGGTTGGCGGAAATGCTGGAGCGCTCCAGCGCGCAGCACGGATTCCTGTCGATTCTGGAGGCGGCGCGGGTGGTGCGGGCGGCCGAGCCGGCCGCTTTGCCGGAAGCGGCAGATCAACTGCTCAATGCGATGCTCGCCGCGCGGGTGAACCCCGAGCGGCGGGAGCACTCGATCCTGGTGGTCGACGATGATCCGGCGCTGACCCGGCTCATGGTCGCCCTTTTCGAGAAGCCGGGCCGCCACGTGCTGGTGGCGACGACCGCGGTGGCCATCCTCGACGCGCTCGCTTCTCGGCGGATCGATCTGGTGCTGCTCGATGTGGGCCTGCCGGATCTGGACGGCCGTCTGGTCCTCGCCAGCCTGCGCAAGAACCCGCTCACTGCGACGCTGCCGGTCGTGGTGATCTCCGCGTCGAGCGAGGACTGGGTCGAATCCGAGTGCCTGGCGCTGGGGGCGGCCGCGTTCGTCGCCAAGCCGTTCGACCCGATCGCGCTGGGTACGCGGGTAACCGAGCTGCTGGCCGCCCCCCGTCCGGAACCCGCGGCACCGCCCCCGGTCGCCGAGGTTTCGCCGATTCTGGATCTGCGCACCGGCCCGATCGAAGTGCTGCTGGCCGAGCACGATCCGCTCACGGCCCGGATCATCCGGCACCGGCTGGGTCGCGAGCGGATGATCGTGCGCCATTTTGCGAGCGGCACCGCCGCGCTGCAGGCGGCGCAGAACATGGTCCCCGCCCTGGTCATTCTCGACGCGATGACACCCGGCATCGAAGGCATCGAGCTGCTGGTGCGGCTGCGCGCGCTGCCCCGGTACCAGAAGATTCCGATCATGGTGCTTTCCGACATCGGCAGCGAGCGCGAGGTGGTCCGGGCGCTGGGCGCCGGTGCCGACGACTGCATTCGGAAGCCGTTCTCTCCGACGGAGCTCATGGCGCGGATCGAGCGCCTGCTCGAGCGGCGGTGAGCTGGTCCCGGCTGTGGGCGTTCTACCTTCGGGACTCGGACTTGGCGCTGCTGATCCTTGGCAACCTCGTCTTCGGCGCCGCCGCGCTTGGGCTCGCAATCGTGGCGGTGGGGCTCCGGATCGCGAACGATGCCAAGGCCAGGCGCTGGACCCGGCTGGAAACGCTCTGGGAGCCGCTCAGTCTCGAGGTGGTGGTCGGGCTCACGCCGCCGGAGCAGCTCTGGGCCCTGGTGGGGCGCACGGACCGGCTTCGCTTCGTCAATTATCTGCTTCGCTTTGCCAAGCGGGTTGCCGGGTCGGAGCGCCGGATCGTCGATGATCTGGCGGCGCCGTATCTCGAACTCCTCCTCCCCCAGCTGACCCGGCGCACTCCGGAACGACGGGCTCGGGCGGTCCAGACGCTCAGTACGCTGGGCAGCCGCCGCTATGTGGATGTGATCCTGCGGGCGCTCGACGATCCATCGCCACTGGTCGCGATGGTCGCGGCGCGTTCGCTGGCCCGGACCGGCAGCCCGGAGTATGCCGCGGGCATCCTGAGCCGCATGCATCGGTTCGACCAATGGCGGCCCAGCTTTCTGGCGTCGATGCTGGCGACGATGGGCCCCGCGGTGGCCCCCGCGCTTCGCCGGGCCCTGGCCGATCCGGGCTACCTCCCGGGTGTGCGCGCCGTGGCGGCGGACGCGCTCCGGGAGCTGCACGACTACGTCTCCGCCGATGCCGCGGCGCTGGTGCTCGACGAATCGACCGACCGCACCCTCATCGCCGCGACGCTGAATCTCATGGCGCATGTCGGGCGCGCCGACCATCTGCCGGCCATTCGTCGCCACGCCTCCTCCAAAGAGGCCATCGTGCGGGCCCGGGCGATTGCCGCCCTGGGCCACGTCGGGGCGGCCGAGGATCTGCCCCTCATCGTCGGTGCCTTCCACGATGAATCGTCCTGGGTCGCGCTGCGCGCCGGGGAGGCCCTGTTCGAAGCCGGCGCGACCGATAAGCTCGCCGCGCTCGCCCGGCTGGAGATTCCGCGGGCCCGGCTGGCCCGGCAACTGCTGGCCGGCAGGCCCGCGTGATCTACGGCCTCATCATCCGGCTGCTGGACGCTTTCAACGCGCTGGTCCTGATCTACTTCGTGGTGCTCA
>JANNGX010000241.1:0-3880 GCA_031404115.1 Gemmatimonadales bacterium | reverse complement strand
ATGTGATCGTGCTCCATCTCGCCAAGGGCCTTGATGTCCGGCCCGGCCGCTTCCCCGGCCAGCCGGGACGTCTCGAACCGGTCCAGTACCCGGAGCGAGGCCCCTTGGCTGGTGATCACCGCCCGCTCGATGACACTCTCCAATTCACGCACGTTGCCGGGCCAGTGGTAGTCCTGGAGGATAGTCAGGGTCTCCTTCTCCACGGCTTCGAACTGTCTCCCTATTTTCTTGTTGAACTTGGCGACAAAAAACTTGACGAGCAGCGGGATGTCTTCCTTGCGCTGCCGGAGCGGAGGGATCGTGATGGGAAAAACATTGAGCCGGTAGAACAGGTCTTCCCGGAACCTGCCCTTGGCGATCTCTTCCTGCAGGTTTCGGTTGCTGGCCGCGATGATCCGCACATTGACCTTGATCGTGCGGGGGTTGCCCAGTCGCTCGAACTCGCCATCCTGGATGACCCGGAGCAGCTTGGTCTGCAGCGCCAAGGGCAGCTCGCCGATCTCGTCGAGAAATATGGTGCCGCGGTCCGCCAGCTCGAAGCGCCCCATCTGCCGCGCATCCGAGCCGGTGAACGCCCCTCGTTCCCGGCCGAAGAGCTCGCTTTCGATGAGGTTCGCCGGCAGCGCGGTGCAATCGACCGTGACGAGGGGCCGATCCCGGCGAGCGCTCCGGTTGTGAATCGCGCGCGCCATCGCTCCTTTGCCGGTGCCGGTTTCGCCGAGGAGGAGTACGGTTGTGTCCTGGGGCGCCACCTGCTCCACCTTGAGGAACACGCCCTCGAGGGCCGGGCTTTGCCCGATGATCTCGCCGAAATTGAATTCGCGATCGAGGTCCTGCTGCAGATAGATACTCTCAGCCTCGAACCGGTTCTTCAGTTGCTCGATCTCCGCCGTCCGCTCCTGCACCGTCTGTTCCAGCACCGTGTTGTCATGCGCGATTTGCCGGTACAGCAGCCGCACTTCCAGCAGGTTGTGGACCCGCAAGAGCACCTCGGCGAGATCGAACGGTTTGCTGATGAAGTCCTTCGCGCCCGCCGCCAGCGCCTGCTGCTTGTGACCCGGCTGCGCGGTGATCACAAGCACCGGGATGTAGCCGTCCGTTTCGATCGCCTGCAGGCCGGCCATCACCTCGAAGCCGTCAATCCCGGGCATCTGCAGATCGAGAAGAATCAGGTCATAGTGGTTGGCCTGATGCAGGGCGCAGACGGTCCGCGGATCCAGCGTCGACGAAATACGCGTATAGCCGGCGCCGCGCAGCATCTGTTCGATCAGCAGGACGTTGGCTTCCTTGTCGTCGACGATCAGGCACGCGGCGTTCAGGATCTCGGATGAGGCCACCATTCAGCGGTCATTCCTCATCATTGCCGGCACATCGGGGCCCCGCGAGATGCGATAGACGTTCTTGCCCGACCGCTTGGCCTCGTACAGGGCCAGGTCCGCGCTCCTGGTCAGCGTGTCCGCGTCCTCGCCATGGACCGGATAGATGCCGACACCGGCGCTGGTGGTGATGCTGACGGGCGTGCCCCCGATGTCAAAGGGCTGAGACAAGGCCTCAATGACTTTACCCGCCACGGTGGCCGCATAGTCGGGCCCGCTGATGTGCCACAGCACCAGGATGAATTCGTCGCCACCGGGGCGCGCCACCGTATCCTCCTCGCGCACCGTGCCCACCACGCGGGTCGCCACCATTTGCAGCAGCATATCCCCGGCGCCGTGCCCCAGCGTGTCGTTGATCTCCTTGAATCCGTCCAGGTCCAGATAGATCACCGCCATGGCGCTCCGGTTCCTTCGCGCATGGACCAGGGCCATCGACAGTCGGTCGGCGAGCAGTCGCCGGTTCGCCAACCCGGTCAGCTGGTCATGGAGCGCCAGGGATTCGAGCAGCTCGCCGTGCGTGCGGGCCGCCTGGTGCAACAGGCGGACTTCCAGCATGTTGTGAACCCGCATCAACAGCTCGGCGAGCTCGAACGGTTTGCTGACGAAATCCTTCGCGCCGCTCCGCAGCGCCCGCAACTTGTGCGACGGCTGCGCGGTCAGGGCCAGGACGGACAGGTAGCCGTCCGTTTCGATCGCCTTCAGGCCTTCCATCACCTCGAAGCCATCCATGCCGGGCATCTGCAGATCGAGCAGAATGAGGTCATAGTGGTTGTCGCGATGCAGGGCGCAGACGGCCCGCGGATCCCTCGTCGGCGTGATGCGCGCATAGCCGGCGCCGCGCAGCAGCTGCTCCAGCAGCAGGATATCGGGTTCCTGATCGTCGACGATCAGGATGTTGCCGTCAAGAATGTCAGCTGAGCGAGTCACGGGCTTCGCGCCGCCTTGTCGGTTCTTCGCGGGGGAGGGTCTGCGCGGCGCTGTGCAGCGCCGCATTCAGCGCATCCATGAACTCGTCGACTTTGATCGGTTTGGTGAGATAGCGGAAGAATCCCGCCTCCAGGCCTTTCCGGATGTCGTGTGCCATGGCATTGGCGCTGATCGCCAGCACCGGAATATGCGCCGTCTGCGGATCGTCGCGCAGAATGGCGAGCGCCTGGATCCCGCTGATGCCGGGCAGGTTGATGTCCATCAGGATCACTGCGGGATGATGGGTACGCGCCAGCGCGATGCCGCGCGCGCCGTCCCCCGCACTCAACAAGCGCAGGTCAGGCCGTCGCGCGATGAGCTGCTCGACCAGTTGCACGTTGGCCCGGTTGTCTTCCACATACAGCAGGGTGTGCAATCCCGGGCCAGGCAGGACCCGCCCTGGAATCGGCGCCGGTGGCTTGGCGGCGTCGACGGCAAGGTGCGGTTCGGCCGCCAGGTTCAGTTCGATCCAGAAGACGCTGCCGACCCCCACCGTACTTTCCACCCCGATCGTGCCCCCCATCAACTCGACCAGTCGCTTGCTGACCACCAGACCGATGCCGGTGCCTTCCTCGGTGCCGGCCTCCTGCCCGAGACGATTGAAGGGCTGGAAGAGGTGCTCGAGTTTGTCGGGCGGCAAGCCTTCACCGGTATCCCGCACGCTGATGCGCATGCGGTGGGGGCCGCCCGGGCTGCACGTCACGTCGACCGCTCCCTGCGCGCGGTTGTACTTGATCGCGTTGGACAGCAGGTTGATGAGGACCTGCTTGGTCCGGATGCGATCCGCGTGAACAAAGGAAGGGATGTCGAACTCGGGGAACGTCACGCGGATGCCGCTCTTGAGCGCCTGGGGTTCGATCATGGCCTGGCATTCGCGCATGACGTCGACCAGCGACATGGGCTCCGGCGAGAGCGACGGCTTGCCCGACTCGACCTGCGAGAGATCGAGAATTTCGTTGATCAGATCCAGCAGATACCAGCCCGCCGTGAGAATCTGTTCGATACTGGCCTTTTGGGCTGGCGTCGGCAGCGGCGCACCGGATTCCAGCAATTGCGCGAACCCGAGGATCGCATTGAGCGGGGAGCGCAACTCATGGCTCATGCTGGACAGGAAGGCGGACTTGGCGAGGCTGGCCTTGTCCGACACCGACCTGGCGCTCTCCAGTTCGACGTTTTTTTCCTTGAGTACCTGGTCGAGGCGCTTGCGTTCGGTGACATCGCGGGCGGAGGCAAACACCCCCTGCAGCCTCCGGTCCCGGTCGTAGAAGGTGGTGGCATTGTAGGACACCACCGTTTCCCTGCCGTCCCGGGCGCGCGCGGTGAGCTCATAGTTGGTGACCGCCTTGGCGCTGAGCACCAGTTTGATGGCCGCCTCGGCCCGGTCCGGATCGGTGAAATAATTCTTGAACGGCGCGCCGATCAGCTCGTCGCGGGTGCAGCCGGTGAGCGCCTCCATCTGCTTGTTCACGTCCGTGATGATGCCGGCGGGGTCGGCCATCATCAGCGCGTCGATGTTGGAATCGATCAGCGAGCGTGTG
>JANNGX010000240.1:0-1606 GCA_031404115.1 Gemmatimonadales bacterium | reverse complement strand
GGTCCGCCGTTTCCATCGACATGCATTGCGACTCCCGCCCGATCGAGCGCGGAATAGTCGATTTTGCCGTTAGTGCGTGCGCGCGCCGCCCCAGGGGATGTTCCGCCGGGGCTGCCGATAGCCCGCTCCGATTCGGGAGCGGGGGCGACTACATCCGCTTGAGCAGGGCCTGGAAGCGCGGATCTCCCCGCACGTTATTCAGGTCGGAATCGTTTTCCATCCACTCCCGGTGGCCGAAGCCGTTCTGGATGGCCTTGTCGAGGCAGTCCACGGCCGCGTCGACCATCTCGCCAAGAGAATACACGCAGGCGACGTTGTAGAGGACCCCGGAATCCTCCGGATCGATCGCGTGGGCCCGCTTAGCCCATTCGAGGGCGCGCTCCCGCTCCCCGAGCTGTACCAGCGCGCCGGCGGAGAGGTAGAGGGCGCGGGCATCATCGGGGTTGAGCTCCAGGTGCTTCTCCGCGACCTGGAGGCCGCGCTTCAGCGCCGCCATGGCTTCGTCCTGGCGGCCCAGGCTGTTGAGCGGGCTCTGCATCAGGAGCAGCGCCTGAAAATCCTCGGGCCGCACACGGGAAGCATCCTCATAGTGTCGGATCGCTTCCTCCAGCCTGCCCTCCTGGAAGCAGGCCCGCGCGTAGAAGTAGTGCGCTTCATAAAGCTTGGGGTTGAGCCGGAGCGCGGTCTCGAAATGCCCGCGGGCCGCGTCGTATTGCCGGCTCAGGTTGAGCGCGAACCCCCGCGAGGCGTGCGCCTCAGCCTGCTCGGGACTGAGCTCGAGCGCCTTGCGGCTGGCCGCATCGGCGGCCTCGAGATTTGCCCGGCTCCCATCCCAATACATGTAGAGAAACGAGCAGCAGTCGGCCATCCCCGCGTACGCCAGGGCAAACTGCGCATCGGTGTCAATGGCCCGCTCGTACATGCGCCGGGCGAACTGCATCCCGGTCCGGCGAAACTGATGGAAGAACTGGCGCCCCCGCAGGTAGTACTCGTACGCCTCGACGTTACCGGTGGGAGCGGCTTCGATGGCTCGCTTCTCGCCTTCGCTCAGCACGACTCGAAGCGCCCGCACGATGTTTCCGGCGATTTCGTCCTGAATGGCGAAGACATCCTCGAGCTGCCGGTCGAAGCGCTCGGACCAGAGGTTGTTGCCGTCCGCCACACTGACCAGCTGGGCGGTCACCCGCAGGCGATTGCCGGCTTTGCGCACGCTCCCCTCGAGTACCGTGGCCACCTTGAGCTTGCGGCCGATCTCGCCGATGTCCTCGTTCTTGCCCTTGAACGCGAAGGCCGAGGTCCGGGACGCGACGCGGAGGGCCTGCACCTTGGTCAAGGCGTTGATGATCTCCTCCGCGATGCCGTCGCTGAAATACTCGTTCTCGGCGTCGTTGCTCATGTTCACGAACGGCAGCACCGCAATGGACTTGGCCGACGGGGAGCCGGTCTTGAGCTCGGGTGGCGTGGAGGTCCCGCCGGGCCAGGTGAGCGCCTGGGCGAACTGCGCCGCGGTGGCATAGCGCGCGCCGGGGGATTTTTCCAGGGCCTTGCTGACCGCGGAGTTGAGCCATTCCGGCACATCGTGGCGCCGGTCGCGGAGCGGCGGAAC
>JANNGX010000239.1:0-10480 GCA_031404115.1 Gemmatimonadales bacterium | reverse complement strand
ATTGCGGTTCCTCCCGCCGAGTCGATAGCTTATGGCCATGCCCGTCGTCGTCCCGCGCTACACGCTCAGCGATCTCGAGTCCTTCCCGGACGACGGCAGCCGCTACGAGCTGCTCGACGGCGTGTTGCTGGTGACTCCGGCACCGGCAATGTCCCATGACCTTGTCGTGGCGCAAATGACGCGGGCACTGATCGGCTACCTGCCGCCGGAGCTCGCCGTGGTGTTCACCCACGGGTCGGTAGAGGTCGAGCCCAACGTACACTTGGAACCCGACATCCTGGTGGTGCCATCGGGGCAGATTGCGGCGGGCATCGGCTCCGACCCCCGCTGGACCGGCATCCGCCAATGGTGGCTTGTCGTGGAAGTCTCGGGAGAGGGTTCCGGCGTGTACGACCGGGATCACAAGCGGCCGGCCTATCTCGCCCTGGGCGTCCCCGAAGTCTGGCGCGCGGATCTCCGAGAGCGCTGCGTCTTCGTTTCGCGTCCGGGAACCACCGAACAGCGGCACAACGATCACGTCACCTGGCATCCCCCGGAATGCCGCGAGCCCCTGCTGCTTTCGGTGCCGGAGCTGTTCCGCCTGGCCGCCCCGGAATCACCTTGACTCATCCGCATGAGTTGAATAGACTCATACCATGAGTCAGCGCCTGCAGGTCCTCCTCGCCGAGGCGGAGTTCGCCGAAATCCGCCGCGCCGCCCGGCGCAACCGGATGACCGTGGCCGAGTGGGTGCGGCAGGCGCTCCGGCGGGCTCGCCAGGCCGAGCCGGCGGGGAGCCCTCGCGCCAAGCTGTCCGTGGTTCGGGAGGCGTCCCGGGGCGAGTACCCCACCGCAGACCTCCCGCGCATGCTCGAGGAAATCGAGCGGGGCTACCGCGCGCCCGACGACGCGTGATCTTCCTCGACTCCAACATCCCCATGTACCTTGTGGGCGCGGAGCACCCCAACAAAAACGCCGCGGTCAGGCTCCTCGAACAGGTCATCGGCTCCGGATATCGCCTGGTATCGGACGCCGAAGTCCTCCAGGAAATCCTCCACCGATACCACGCCATCCGCCGGCCCGATGCCATACAGCCGGCCTTTGACGCCCTGCTGGGAATCGTCGACGACGTCTTTCCGGTCGAACGGACCGACGTGGAACAGGCCAAGGCGCTCATGCTGGGAATTCCCGGACTCTCGGCCCGCGACGCCGTGCACGCCGCCGTCATGAAGCGGCACCATGTCACCCGGCTGCTGAGCTTCGACGCGGGCTTCGACCGCGTCAGTGGTATCGAGCGCCTGGGTTAGCCCGCGCGACCTAGCCTCCGATCAGCGCCCGGATCCCCGCCACCACTTCCCCGCGCGTGATCACGTCGAAGTGGTTCGCCCCCGCCACCTCGATCAGCGTGGCCTTGGGCCACAGCCCCTTGAGCGCCCGCGACTGGGGTAGTCATAGGGGCCTCGGAGAGGGGGCTACGATCGCCTTGGCGAGCAGGTCGCCAACGGTACGCCGGCCCCGGCGAGGCGAGTCGGCACGCCGACCAATCTACTCCAAACGGCCCGCCCTCCCCATCTTGCTTCACCCATGCTCCCCCTCCCCCCCGACCTCCTCCTGGCCCTGCAGGCCCGTGCCGCTCGCGGCGCCCTCGGCGCCTCGACCATGCGGAGCGCCGGCGCCAAGGACGCCGTGCGCGCCGGCCGGGCCTTCCTCGCCGAGGTCGACCTCAGCGGCTTTCGCACCAGCAGTCCGTCCCGCTTCCGCGACACCCTCGACGGAACCACCGCCGGCCTGCAGGATGCCTTCCCCAGCCCGGCCCGCCATTGGGGCCTGGCCCGCAAGGGCCTCAACACCTTCCTGCGCGACTGCCTCTCCAGTGCGTACCTGCGCGACGCCTATGCGCTCCAGGTCGCCGAGCCGTTCTTCGAGGTGCCGCTCGACACCGTCACCGGCACCATGCTGCATCAGCTCGCCGGCGGCTCCCTGCCGCGCTGGGGGACCGTGCGGGACTTGTCGCCTGAGGTGAGTGACGCGTTCCAGGCCGTGGCGGCCCGGGTGGCGGAAGAACGCGGCATCGCCCGGGTGCACCTCGACGCGATCTGGTGGGGCCGGCGCGCCGACGCGCCCTGAGCGCCGCGGCATTTGAGTAATCAAGTATATCGTTATATAATTATTCTACTCCGCTCAGAGGTGTCCCGTGATCGTCAAGCGCTTCTACGATACCAACCTCGCCCAGACCAGCTACCTCATCGGCTGCGGCCTCACCGGCGCCGCGGTCGTGATCGACCCGAACCGCGACATCGAGCAGTACGTGCGCGTGGCCGAGGCCGAACGGGTCACCATCACGCATGTGACCGAGACCCACATCCACGCCGACTTCGTCTCGGGTGCTCGCGAGCTGGCGACCCGCACCGGAGCCACGCTCTACCTCTCCGACGAAGGCGACGCCGCCTGGAAATACGCTTTTGCCGCCGAGGACGCCGCGATACTCCTCCGCGACGGAGACCAGGTCAAGGTCGGCAACATCCTGCTCGACGTCGTCCACACCCCGGGGCATACGCCCGAACATCTCTGCTTCCTCGTCACCGATACCGCCGCGGCCGACCAGCCCATCGCGATCGTGACCGGCGACTTCGTGTTCGTGGGCGACGTCGGCCGGCCCGACCTGCTCGAGCGGGCGGCTGGAATGGGGGGCACGATGGAGCAGGCGGCGCGCACGCTCTATGCCTCGCTCCAGCGCTTCACCCAGTATCCCGACTGGCTCCAGATCTGGCCCGGCCACGGCGCCGGCTCAGCGTGCGGCAAGGGCCTGAGCGCCGTCCCCCACAGCACCGTGGGCTACGAGCGGCGCTTCAACTGGGCGTTCGGCGTGCCCGACGAGGAGGAGTTCGTCCGCATGGTGCTCGCCGATCAGCCCGAGCCGCCCCGGTACTTCGCCGAGATGAAGCGCATCAACAAGGAGGGCCCGCGCCGGCTCGGCGGCGTCCGCCGGCCGGAGCGCCTGCCGGACGCCCGGCTCCCCAACCTGCTCGACACCGGTGCGCTCGTGGTCGACACCCGGAACGCCGCCGACTTCGCCGCGGGACACGTGCCCGGCACGATCAACATTCCCCTGAATCAGAGCTTCACCACCTGGGCCGGCTGGCTGATTCCGTTCGACCGCGACTTCTACCTCATCGTCGATGACCGGGGTGCCGATGGCGTGGACGAGGCGATACGCGACCTGGCGATGATCGGCCTGGACCGGGTGGCCGGCTACTTCGGCGGCGAGGTCAGGGGGCGTATGCTCGCCACGATCCCCCAGTCCTCGGCCCTCGAGCTGGCCGAGCGGATGCGGCAGGGCGACGTGCATGTGCTCGATGTCCGCGGACAAGCGGAGTGGAAAAGCGGCCATGTGCCCGGCGTCCCCAACATCCCGGTCGGGTACCTGACGGACCGGCTCGACCAGATCCCGCGCGACAAACCGGTGGTGGTCCACTGCCAGAGCGGAGCCCGTTCCGCCATCGCGGCCAGCCTGCTGCGGGCCAACGGGTTCCCGAACGTCGGCAACCTCGCGGGCGGGTTTGTTGCCTGGCAGGCTGCCGAGCTGCCCGTCACCCGCGAGGCGCCGTCATGGGCAAGCTCGCGCTGACGCCGCCGGTGCTCGCCCTCGTCGCTGCGCGGTTCAAGGCGCTGGCCGAGCCGGCGCGGCTGACGATACTCGACTGCCTCCGTGCGGGTGAGCTCACCGTGGGCGAGCTGGTCGAGCAGACCGGCCTGAGCCAGGCCAACGTGTCGCGGCATCTGCAGCTGCTGCACGGCCTCAACTTCGTCGCTCGCCGCAAGGCGGGACTGTACGTCTACTATCGCATGGCGGACCCGGGCGTGTTTGCGCTCTGCGACCTCATGTGCGGGCGCCTCGACGCCGAGCTGAAGGTCCACCACAAGGTGCTGGCCACGAGACGGCCCCACCCCGTCTAGCTTTGACCCGTGCCCCACCTCTCGAAGTCCCGCTTCGTCACCGGCTGGCAGTGCGAAAAGCTCCTCTGGTGGACCGTCCATGAACCGGCCGCCAGGGAGCTGCAGCCCGACAAGGTCCTGCTCGACCTCTTCGACCAGGGCCGCCAGGTGGGCGAGCTGGCCCGGCTCCGGTTCCCGGGCGGCATGCTCATCGACCTCCCCTACAACGCCTACGCCGAGCGCGTCGCCGCCACACGCAAAGCGCTCGAGACCGGCGCGCCCGCCATCTTCGAAGCCTGCGTCGAGGCCGGTGGGGTGTTCACCGCGGTGGACGTCCTGGAGCGGAACGGCCCGGGCTGGACCCTGATCGAGGTCAAATCCGGAAGCTCCGTCAAGGACGAGGCCATCCCCGACGCCGCCATCCAGACCTGGGTGGCCCGCCAGTCCGGCGTCGACATAACCCGCGTCGAGATCATGCACCTGAACAAGGAGTACCGGCACCCCGACGTGGGCGAGCTGCTGGTCCGTGCCGACATCACCGCCCAGGTGGAGGCCTTCCTCCCCCGGGTGCCCACGCTCGTCACCGAGCTCCAGGCCGTGCTCGACGGCGCCCTCCCCGAGAAAAAGCTTGGGCTGCACTGCGGCGACCCGCGCGAATGCGCCTTCGTCGCCCGCTGCTGGCCCGCCGACCCCGATCACATCCGCACCCTCTACAACGTCGGGCTCAAGACCGCCGTCTCCTATATGGCGGCCGGGGTCCACTCGGTCTGGGATATTCCCCCCGGAAAAAAGCTTCCCGACGCCGCGCGCCGCCAGCTCAAGGCCCTGAAGGAGCAGCGCCTGGTGGTCGAGCCCACCCTCGCCAAAGACCTGGAGCCGTTCCAGAGCCCGCTCGGCTTCCTCGATTTCGAGACCGTGGGGCGGGCAGTGCCGGTGTGGGAGGGATTGGCGCCCTGGGGCGCCGCCGTCGCCCAGTTCAGCTACCACGAAGAGCGGGCCGACGGCACCCACCACCACGTCGGCTGGCTGGCCGAAGGACCGGGAGACCCGAGGCGCGAGCTGGCCGAGGCCTTGCTCGAGGCCACCGCCGGCGCCCGGCGGATCGTCACCTACTCGGCGTACGAAAAGACCCGCATCAACGAGCTCAAGGCCCTGGTCCCCGAGCGGGCCGGGCCGCTCGACGCGCTGCTGGCCAAATTGGTGGACCTGCTGCCCGTGGTCCGCAACAATGTCTATCACCCCGATTTCCTGGGCAGCTTCAGCCTCAAGTACGTGCTCACGCCGCTGGTGCCCGAGCTGACCTACCAGGATCTGGTCATCGTCGATGGACGCCTGGCCAGCGTCGAGATTGCCCGGCTGCTCTTCGTGGCGCACAAGATTCCTCAGGGGGAACGGGACCGCCTGCGGCAGGACCTGCTGGACTACTGTGAGCGCGACACCTGGGCCACCGTGATGCTCATGAAGCGGCTAAGGGAACTCGGACAGCCCGCCCCGGAAGCCGCACGATGAGCTCGAGACTCCCTCCCAGCGCCTCGACATAGGCGCGCAGCGTGCTGACCCGCACGTCCCGGCGGCGCTCCAGCCGGGACACCGCGAGCTGGCGGATACCGAGAACCGCCGCAACCTCAACCTGGCTCCGATGGCACGACTTCCGGAGCTCCGCCAGAGAGCACTCGGGCGGATGGTCCAACGCGTCCTGGTAGCGGCGCTCCCGCATCCGCTGCCCGAACTGCTCGGGATTCCAACCGAGAGCCATGGGGGGTCCCTTTGGGGCGGTTTGTAGAAATAGTCCGTACAGGGACTAGTCCCTGGAGGGACTAAACGGGAAAAGGTGCAACAGAGGATAGGGCTTCGGGGTCGCAGCCATGCAACCCTTTTCCCGCCAGGAGCCGCGAGAATCGGGGCAGGTCATAGGGGTGCAAAAAAAGATAGCGCGCCGGGAGGCCCCCGCGTGTGGCTCAAACCCGGTGCGGTCGTCCCAAGAGATGGGTGAACGCGCTTCACCCCGATACCTGGAGCCATGGATGCCACACGACAAAGACCAGCGCCCCGATTTTTCCGACGTCAAGGGCGGCAGCTCGTCCACCGCGTCGCCGGCCCCCCGGACCTATACCGTGGTCAAGGGCGACAACCTGTCGAAGATCGCGCAGTCGTTCTACAGCAACGACCGAATGTGGCGCAAGATCTACGACGCCAACAAGGCGGTGATCGGCAAGAATCCCGACCTGATCAAACCCGGCCAGGTCCTCACTATCCCTGACGCCTGAGGAGGCGCCATGCATTTGCTCAAATCTTCCGCGGCGAGCCTCGCCGTCCTCGTGTTGGCGGCGTCCGCCTGCAAGAAGGCGCCGCCGCCCCCCGATCCGCTTCCGCCGCCCCCGGCACCAGTGGCCGTCTCCTCGCTTGAGCTCGGCAAGTCCATCGGCGCCGACAAGCGGATCACCAATTCCGAGTCGAACTTCGGACTCAGGGACACCATCTACGCCTCGGTCGGCACTACCGGCGCGTCGTCCGGCGCCACCCTGACCGCCAAGTGGACCCACGAGAGCGGGCAGACGGTGGATTCCACCACCCAGACCATCGCGCCCACCGGACCCGCGACCACGGAGTTCCACATCGCGAAGGCGTCGGCGTGGCCCGTGGGCAAGTACAGAGTCTGGATCCTGCTCAACGGATCACCGACGATGGACAAGGAGTTCGAGGTCAAGCGGTAGGCTCCGAGGGAGATTCCTTCGGTCGCGCCGGCCGGGGAATGGGAAAGTCGGGGAGATTGCGCCGAGCGGCGGCTGCGCCGTCTCGGCGGATCTCGTCGACGTGGACCGCGAGCCGCGCAATCGTCGGTGACTCGAAGATGGCACCCAATGGGAGCTGCACCGCCCACCGCTGAGCAATCCGCGCGATGACGCGCATCCCGTGGAGTGAATGGCCGCCCAGCTCGAAAAACGTGTCGGTTACGCCCACCTGGTCCCGGTTCAGCACCTCGGTCCAGATCGCCGCCAGCGCCGCTTCCGTCTCGGTGCGCGGCGCGGTGAAAACCCGCGCCGGTGCGGGGATGGAGGCGAGGGACTCCGCCAGTCGCGTCCGATCGACTTTCCCGATGGCGGTCAGCGGGAAGCTGTCCAGCTCCACGATCGATGCCGGCACCATGTGCGAGGGGACTCGCGCCCGCATCCAGTCCGTCAACTCCCCGGTGCTCGGCGTGGGCGAGGAGGTGAGCACCACCGCCCCGATGACCTCCGTGTCACCCGACGGACTCGAGCGCGCCAGGGCCACCGCCTGCGCGACACTCGGATGCGAGCGAAGGGTGTGCTCGATCTCCCCCAGCTCCACCCGGAAGCCGCGGATCTTCACCTGGTCATCGAAACGTCCCAGGACCTCCACCGTGCCATCGGCCAGCCGGCGAACCCGGTCCCCGGTCCGATAGACCCGCTCGCCGCGGACCTCGACGAATCGCTCGGCGGTCAGCTCGGCCCGATTGAGGTAACCCGCCGCGACACCGGCCCCGCTCACCAGGAGCTCGCCGGCGATCCCCACCGGTGCCTCGTCACCCCGGTCGTCGACGACGTACGCCCGGGTGTTCGCCAGCGGACCGCCGACCGGAACCGTGACGGCGCCGAGCCCGGCCGCGGCGGCGAGTGTGTCGGGCGTGGCCTCGAACGTGAGGACACCGACCGTCGTCTCCGTCGGCCCATAGTGGTTGAGCAGCCGGCACCGCCCGGCATCGAGCACGGTGCGCGCAAAGGCCATCGAGAGCGCCTCGCCACCCAGCACCAGCCACCGTGCCGGCAGCAACGTGCCGAGCTCGGCGCCGGTCCGGCCCCCCACCAGCGCCTGGAGATGATTGGACATCACCTTGAGCACGTCGAGGGGATGGCGGGTCATGTAGTCGGCAAATCGTTGGGGATCCGTCGCGACGTCCTGGGCCAGGACGTGCACCGTGGCCCCGGCAAGAAGGGCCGTGAAGAGACTCGTATTGCCGGAGTCGGCGCACAGCGTGGTGACCATCGCGAGATGCCGGCCGTCGAGCGCAGCCAGACCGTCGCCGGGAATCGTCGGACCCACATCGGAAAGCACCCGGCTCACCGCGCGGGCATAGTGGACCGCGTTGGCGTGGGTAACGGCCACCCCCTTCGGGACCCCCGTGCTGCCGCTGGTGTAGAGCACATAGGCGAGCGCATCCGGAGTCGGGCCCCCCGCGCCGGCGAGAGGATCGCCTCCACCCGCCCCATCGCCGTCGAGCAGCACGACCGTCACGCCGAGTGTCGCGTCGGCCAGACGCGGGGCGAGCGCGGCGTCGGTGACGACGTACCGGGCCCCGCTCTCTCGGAGCTGCTGCGCGATGCGGCTGGTCGGCGCATCGAGGGAGAGCGGCATGTACGCACCCCCCGCCTCGAGAATGCCGACCAGGCCGGCCACCGCGTCGACCGAGCGGTCGAGCAGCAACCCGACGCACTCGCCGGGACCGAGTCCGTGCCGGAGCAGCGCGTGCGCCAGCCGCATGGCCCGCGCATGCAACTCCCGGTAGGTCACCGACACGGTGTCGGAAACCGTTCCCGCGGGAAAGACGCTCCGGGACGCCGCGACGACCGCAACGCGATCGGGCACCCGCGCCACCTGCTGGTTGAACAGATCCACCAGCGTCGCGGGGACGCCCTCGTCCACTGCGGTATCGTTCCAGCGAGCCTCGTCGCGGGCCGGGAGCGGCAAGTCGCGGAGGCGCGCGTCCGGCTGCTCGGCCAGGCGCTCCAGCAGCGCCACGACGTGGGCGAGGACCCGCGACGCCGACCCGTCGTCGACCCGGGCTCGATCGTATCGGAGCTGCAGCGTGAGGGCCTCACCGCCCCACGCCCCCAGCGTCAGGGGGTAGATCGCCTCCCGGTGCGCCTGAAAGCTCCGCGACCCCCACACCTTCCCCTCGGCGCGGAACAGATCCTCCTGCCGGAGGTGCTCGAAGACCACGAGGCTCTCGAACAACGGCGTCCCCGCCGGTACCTCGCTCCACCGCTGCACCAGACTCAACGGCGTCTGTTCCGCGTCGCGTAGATCGGACCAGCCCCGCCGGACGTCGGCGAGCCAGTCGGCCGCGCCGCGGTCCGGCTCGATCGTCAGGCGCAGCGGCAGGGTGTTGATCAACAGTCCGACAACGTCGTTCCCGCCCGGAACCCCATGGCGGCCGGCGCCGGTCACGCCGAAAACGACGTCGGTTTCCGCGGAGTGTTGCCAGAGCAGGATCGCCCAGACGCCCTGGACGATCGTGTGCAGAGTGAGGTGGTGGTCGCGCGCCCATCGATACAGCGTCGCCGTCGTCCCGGTCGAGAGCCGGCCGTCATGCGCGCCGGCACGGCGGGCCGGCGGGTCGCCCGGTATCGCAGGTCGCGGCGCCGGGAGCGGCGTGGGCGCGCGGAAGTGGCGCAGCCGCTCACGCCAGCGCCCTTCGTTCTTGTCCAGCGGCTGTTGTCCCAGCCAGTCGACAAAGGCTTTGAACGGAGGCGGGCTGATGACCCCGATGCCGCCGCCCTCGGTCGCCCCGTCGAAGCGGGCAAAGACCTCGCGCAGAACGATCGTCAGCGATCGCCCGTCGAGTATGGTGTGATGGAACGTCAGGACCAGCCGGTACAGCTCGTCCGCGAATCGCAGCAGGGTGAGCCGATGCAGCGGGGCTACGCCCAGGTCGAACCCTTCGCGGCGGTCGGCGTCGAGAAAGGTCTGGAGCCGCTCCTCCTGCGTGGCGCGATCGGCGTCCCGCCAGTCCCGCTCCGCCCAGCGCAGATCGACCGCGGCGTGCACCTCCTGGAGCGGGGATTCCAGGTGCTCCCATCTGAGCGACGTGCGCAGCACATCGTGGCGCGCCGTGACCGCCTCCCAGGCCCGCCGCAATGCCGGTGCGTCGACCCGCTGCGGCAGCGTGCAGACCCGTTGCACGACGTAGACGCCCCGGCCGGGCTCCATCAAATGATGAAAGAGCATCCCGTGCTGAACGGGGGTGAGCGGATAGGATGCCGTCACATGGCGCATGTCGAGCCCCCAAGACGCCGCAACGCCAGCGAGGGAACGAGGCCGGAGGGAAAACTACGAGCGGCGGGCTGGCCGAAGTGCTGGAACGGCTGCGCGGGGTGGCTGTCATGACGCCGGCAGCTGTCGCGGACACCGACTCCGCGTCCCCGTCGCCGGCGGCGATGCCAATGCTCTCCGAACTCCCCGGAAGCGGGATACCTGCGTCCCCGGGGACCAAGTTCCGTTCCTCGCTCGAGCGCAACGAGTACCTGTCGGTCGTGCGGCGGGTCCGGGAATACATCCTCGCCGGCGACATCTATCAGGCGAACATCACGCAGCGCTTCCGGATGCCGATCGACGAAGCACCCTGGCCGCTCTATCTCCGGCTTCGCGCATGCAACCCGGCTCCGTTTTCCGCCTTTCTCGACTTTGGCGAGCTGGCGATCGCGAGTGTGTCTCCGGAGCGGTTCCTCCGCGTAGCCCAGCAGCACGAACAGCGTGGTGACGGTGTCGAAGCGCGAGCCTTCGCGCACCGCCTTGGCGATGCCCAGCGGGATCGAGATCAGGTAGGC
>JANNGX010000238.1:0-11974 GCA_031404115.1 Gemmatimonadales bacterium | reverse complement strand
CGCGCAGGTAGTCGGCCACCGCCTCGGCGTTGGACACCACCGACCCCTGTCCCACGATCACGTACTCGGCATCGTCGAGGCGATGGCCGCCTACACGGGCGTAGCGGCGGCCGGTGAGCGCCGCGAATTCGTCGAACGCCTGGTCGGTGAGCGCGACGATGTGGTCGAAGTAGAACGGTCGCTGCGCCGCGACGCCCTGGGCGTAACTGTCCTGGTTCTGCACCACGCCGAGCATCGCCGGGTAGTCGAGGTCGAACATCTCCGGGATCCGGCGGCGCATCTCGCCGAACACCATCCGTTGCGCCGGCGTGGGCGAGGCGATCCGGTCGGCGGGATCACCGAGGTACGCCTTGATGAGCTCGCGCTCGGGGAGACGGAGCGACTCGATCACGTGCGAGGTGAGGAAACCGTCCTGGGCGCAGATCCCGGGGTTGAGCGACAGCTCGGCGATCCGGTGCGAGATCAGGTTGAGGTCGGCCGCCTCCTGCACGTCCTTGGCGAATACCTGGAAGAAACCGGTGTCGTCGACGGCGTGATAGTCGTCGTGACCCGCATGGACGTTCAACGCCTGCTTGGTGATGGCGCGGGCCGCGATGTTGAGCACATAGGTCAGCCGCTTCCCCACCGCCGCGTACAGCGACTCGTGCATGTACGCGATGCCCTGTCCGCTCGAGAAGTTGGTCGCCCGCAGACCGGCCATCGACATCCCCGCCGTGACCGCGGCGGCGGCGTGCTCGCCTTCGGGTTCGAAGAAGAGCAGCCGGCGGCCGTTGACGTTGCGCTGCCCCTCGGCGACCGCCGCGGCCCAGCCCTCGCCCATCTGGGTCGACGGTGTGATCGGATAGGCGCCGGCGGCCTCGCCAGCCGCGGTTTCCATCGCCACCACGGCGCCGCTGCCGTCGAGTGCCTCGAGCGTGCCGGGATAGGCCGGTGCCTCGGGCGCCTTGGCGCCGCGCCTGGCATGAAAGATCGACGTCACGGTCTCTCGCTCCCCGACCGAGACGGCACGCGGGCAAACTGCGCACCGCTCAGCCATATGATCGCGCCGGTCGGACACCGTTCCACGGCGTGCCGGTCGGTCTGCGCATTGAGGCCATAGTCCACTACGGCCACACCGCTGGCGACGCTGATCAGACCGGGAGCGGCATCCTGGACGCACTTGCCGCACGCGGTGCATGCCACCTTGCACTGCTCCAGCGCTTCGTCGCCGCCAAGGAGGTTCTTGCACTGCACCAGGAGGTGGTAATCCACCGGCAAGAGGGTGAACAGCTCCTTGGGGCAGGCCTCGACGCAATCACCGCACGCAGTGCACTTGGCCGGGTCGACCACCGGCAGCCCGGTGTCACCCATCGCGATCGCAGCGAAGTCACACACCCGCTCGCAATCGGCGAGGCCGAGGCAGCCCCAGGCGCAGCCCTTGCCGCCACCCGCCACGGCCGCGGCGGCGGCACAGGTCGCGAGCCCGCGGTACTCCGCCTGCGACTGGGCCACATCGTACCCGCCGGCGCATTGCAGCCGCGCCACGCGCCGCACCGCCGCCCCCGCGTCGACACCGAGGAAGCCGGCGATCGCCTTGTGCACGTCGTCGCTGCCCACCGTGCACTGACTCGGCGCGATGTGTCCCTCGACCGCCTGCTCGGCGAACGCCCGGCAACCGGGCAGACCGCAGGCCCCGCAGTTGGCGTTGGGGAGCATCGATGCCACCACGTCGATCCGGGGATCCTCCCAGACCCACAGCCGGCGATTGGCCAGCGCGATGAACACGGCGAAGACCAGCCCCACTCCACCAAGGATGAGGATCGCATGCAGCGTCATGAGATCAGGTCCGCTCCACCCCGGACTGACTGAGCAGCCAGGCGGCGATCCGGTCCACCGCATCGTCGGCACCAATAGCGGGGGTTGCCGACCCTCCGTTCACGGGAATCGCGAACGGGGTGCGGGCGAGATCACCAAGCAGCGACCGGTCCTCGGCCATTTGCCACGCGCTCATCCCGCTGAGGGCGTGCCTGGGCACTTCGCCCAGCGTGCGCACCGTCAGGCGCTGCCACGGCTCGCGGCCCGCGGCCGGGTCGTGGAAGAAGACCGCAGCCCCTTCGGGCATCACCGCGGCCACCGCAGGTCCGTCGAAGGCGGCGACCCGATCGAGGCCGCTGCCGTCGGTGGTCTGCAGCACCAGCGTTCCCGGGGTGATGCAGCGCGCCAGCGGCGCTGGTGCCGCCGCACCCCGCACCACCAGCACGATCTTCTCGCGGCCATCGGAGTAATCGCTCAGCGCGCCGGCGTGCAGGTCGGCGCCATCGAGCGACACGATCACCGGCGGGGCAAATCGTCGCTCCGCCTTGCTCCAGGCGTGGAACTCCAGCGAATCGAGCAGGCGATCGTGCTCGCTCGCCTGGTAGCGCCCACCGCGTACCACATCGGCCAGGATCACCGCGCCGAACCCACGCCCGATCTCGGCCAGCGCATCACCCACCTTCGCGCCCAGCCGGCCGCCCTTGGGGAGGACGACAAGGAACGTCTCGTCGCCGCGATCGCTGATGGCGCGCAGGGTGGTGATGGCGCGCTCGAGCGCGGCGATCGCCGCGGGCTCGACCGGCGGGACGGCCGGGAAGAGGGCGTCGAAGCGGGCCGGGTCGATCCGCCCCGCGGCGAAACCGCCCAGCTCCACGCCGGCGCGACTGGCCCGCTCGGCTTCACCGGCCGCCTGCTCGACGAGGAACGCTTCGGCCTGCGCGAGCGCGCCCTGGATGATCGCGCGGAACTCGGCGATGGGCCGTGCCATCGCCGCCACGGCCCGGGTGAAGCGCGCGTCAGACGGCATAGCGATCCAGCTCCGCCTCGATCAGGGTGAGCCGCTCGTTCGTGGTGCGCGGTGGGACGCGACGGAGCTCGTCGTAGCGCAGCCGTGACGGGTCGCGGAACAGCACCCCGAGGTGGATGTGACCGGTCGCGTCCGCGATCCGGCGCGCGGCGTCGAGATCGCCGGGATCGTGGCCCACCTGTGTCGTGTAGATCTTCTCGAGGTCGGGCACCACCACACCGTTGTCGTGCACCAGCAGGGCGATCCGCGCCGGATCCTGGATCGCGGCCTGGTACACCGCCGACGAGTAGATCGGGCACCGTTGCAGGATCCGCACGAAGCTCATCCCGCGGTGGTGATAGGCCGCGCGCAGGGTGGCGTAGAGGTGCGTCGGCGCCCATTCCGCGGTCTGCGCCACGAAGGAGGCGTTGGTTACCCCCAGGGCCAGCGACAGCGGATTGAGCGCGGGGAGCCAGCTGCCGTGCGGCTGGGTATTGGTGGGGAATCCCTGCGGGGTGGTCGGCGAGGTCTGGCTCTTGGTCAGGGCGTAGATGCCATTGTCAAGCAGCAGCACCGTGAGATTGATGTTGTAGCGCAACGCGTGCACCCAATGCGCCGCGCCGATCGAGGTGCAGTCGCCGTCGCCCATCACCACGAACACCGTCAGGTCGGGACGGGTGAGCTTGATGCCGGTGGCGACCGGCAACGCGCGGCCGTGGATCCCGTGGAACCCGTAGGTCGTGAGGTAGTGCGGGAAGCGGCTCGAGCAACCGATGCCGGAGACGAACACCGTCTGCTCCGGGGTGAGCTGCTCGGCGGCGAGCAGCTTCTGGACCGAGGTGAGAATCGAGTGATCGCCGCAGCCGGGGCACCAGCGGGCGCGGGCGCCCTCGTAGTCACTCATCTCATAGTTCGACTCGTCCGGTTGCAGGACCGACAGGAGCCCGCAAGCGACCGTCATGCGGCACCTCCCCGCGGCAGGCGCTCGCGGATAGCGTCCACGATGGAACCGGGGCGCAGCGGCTCGCCCGGTACGCGGGTCCAGCAGTCGACGTTCACCAGGGTCGTCGCGCGCAGCAGCCAGGTGAGCTGGCCGCGGCGGCGGTTCTCCTCGTTGATGAAGGGATCGCCTGGGTCATCGCTGTAGTTGATCTCCACTGTGCAGACCTTCCCGAACCTCGCGAAGATCGCCGTCAGCCCTGGCTCGAGTGGCGAGAGGAAGCGGAGGTGCACCGATGACACGCGCATGCCCTCGCGACGCGCGCGATCGACCGCCTCCTCGATCGCGCCCTTCGTGCTCCCCCAGCCGACCAGGAGCAGGTCCCCGTCGCCATCGCCGTAGATCGTCGGCGGCAGCAGCAGGCTCTGCAGCACCGCGAGCTTGCGGCTCCGCATCGCCGAGCTGCGCTGGTGCACTCCTGAGCTGTAGGCGACCTTGCTCCCCTCGTCGTGCGAAAGGCCCGTGATGGTGTAGGCCCCGCCCGGCTGGCCGGGGATGATCCGGCGCGACAGGCCGGTCCGGGCGTCCCACTGATAGGCGTCCTGGCCCTCCGCCACCGGAGCGAGGTCGAGCGGTGCCGCCTGCCAGCGGGCATCCGGCTTCGGGCGCGGAAACGGGGTCACGCCGGTGGCAAGGTTGGCGTCCGAGAGCACCATCACCACGGTTCGGAATGCCTCGGCGATTCGCCGCGCCGTCACCATGATGTGGAAGCACTCTTCGATCGTGGCCGGCGCCACGATGACGTGCGGCGCGTCACCCGGACTCGCGAACAGCGCCGCGAGCAGGTCCGACTGTTCCACCTTGGTCGGCAACCCGGTGCTCGGGCCGCCGCGCTGAACGTCGATCAGGACCAGCGGGATCTCGGTCATGATCGCGAGGCCGAGGAACTCGGTCTTGAGCGCCAGCCCCGGCCCCGAGGTCACGGTGAGGGCCACCTTGCCGGCGTAGGAGGCACCGATGGCCACACCCACGGCGGCGATCTCGTCCTCTGCCTGGTGCACAATGCCGCCGAAACGGTCGAACACCTCGCTGAGGTAGTGCGACATCGAGGTCGCCGGAGTGATCGGGTACATCGCGCAGAGTTCCATCCCCGCGGCAATCGCCCCGAGCCCGAGCGCCTCGTTGCCGTTCATCACCACCAGTGCCTCGGTGATCGGGGCCGGGGTCACCTCGATGCGGAAATCGATGTGCTCCTCGGCCCAGGCGTAGCCGAGCCTGAGCAGGGCCGCGTTCTGCTCGAATACCGCCTTGCTCTTCTTGCGGAAGGCGTAAGCGATCTGCTCTTTGATCCGTTCCATGTCGCGCCCGTAGATGCACGCCAGCATTCCGAGCGCGAACATGTTCTTCCCTTTGCGGGGATTGTCGACGAGGGTGAGGCACTCCGCCTCCATCGGTACCGGGATGATGCGATACCGGCAGTGCGAGAGCTCGGCCAGGCCCTGGTCCCATGCGGCGCGGATGTCGGCGTCGTCGTCGGTGGCCCACTTGTCCTCGACCAGCAGGACCGCGTCGGGCGCCAGCGCGCCCAGGCGGTGCCGCGCCAGCAGCACCTGCTCGTTGAAGGCGAGGGCGAGGTTGGTGGCATCGCCCCAATTGGTGATCGGCCCCTCACCGATGCGAATCCGGTAGCCGCTGGCGCCTTCCGGTACCCGCGGCGGCGGCTGGATCTCCGCCGGGATGATTTCGACCGTCCAGACGCCATTGCCCATTTTGGCGGAGACCGCCCCGAAGATCTGGCCGCACTTCTGGGCGCCTTCGCCGGAGTCGGAGACGATCTCCATGGTGTGCTCGGTCAGGCGCGTGGCGCACGGCCTGGACGGGACGAGGGTGGCGGCGTCGGTGCTGGTCACGATGCGAGCATCCTCACGTGAGAAGGCGTGAGCGGAGGCGCTCGGCCGGAGTCTTCGGGAGTTCTTCGTCTGGAACGGGGGGTCCGCGCCGGTCGGGCACCCGGGATTCACGCAGCAGCGCGAGTTCGCCGAGGAGGTCTTCATACACAAGGACGTCGAGCAGCACCGCGGCACTGCGGCCGTGCTGCGTCAGGATCACGGCGCGCTTGGTGACGCGGACCTGTTGAAGGAATGCCGAGGCATGCGCCCGGAATTCAGTGACCGGGCGGACGTCCTGGGAGGGACAAAGACGGGGCATCCTGCGGTTCTTCATAGCGTACGTTCACAAGTACACGTGAACCAACGGTACTGAAGGGTGTCACTCCCATAGTGAGGAGACCGTGAAGGGCGGATGAACTAGGTCAGATGGGGCGGAGGAGGAGGGATCGCCGCTCGACCACCCAAGCCGGAGGACCGGACCAACCTGTCGTGGCCACCGCAATTGAACGCGCAGCGACGTCGATATGCCGTGCCCTGCCCTCCGGCATACATTGTTGCGCATGACGCCCGCAAGCCTGGAGACGACCTCCCACCCACCCACTCCGCTCCATGATCCCGCCGGCCCGGCGCTGGCCGGCTACGCCCTCCGCCTGCTCGACACCGCCGCCGCTGCGCGCGACCGACTGGCCGCAGGCCGTGACGCCGAGGCCGTACACGATGTCCGGGTGGCGATACGCCGGCTTCGAAGCCTGTTCCGCGCCCACCGTGCCATGCTCGACGTCCCGGTCGAGGCGCGTCGCCAGCTCAGGATCATCGCGGACGCCGCCGGCGAGATGCGCGACCTCGAGGTGCAGCTGGCCTGGCTCCGGGAGGTCCGCGCCACGCTGGGCACCACCGAAAAGCTCGGCCAATCATGGCTCACCGCTCGGCTGGCCCGGAAGGAAGCCAGGGCCCGCCATCGTCTCCGAAATCGCCTGCCCGAGCTCTTTGCCCCGGCCGAGGCGGCCCTGCGGAAATGGCTGGCCACTCGGGCGGCCACCCCCCTCCCGCCGGAGGGCGAGTTCGGCTCGGCGGTGGCCGCGCTGCTTCCCGGCCTGGTTGGCGCGCTCACGCTGGCACTGGCGGGCATCCACTCCAGGGAAGATCAGGCCGAGGCGCATGCCGCGCGCATCGCCGCCAAGCGACTGCGGTACGCATTGGAGCCGATCGGCGAACAATTGCCCGATGCGGCGGCGCTGGCCACCGAGCTCAGCCTGCTCCAGGATGAGCTGGGCGCGATGCACGATGCCGAAGTCCTGTCCGGCACTATCGCGGCGGCCATCGACAAGGCGAGCGCCGGCCAGAAACGACACACCCCGACGCCGGGACTGCTGGCCCTAGCCGTTGCGGTGCGTGCCGCACAAGGGAGTCACTACCGGGCTCTGGAACAGGACTGGCTGGCTGGCCGGGCGGGGACCCTGCTCGATGCCGTCGAGGTCCTGGCCCACCACAGCACCGCGGCGCCGTCGGCCAGTCTCGAAATCGAGCGAAAGTACCTGCTGCGGGAGCTACCCGATCTGCCGGACGTTCCCGGCCGGCGAACGCTGGAAGTCGAGCAGGGCTACCTCCCCGGCGAGCGGGTCCGAGAGCGGATCCGCCGGGTCGGGGAGAACGGCCGGGAGCGGTGGTACCGCACCGTCAAGCTCGGCCTCGGATTGTCCCGGCTGGAGTTCGAGGACGAGACAACGGCCGGGATCTTCGGCGCGCTGTGGCCGCTCACGGTCGGACGGCGGATCAGGAAGCGGCGTCATGCGGTGCCGCAGGACGGAATGGTGTGGGAAGTGGACCAGTTCCTGGACCGGGAGCTGGTGCTGGCCGAAATCGAACTGCCGGCGGCAGGCACGCCGGTGACGGTACCGGAGTGGCTGGCGCCCCACGTGGTGCGGGAAGTGACCGGGGAACCGGGTTACCAGAATTCGGTGCTGGCGCGGTAGCCGCCAGACCAGTCACCCGATGTCAGCGATCTTTGTCACGATCGGGAGAACCGTCATCGGCGGCCAGGAAGCTCTGGACCGGTACGCGGCGGGGGTCATACCGCTCATCGATGCAGCCGGCGGGGTTCGCCGAGATTCACTCCTACATCGCCGTGGACATCTGAAGCCACCTGGCGGGCCGAAGCACGGAGTGCCTCCTCTTGGTTACTGGGCCCGGATGGCGGCGCCCGGGTCGATGCGGGCCGCCCGCGCAGCAGGAATCCAGCACGCGGAGATCCCCACCGCGGCCATGAGCACCGCGACGGCCGCGAGCGTCACCGGATCGTGGGGCGCCACGCCGAAGAGCAAGCCGCGGATCAGCCGGGAGAGGAGCAGGGCCCCCCCCACACCGAGGGTGAGCCCCAGCGCCAGCAGTCGGCCGCCCTCGCGCAGGATCATCCGCTGCACCGCGGACGCGTCGGCGCCCAGGGTCATCCGGATGCCGATCTCATTGGTCCGGGCGCTCACGGAGAAGGCCAGGACGCCCGCAATCCCCACCGCCGCGATGATCACGGCGAGGAGCCCGAACGAAGCGACCAGCAGCGCATTGAGCCGGCGGGGCGCAACACTCTCGTCCCGGATCTGGTCGAGGGTGAGCACGTTCTCGATGGGCTGCTCCGGCGCGATGCCCCGCACGGCCCCGGTGGCCGCGGCACGGAGGGCAGCCGGGTCTCCCCGGGTCTGAATGACCAGGCTGCTGGCAAACACCTCCGCCTGGGCAAAGGGCGCAAACAGCACCGGGCTCGGCCCGGCATCGAGACCGCCGTCCTTGGTGTCCCCCACCACGCCGATCACGGTGCGCCAGTCGCCCGAGACGCCGATGAACTTGAGCACTTCGCCGGTCCACGCCACCCGCCGGCCGACCGGATCCTGGCCGGGGAAGAGCCGGTCCGCGAGTGTCTTGTTGAGGATGACGACCAGCCCGGTGCCGGACCGATCGGTGCTGGAAAACTCCCTCCCCTTGAGCAGCGGAATTCCCGCAGTGCGGAAATATTCCGGGCTGGCGGTGCGCCCTTCGGCGTGCGGCTGCGGCTCCCCCGGCGCCACCGGGCGGCCCTCGGCTTTGATGTCGAGGGCAAAGGGCTCGGAGCGGAGCGGGACCGTAGAGCCCAGGCCCACGCCGGTGACCCCGGGAAGGCCGGCGACCTGGCTCTGGATCCGTTCGTAGAAGGCCACCGCCGCGTCGTGGGGCTGCGTGTAGTCCGGGGGTACCTGAAGGGTCAGCACGTTGTCACCTGTGAGGCCGGTGTCCACGACACTGAGTCGCTGCATGGTACGGGTCAGGAGACCCGCGCCGGTGAGGAGCACCACCGACACGGCAATCTGGGCCACGACCAGGGTCTGCTGTAGCCGCTGGCGCTTGACCCCGCCGGTGGTCCGCTTGCCTCCCGCGGCCAGGGTGACGCCGAGCGCACGCTCCCCCGCCAGCTTCGGCGCGTAGGAAAGCAGCACAGTTACCACAAGGGTGAGCCCCAGCGTAAAGGCGAGGACCACGCCGTCCAATCGGATCTCGCCGGCGCGCGGGCTCATGCGCTCGGCAAAGGCCACCAGCATACCCACGCCGCCGAAGGCAATCAGCAGGCCTAACCCGCCGCCCATCAGCCCCAGCACCAGGTGCTCCGCCAGCAGCAGCCTCCGCAGCCGCGCGGTGCCGGCGCCCAGGGCGGCGCGCACCACCAGCTCGTGCTCCCGGCGGACGCCCCGCATCAGGGTCAGGTTGGTGACGTTGGCGCAGGCGATCACCAGCACGAACGCGGCGGCGCCCATCAGCAGCCAGAGGGTGAGCTTGGCCTTCTGACCGAGGACTTCCTGGAAAGGGGTGAGCGTCACCCGGTAGCCCGAGGCCGCGTCGTAGGCTTCGGGATAGTCGGCGTGCACCCGGGTGGTGATATCGGCCACCTCGGCGCGGGCCCGGGCCACCGTGGCGCCGGGAGCCAGCCGGGCGATCATCTGGGTCATCCGGTGGGTGCGCCCGGTGACCATCATCGCCGAGACATGGTGCTCGCTGTTCACCATGTTCATGAGGGCGTCCATGCGCTGGGGGAAGTGCGGCGCGGACTGCAGCACGCCGACCACCGGGACGGCCTTCCCGTTGACCCGAAGCGACTTGCCGACGATCGTGCTGTCCCCGCCGAAGCGCCCCTGCCAGTACTCATGGGTCAGCATCATCACCGGCGCCGCGCCGGGGCCATCGTCCCCCGCGACGAAGACGCGGCCCAGCACCTGGGACAGGCCCATCACCGAGAAGTAGTTTCCGGTGACCAGGCCCACGTCGATCCGCTCCGCCTTGCCCTCCTGCACCAGAGTGAAGGTGATCGGAGAGTACTCGGCGATGCCGCCGAGGGTCTTCGACGCGGACCGGAAGTCGATGATTTCAGGGACCGAGAAATTGACATCCTCCGCGCCGGCTGCCTGGGCGGACTGGCGGAGGTAAACCAGGCGGCTTCCGTCCCGATGGGGCAGGGGTTTGAGCAGCACCCCGCGCACCACGCTGAAGATGGCGGTGTTGGCGCCGATGCCGAGGCCCAGCGTCAGCACCACGGCGGCCGTGAAACCCCGCGCGCGGGAAAGACTTCGGAGGGCGTAGCGGAGGTCGAGCATGGGTAAGTCTCCTTACCGGTTTGATGCGAGTCGTCGAGCCACCGACGGACTCAAGAGCTCCCTGAGCGCATCCTTGCCGATCCACCGCGGCCCGGGCCCAGGCGTGGGGAGTGCGGTCCCAGAGCGCAAAGCATAAGGTATCGCAGATGCGCCCCCTCGAGCGTGGGATGGCCGATGTCGATTTTGTTCATCTGGTACGCAGATACCTGGCGAGACGATCGAAGCTCTGGGTCGCGCCTTCCTTCATCCCGGTCTTGAGCGCTGCATCGCGAGCTTCCGTCGACGGGTAGAGCACCGTATTCGTGAGCGTCGTCGTGCCATCCTTCTCGGAAAGGGTCAGCGTATTGATCGTCTCCGGCCATTCCGGCCCCCACTTCTCCGTGGAGACCAATCGCTCGGGCGGCTTCACCTCCCGGTACACGCCGGTCATGGCCATCTCGGCGCCGTCGGCTTTGCGCCAGACAAAGTGCCAGGTCCCGCCGACCCGGAGATCGATTTCGCAGACCGGCATGGTCCAGCCCTCCGGGCCGAGCATCCAATGCGGCACGTGCTCGGGGTTGGTCCAGGCTTCGAACACCAGCGCGCGCGGCGCATCGAAGCGGCGCGTCATCGTGACTTCCCGGTCGCCGGGCGTGGTGATGGTCGTGGCTCCCGGGCTCGGCATCGTTCCTCTCCTATCGCGTGTCGTGGGCACGCGTCTTCTCCGTGGTCTTCATCTTGGCAAGGAGCGCGTCCAGGCGCTGGAAGTTCCCCTCCCAGACCTGCCGGTAGCGCTCCAGCCAATCGGTGGCCTCGGCGAGCGGCGCGGCCTCGAGTCGGCGGGGCCGCCGCTGGGCGTCTTTGCCGCGAGAAATCAGGCCGGCGCGCTCCAGTACCTTGAGATGCTTGGAGACGGCGGGTTGGGTCAAATCGAACGGCTCGGCCAATTCCGTCACCGAAGCCTCACCCGAGGCAAGCCGGGCCAGAATGGCCCGCCGGGTGGGATCCGCGAGCGCCGCGAAAGTCGCGTTGAGGCGATCAGGGGTCAGGCGTCCATAACCCTTGAGTTGTATAACCATACGGTAATGTATAGGGGCACGAGTGACCGGTCAATGGCTTGGAGTCACCCCCATTTCTTTGGGCGCACCAGTTGCCCATCACACGTCAAAATCGTCAAGGGAGAAGCCGGATGCGCATTATTCTCGGGCGTTGACTCCAGTCTGTATCAAGTCAGTCCGGAACCGTGCCGAGTCCGCCCTACCCCCTCCTAGATCCCGATACCTGCCAGCAGCATGAACGTGCGGTTCTTGTAGCTCTCACTCGAGGTTACGGTGGAGAGCTTGAGGTCCGACAGGCCGTACACGTAGCGGCCTTCGAGTGAGAGGCCCAGGGACTTCCCGCCCAGCCGGATGCCCCCGCCGATGACGCCGGCATAGTCGGTCTTTTTTCGTCCGCCGTCGGGGCATGCCGCCGTGCCGTTGGCCGTACGGCATTTCGTCTCGATGGACACCTGGGGGCCGGCATAGAGGAAGGGCCGGATCCCTGGCGTCGGGATGGTGACCTTGAGATAGGCCGGGATATCGATGTAATCGAGCCGGGTCCATTGGTCGTTGATGCTCTGGTCCGAGCGCACGCCCCGCTGGGCGTACATCGCCTCGACTCCCACGCCGATGATCGAGGCGCGATAGCCCAGGAACACGCCGCCGGCCGCGCCGGTGCGCGTCTTGAGGTTGCCGGGGAAGAGTCCCTTGTT
>JANNGX010000237.1:0-35468 GCA_031404115.1 Gemmatimonadales bacterium | reverse complement strand
GTGGAGGTCGAGGAAAGCGTGGGCCAGGCGGGGTACTACAGACTAGGGATCAGGGAGTAGGGAGTAGTCCCCTATTCCCTATCGCTACTCCTTTACGAACGGCTTCGTCGGCCCCACCAGGCTCGAATCCTTTCCGGGCTTCCACATGACCTGGTGCTCGATCAGACTCGCCACTTCGAAGTCTTTTCCGGTAATCCCGCCCGCGCTGTGAGTGGAGAGCGCCACTCCAACACTGGGCCAGGTGACCGACAGGTCGGCGTGATGGTCCGCCGCTTCACAGATAAACGCGATGGCGTTGGCCACCAGCATCGACCCGCGCCACCCATCGGTCTTGTAGGTGCGGCGGATGGCGCCGTCGGTATGGGCCCACTGGGGGAGCGCCCCAAGCCGCCGGGCAATCTCGGATTCGTTGAGTGCTTGTTCCTTCGTCGGCACAATCCCTCCTGGCGTTTTAGCCTCCTAGCCTCTTAGCCGCCTAGCCTCTTGGCCTCTAGTCTCCCAGACTGATCCCCAGATTCCGCGCCGTCAGGATAATTCCGCTGTCCAGCGGCACCAGCTTCGGCTGCCCGATGATCTGCGTGAGCGGAAGCCGGCTCACCGTGGGCGGCGTGTACACGATGCACGAACCGAAATCGCCCGCCGCGATGGCCCGAACCGCGCCGGAGCCGAATCGCAGCGCGAGCAGGCGATCGAATGTGGTCGGAGAGCCCCCCCGCTGCAGGTGGCCCAGCACCAGGCACCGGGTTTCCTTGCCGGTGCGTTCCCCGATGGCCTTGGCGACATCCTCTCCGATGCCCCCGAGTCGCTCGGCCCGGCCGCCGCCGGCGCGCTGGCGGAGAACGATCTGCCCTCCCGCTGGACGCGCGCCTTCCGCCGCCACGACGATCGAGAAGCGCCGGCCTCGCTGCTCCCGCTCGATGATCTTCTGGCACACCTTGTCGATGTCGAACGGAATTTCCGGAATCAGGATGACGTCCGCGCTGCCCGACAGTCCGCTGTGCAGGGCGATCCAGCCGGCATAGCGGCCCATCAGCTCCACCACGAAGACCCGGTCGTGGCTCTCCGCGGTGGTGTGAATCTTGTCGAGCGCGTCGGTCGCGGTGCTGACGGCGGTGTCGAACCCGAAGGTGGACTCGGTGCCGGCGACGTCGTTGTCGATGGTCTTCGGGACGCCGACCACCGGGATGCCCTTTTCGAACAGGCGTTGGGCAATGCCCAGGCTGCCGTCGCCGCCGATCGCTACCAGCGCGTCCAAGCCATGGGCCCGGAACGAGGCGATCAGGTCGTCGGAGCGATCCTCCTCCACGAGGGTCCCGTCGGGCAGCAGCCGGGGCCATTGAAAGGGATTCCCGTAGTTGGTGGTACCGAGGATGGTGCCGCCCAGGTGGGTGATGCCCCGCACCTCGCGCGGTCCCAGCGGGATCAGCCCCCGCTCCGGCTCGGCCGGATCCGCCGGCTGAGATCGATTGTCCTTGCGGTAGCGCCCCTCCGGGGGGAAGAGCCCGTCATACCCGCGGCGGATGCCGTAGGTCTCCCAGCCCCGCTGGTGGGCGGACAGCACCACGGCGCGGATCACGGCATTGAGGCCGGGGGCATCGCCGCCGCCGGTGGAGATGGCAATCTTCATGCGTCCACGCTCATGCTCGCATCGCCCGGATCACGCCGACCACTTCGCCCGGACTCGCGTGCCGCCCCACCTGCTTCTTGGAGAAAACCACTTGACCGTCCACTGTGACCTCGAAGAGACCTCCGGACGCGGGGATCAGCGTGACCTCCGCGCCCTCGAATTCTTGCTCGAGCTCTGCCGCCAGACCGGCGGCGCGACGCTGGTAGTTTCAGACCACGCAATACTGGATCGAGATGCGCATCGAATCCCCGCGTTAGTGGATGAATGTGAGTCGGGAGAATCCTGCTTCCGGAGCCCGGGGATGGCAAGGGACCCGATTAATATTCGGATATGCTGAATGCACTCCTGGTTGCCGCCGCGATCATCGCCCCGGATACGACCCCGGTCCGGGCCATATACGTCAACGCCTGGTCCTTCGGGACCCGGAAGTTCTACCAGCTGGTGCACCTGGCCGAGACCACCGAGGTCAATGCCCTCGTCATCGACGTGAAGGACGACACCGGATACCTGACCTACCGCTCCGAGGTCCCGCTTGCAGTGGAGATCGGCGCCAACAAGCAGCTGCGCACCCCGGATACCCGTGACCGCGTCGCCCTGCTCAAATCCAAGGGGATTCGCCCGATCGCGCGAATCGTCGTGGCCAAGGATCCGCTCCTGGCCGCCGCCAAGCCGGCCTGGGCCATCCACCACAGTGCCGGAGGGTCCTGGACCGACCGGAAGAACACCAGGTGGGTCGACGCATTCAACGACTCGGTCTGGGTCTACGCCGCGGCCCTCGCCGCCGAGGCAGTGCGCATGGGGTTCGAGGAGATCCAGTACGACTATGTCCGGTTTCCCGACGAGTCGAAGATTCGGATGGCCCGGGCGGTTTTTCCGGCTCGGCGGGGCCTCGAGTCGTCCCGAGAGGGAATCACCCGGAACCTGCTGCTGCTCGGCGCCCGTACCCGGGCCCTCAAGGTACCGTTCACCATCGATGTCTTCGGGCTCACCACCACCGCCGAAGACGACATGGGAATCGGCCAGTACTGGGAAGACCTGGTGTCCAGCGCCGATGTGGTCCTCCCCATGGTGTACCCGAGCCACTACGGCCGCGGCGTGTACGGGGTGGCCCGCCCCAACGCATCACCGTATACCATGGTCAAACGCGCCATCGAGGATGGCCTCCGACGGAACAAGGCGCTGGCCCCGAAACGAATCGCGGAGATCCGGCCCTATCTCCAGGCCTTCACACTCGGACCCCCGCGCTACACGCCCTTCCACGTGCGCGAGCAGGTCCGGGCCCTCACCGACCTGGGCATTCATTCGTGGGTGCTCTGGAATCCGCGCTCGGCGTATGAACGCGGTTACTTCAAGCCTGAACCCCTGCCCTCCGCTCGTCCAGTCGGAGAATCCGGAGCGCCGTGAGCGCCGCGGGCCGACTCGCGGGCTGCCTGGCCTGCGTTCTCCTCGCCCTTCCGCTGAGTGCGCAGCGGCGACCCGCACCGCCGGTGGCCGGAGGTCCTCCCGTGGGAGACTGGCCGTCCGCGGGCCGGGACTACACCCTCACCCGATACAGCCCACTCGACCAGATCACCACCGCAAACGTGGGTCAGCTCCGGCCGGTCTGGAGCTTCTCGACCGGCACCCTCCGCGCGCACGAGGGCAATCCCCTGGTGGCAGGCTCGCTGATGTTCGTGCACACGCCGTATCCCAATACGGTGTACGCGCTCGACCTGTCTCAGGCCGGTGCCCCGATCAAATGGCGCTACAGCGGGCCGCTGCCCGGCCCTGCGCTGCGGGGGCAGCCGGGTGAGCTTCCCCGGATTCCCCCCATGCCAACCGGCTGCTGTGACGTAGGAAGCCGCGGAGTGGCCTGGCATCCGAGCGGCAAGCTCTATGTGCCGCTGCTGAGCGGCGAGCTGGCCGCCCTCGATGCCGCCACCGGCCGTGAGATCTGGAGGGTTCGCAACGCGGACCCGACCCTCGGCGCGACCCTCGCCGCCGCGCCGCTGGTGGTCAAGGATCTGGTGATCGCCGGTGTGTCGGGCGCCGAGTACGGTGTTCGTGGCTACCTGACGGCATACGATGCGATGACCGGCCGTCTCGTCTGGCGGGGATACAGCACCGGCCCCGATTCCGAGGTCCTGACCGATGGCGCTGCGAACCCCAACTACGTCTCGCATCAGAGCCGCGAGCTTGGGGTGTCCAGTTGGGGAGGGGAGGGGTGGCGGCAGGGCGGTGGAACCGCCTCCGGGTGGATCTCGTACGATCCCGCCCTCAATCTGATTTACTACGGCACCGATCAGCCGGCGCCCGGCAATCCGGCCCAGCGGCCGGGAGACAACAAATGGACCTCGTCGATCCTGGCGCGGGACGCGACCACCGGCAAGGTACGCTGGGCCTTCCAGATGACCCCGCACGACGAGTGGGGCTACGGCGGCTCCAATGAGAACATCCTGGTGGACCTCACGATTCAGGGCGCGCTGGTGAAGGCGCTGGTCCATTTCGACAGGAACGGGTTCGCCTATACGCTGGACCGCGTCACCGGACGAGTGCTCGTCGCCGAACGATTCGGCCCCGCCAACTGGGCCCGGGCCATTGACCTCGGCAGCGGTCTTCCCCAGCGCGAGGCCCAGTATGCCGCACCCGCCCCGTCGGCCCCGCCCGGCGCCGGCGCGGCCCGGCGGGTACTCCCCGGACCGGCCACGACCGGCATCTGCCCCGGAAGTATCGGCACCAAGTTCCTCCAACCTGCGGCGTTCTCGCCCCTCACCGGCCTGTTCTACCTGCCACTCAACAATCTCTGCATGGAGCTCCGGATCAGCCCGGCTACCTACGTCCCGGGGCAGCCCTACTCGGGCGCCACGATCAAGATGATCCCCGGGCCCGGCGGCAATCGAGGACGCTTCATCGCCTGGGACGCGGCGGCCGCATCCGTCGCGTGGGAAGTGAAGGAGCCGCTGGCGGTGGCGAGCGGCGCGCTGGCCACCGCGGGCGGACTGGTGTTCTACGGCACCCTCGATGGATGGCTCAAGGCGCTCGATCAGCGGACCGGCCGCGAGCTCTGGCGCTTCAAGACGCCCTCGGGAATCGTCGGAAGTCCGATCGCATTCTCCGGCCCCGACGGCCGAGAGTACGTGGCGGTGGTTTCCGGCATCGGCGGGTGGTGGGGGCTCGGCGCCAACGGCGCATTCCCGGACATCGCCGCGGCGGGCAACCCCGGCGGCGTGCTGCTGGTCTTCGGGTTGTGAGGCGTCCCCGGGCCTGGCTGACGGTACTGATCCCGGCCTTCGCCCTCGGAGGTGCCGTCCAGCATCCGACCGAGGCGGTGTCGCGGCGCACCGGGACCTTCCAGGATCGGCGACTCGGCGAAAGCTCGGGCGTGATCGCAAGCCGGCAGCACCCCGGACTGCTCTGGACCATGAACGATTCGGGCGGAGATCCCGTCCTTTTCCTCACCGATACCGCCGGGGCGGCGTTGGGCGTCTACCCGGTCCGCGGCGCCTCGAACGTCGACTGGGAAGCGCTGGGCCGAGGCCCCTGCGGGAAGCTGACGTGTCTGGTGATCGGCGATACCGGTGACAACCGCGAACGCCGCAGCTCGGTGACGCTGTACCGGATGCAAGAGCCCGACCCGGGGGCCACGGGGCAGCGAGCGACGAGTCGGAGCGCGGAATCACTCACCCTGCAGTATCCCGACCGGCCCCATGACGTCGAGGCCCTCTATGTGGAACCCGATGGCGCGGTCGTCCTGATCACCAAGGGCCGGCGCGACGGGGTGGTCTCCTTCCGGGTGCCCGCCGATGCCTGGGGGGCGGGGCGGATCGTGAGGCCGGTCGAGGTCGACCGCCTCCCCATCGCGGCCAGCATGATGACCGGACGGGTCGTCACCGACGCGGCGATCTCACCCGACGGGCGACGGGTTGCCGTCCGCACCTACCGCGACGTGTACTTCTTCCTCCGGATGGCCGATGGCCATCTCCGGGCCGATCCCGATCGCCCGGGATGCGACATCGCGGGAAGGGAGCCGCAAGGAGAAGGGATCGATTTCCAGGACAACGACACCCTCGTGCTCACCAGTGAGCGCGCCACCTTTCCCGCCGGCACCATTACACTGCTCCGCTGTCCCCGCACATGAGGCTCCGGGCCTCCCGGTGGTGGGTGCTGGTACCGCTGCTCGCCGTGCTCTGGATCGTACGCGATCGGCAGCGCCCCCGGGCGCCGCACACGGCGGAATGGCTCGATGCCGGCGGCGCCCTGGTCCGCGCGGTCCGCGCCGGAAAGGGAGACACCACGCTCCTGCTCCTCCATGGTTATGGGGAGTCGCTGACCACCTGGCGCGCGGTATTCGACCGGCTCGCCGCGCACTCGAAGGTGATCGCGATCGACCTGCCCGGCTTCGGAGGGAGTGCCAAGCCCGACACGGTGTACTCGCTGTCCGCGATGACCGACCGGCTCTCCAGTTTCCTCGATCGCTGGACCACCGGGCCAGTGGTCGTGGTCGGGCACTCGATGGGTGGAGAGCTGGCGGCGTCGCTCGCCCTGGACCGACCCGATCGCGTGGTTCTGGCCGTCCTCATCGCGCCGGCAGGGTACCGGATTGGGCTCGGCGGGCTGGCCGATTCGATGTACCCCGTGAAGGCGCGACGACTCGGCCGCTACCTGGCCTACCGCTCCTTCATCACCCCCATCCACGACCCCGGCTGGCTGGCCGAACCCGACTCGGTGGCGGACTACGACCAGACCGGCGATACCGCCTACGCCAAGACCGCGGCGAGGGTGCTGGAGGAGTTCGATTTCCGGGGCCTCAAAGACCGATTCGCGCAGCTCACCCAGCCGACTCTCCTCATCTGGGGCGGCAACGATCCGGTGGTTCCATTTTCGGTAGGGGACACGCTCTCCCGCCTGATTCCCTGCGCCCAGTTTGCGCGCTTCCCGACAGCCTTCCACCGGCCCCACGCCGAGATACCGGATACGGTACTCGCGGTCATCCGGGCCTTCATCGCACATCCAGTATGTGGTGATACGCTAAGAGGTTAGATACCCCCTACCAAGTAGCAGCAGATGCTACTATTTTGAGGCGCTCTGCGGCACGTGTCCCCCGCCAACCCGGGAGTCCATCTGGACCTGCCCACTTTTCACCGTGTTCCGGTTACCTGGCTGCTCGAACACGGCAGCGAATCGATCCGCCTACGCACCCATCGCGAACTAGCCTACCCGGGTACCGGCTTGCCCGACGTGCTCGCCGCTGACGACGACGCGGTCACCAAGTCAAAGATGGTGCACGCGGTCGTGAAGAAGCAGAAGGACAACGGAGTCTGGGGTGGCAACCTGTTGGGGCTCGCCCCGTCGGCCAAAGACGGCATCAAGGACGTGGGGACGATTCCCCAGTACCGAAGGCTGCTGCAGCTCGGGCTGCCCCGCGCCGCCCGCCCCTACAAGCTCGCCGACCGGGTACTCTTCCGGCTGCTGTCGCGGGATGACGACCCGTTCCTCCAGTTCGAGTTCGCGAAGCTCTCCAAGGATTCTGCGCCCGCGGCCGAGTGGGCCCGCGAGCACATGCGGGAAGCGGCCGCGGCGGCGCTGGCCGAGGCCGGATACATCGAGGATCCCCGGCTTCGCGGCGCAGCGCACAAGATCGCGTCCTCGGTGTCGGCGTTCCTGCGGAGTCCCCTCGCCGAGAAACCCTACATTCGGTCCGCATCCAAGACCATTCTGAATCCCGAGGCGCATCCGCCGACCTGGTATTCGGTGGCGATGATCGCGGCCATGCCCAACCTTCAGCGCGAGCGCGCCGGGTTTACCGAGCGGCTGGGACAGTACCTCGGGCTGGCGATGTCGAAGAAGGCCTACGTCTGGCAGATCGGGAAGCGGATGCACAAGCCGGAGCTTCTGCTTCTGGGCGATCCCATCATCGCCGACTCCAAGGGCAACGCGAAGGACATTCCCCTCGCGCTGCATTTCATCGAGCTGCTGGCCCGGATCAGTGCCCTGCACACCAATCCGGTGGCCACCAAGGTGCTCGCCCGGCTGATGTCGGAAGTCGACGACGTGGGCGTGTGGCGGCCCAAGGCGCTGAAGACGGCGCCGCGCGCAATCCACAAGATCACCTACCACGCCTATCCGCTGCACCAGGAGTCGAAGGGCCCCGACACGAGGGTGGTGGACGTGACCTTCCGGCTCGCGCTGATCGCGCGGCTGCTCGGCTGGCCGCTGGAGTATTTATAGTGGCCGGGCTCGACCTGACCACGTTCGGCTTCACGCCAACCGAGAGTCTGGTCTACGAAGTGCTGCTGCGCGGGGGCCCGGGAACCGGGTACGCGATCGCGCGGGCGGCAGGGCTGGCTCGTGCCAATGCGTACGGCGCGCTCGAGGGCCTGGTACAGAAGGGAGGCGCGCGCGTCGAGGAGGGCCGTCCCCGGCGGTACCGGCCCGAGCCGCCGCCCGCCTTGATGGCCCGTATCCTCGACCGGCAGGGCCAGGCGCTGGACGAGGTGAACCGCTCCTTGGAACAAATCTCGGTCCCCGACACGCCCACCCTCGTCGAGTTGACCTCCGCGCGCGGCGCGCTCTCGATCGCCTCCCGCGAAACCGCCCGGGCCGCGGAGCGAATCCTCCTCCACGCATCGCCCGACGCCTATCCTCCTCTCATTCCCTCGCTCCGGAAGGCCGCGGGCAGCGGGGTGACGCTGTCCCTCTCCGCCATCGCGCCGGTCGAACTCCCGTTCGCGCCGGTGCAGGTGGTCCCCGGCAATGGTGACTGGCCGGGCCAGCCCTTGCTGCTCGTCGTCGACGGACGAAGCGCGCTGCTGGCCGCGCGGGACGGAGAACGCGTACTCGGACACTGGGGCACTGCACCGACGCTGGTGGCCGCCACGGCGCTCGCGATCGCGGGCTTGAGGAAGGAGGCGTGACGGAGGGCATGGACGCGCTCTTCCAGGAGCTGCGCCGCGAATACCTCTCCGAGGCTCCCGCGCGAATGGGCGAGCTCCGGAAAGACCTGGCCGCCGCCTGCGCCGGGGAATCCGACGCGGTCGCCTCGCTCAAGACCCGCTTTCACCGCCTCGCCGGCTCCGGCGGCAGCTACGGATTTCCCGCGATCACCACCGCGAGCCGCGAGGCGGAGCGCTGGCTGGCCGAGCATCCGGTACCCGACGACAACGGCTTCGCGTACCTCGGGGCGTCCATCGGGCGGATTGCCGCCGCATTCGACGAGGCGGCACGGGAGGTGGGTCTTCCCACGGCACCCCAGAAGCCCCCGGCCTTCGGCTGGCGTGCCCACGTGGTGGGCGGTGCCACCGACCTCGCGGCGCGGCTCACCTTTGCGCTCCGGGACGCGCAATACTCCGTGACCACCGCACCCATCGATGCAGACCCCGTCGCCATCCCCGCCTCCGAGCGACCCGACCTGGCGATCGTGATTCCGGGCCCCGATGAAACGGCCGACGCGGCGGTGGCCCGCTGGACCGCCGGCGGATATGAGCGCCGCATCGGGGTGGCACTGGTCACGGATCCCCGAGGCATCGACCTCCTGGCCGAGCCGTACGCGCGGCTCGATCTGCTGGTGCAACTCTCGGAGGCCGACCCCGAAGTGTCGCGGTGGGCCCGAACGGTGGCCCGCACGGCGGCTTCCCCCGCCTTGGTGCTCGTCGCCCTTGCCGACCAGACCGAGCAGTACTCCGCGACGACCTGGCTGGATGCCGCCGGGCTCCGGGTGACCGCGGTGGCAACCGCGCATGACGCGGTCGAGGCGCTGGCCCGGGAGCAGCCGGACGTGGTGCTGCTGGACCTCACGCTGCCCGATGCCGCCGGGCCGGCGCTCCTCCGCCTCATCCGGCGCACGCCGCGGCTGGCGCTCACCCCGATCATTGCCGTGTCGAGCCTGGACACCGACGCCGAGCGCGACCGGGCGATGGAGGCCGGTGCGGACGAGCTGCTGACCCGCCCCCTGTTGCAGTCCCGGGCCGTGTCGGCCGTGATCCATCGCTCGGCGCGGGCCCGCCGGCTCGATGAGGCGGTGCGACGGGACCCGCGCTCCGGGTTTCTCACGGTGGGGACGCTGCTCGACGAAATGGAATCGGTGCTGGCCTATGCCCGGCGGGAGGGTGAGCGGATTTCCTTTGTCCTGCTGGACGTCGACCACTTCCGGCGGGTCAACGAGCAGCTCGGCCACCAGATCGGCGATCACGTCCTGGCCCACGTCGCGAGCGCGATTCGCGAGCGGGTCCGCGCCAGCGATCTGGCCGTGCGCATGGGCGGGGAAGAGTTCGGAATCCTGCTTCGGCACTGCGGGCCGGCCGACGCGCTGGCAATCGCCGAGCAGATCCGGGCGGCGGTGGTGGCCACTCCGCCGGTGGTCGAAGGCACCCCGATGCCGATCCGGCTGTCCGGTGGAGTGGCCGGCTACCCCGAGCACGCCATCGGCATGCGGGAGCTGCTGCTGGCCGCCGAGCGGGCGCTCCGGCAGGCCAAAGAGACCGGCCGCGACCGGGTCACCGTCAGTAGCTGAGCGTGGTGTGCGAAGCTCCCTCGAGTACCGTCTCCCCCCCAGGACTTCAACTGTCACGGGAGAAGGTGTCAACCATGAATTCAATCACTCCACTTCGCCTTGTCGGCCTCGCGGCCATCGCCCTGATCGGCATCGTCCGGCCGGAACCGTCATTTGCCCAGGAAACGCCGAGCGACGACCCGGGCACCGGGCCGGTGCTCGCCAAGCTCAAGGAACAGGATCCGGGAATGGAAAAGGTCCTCGCCGAGGCCGCCGGATACGCCGTGTTCCCCTCGGTCGGCAAGGCCGCCATCGGCATCGGGGGCGCCCACGGCAAGGGTGTGGTCTACGAGCAGGGGAAGCGAATCGGGCGCTCGACCCTCAGCCAGCTGACGGTGGGACTCCAGTTGGGCGGTCAGGAGTACAGCGAAGTGGTGATCTTCAAGGATCAGGCGGCGCTGGACAACTTCAAGAAGGGCAACTTGAAACTCGGCGGCCAGGTGTCCGCGGTGGCGGTCAAGGAACGGGTGTCCGTGGACTTGGCCTACCGGGACGGCGTGGCCATCGTGACCATGGCCAAGGGTGGCATCATGGTTGAGGCCTCGGTCGGCGGCCAGAAATTCTCATTCGATCCCGACCCAAAGCCCTGACGCGAGAAGGCGCCCCCGATCCCGGGGGCGCTCACCCCCGCAACACCACGATCGAGGACACCTCCCGCATCGCGGTCGTGAGCTGTTCCAGCCACTTCACCACATCCTCGACCCGATCCGGAGCCAGGATGCCCTTCCCGCCCACTCTCCGCTGGTTCACGGTGAGCACCCGCCCGACCTGCGCGTAGGTGAGTGTGAGCGAGCCGAACGGGCCGCTCAACCCCACGTTCCTGGGCAGCTGTGCCTTCCAGCCCTCGGGTAGCTCCAGCGTCAGCACCACCTCGCCACTGGCGTTGCCCCCGACCTGGGCGGCATCGATCGGAAAGCGCCGCGGGGTCCGGGCCCGGAGCTCGGCCACCAGCGGCTTGATGTCGCCGGGCACGCCGAGAAACGGCAGCGAGAGAATCGCGGCACCCCCCGCCAGCTGCGCCGCGCGGCCATTATGCACCGCGAACCTGATGCGGAACGGCCCACCGCGAGTCGTCTCGTCGTTGAACGAAAGGCTGTCTCCTTCGGATTCACGATAGACGCTGCTGGCCACACGCCGCAGATACTGCGCCCTTGCGGTGGAATCCATCGGCTCCCGCTCCAGCGCCGTGCGCATGGCATCGCCGGCGGAGCCGCTCATGGCCATCTCCACCAGCGCGTTCGCGAATCCCGCGGAGTCGAGCACCGCGCTCACCGTCACCCGGCTGGCCACTTCACCGCCGTCCTTTTCCGGGGTGACGGTCTCTTCGGTCTGCCCATCGGGCCGCACGACCAGCACGAACTGTCCCTGATCGGGGCCGGGAAGGCTGCCCCACGGAACGTCGCCCGCGGTCAGGTCGACGAAGATCCGGCCTGACGGGCGTTCCACCGCGGCGATGGCGTGATTGAACTGGGCGATCGTGGGCAAGCCACGCTCCACCCGTCCGCCGGCCGACAGCAGCACCGGATAGGCGGTGACGCCCAGCCGCGTGGCCAGGGTGATGAAAAGCGTTGCCTTGTCTTTGCAATCACCGTAGCCGGTCGCGACCACCTCCGCGGCCGAGCGGGGCTGATACCCCCCCATGCCGAGGGAGATCGCGACATAGCGCACGTCCTGCGACACGTATTTGTGAATCGCCTTGATCGAATCCTCGAGGGACCGCGCGCCCCGGACCAGGCTGGCGAGCTTGCGATCCACCTCGGGCGTCATCGCATACCGGTCACGGGCCAGACCGGCATACCAGCTCCCGATGTCCTGCCAGGAGGCGGGCCCGCTGACGTTGATCGACATGTTGACGCCGTTGGAATCCGCCGCGAAGAGCTCGGGCTCGATCTTGGGCACGTCCTGCGTCGCCCAGGTGATCACCCGGCGCCCGCCGGCTTCGACGGCCACCGGTGTGAAGTCGAGATTCTTGGCCACGACCTTGGGCGACACATCGACCGGGGTATCGAGCACCAGCCGCGAGCGCCGGACCAGGAGCCCGGGATTGACCCGCCATGGGGCAAAGAAATCACCGGGCCGGAAGGGCTTGAGCTCTTCCAGCGTGTAGCTGTAGTCCACGATGGTGCCGGGCCGTACGTTGGGCAGCGAAAGCCGACGCACTTTCTGCTCGACATAGGAGGGATCGCCCATCGCGGCCGGAATGTCCGCGTCCTGGGTGATGCCCGGCTTGTCGCTGATCACCGTGCCGTCCGGCAGCACCACCCTGGCCCAGTTGACCGTGAGCTTCTGGTGCCGGGGCTCAAAAGAAAAACTGAGCTCGGCCCACTGGTCGATCCCGTCTTCCTTGAGGATCTGGACCACCTGCCGGTAGGTGCGGCTGCCCCGGCCATCGGCCTCGAAGCGTAACACGCCGTCGTCCAGCAGATACACGAACGACTCGCGCGGATACCTGGCCGAATCCACCGCGAGCGCGTACAGGGTGTCGGGCGCCGGGGTGGCTGCCGGCCCACCGGCCAGACTGGTCAGTGCGAGAACTACCGAAGCGGTATGCAGCACCAATTCACTCCAATCATGATGAATCAATCCATACGGTGAGCAGTGAGCGGTAACCGGTAACCGCTCACCGCTCTAATGATAGCCGGCGGAAAGCGGCTGCACGTCGCGGGGGCTTTCCTCGCCGAAGAGGAGGCGCCCCTCGCGGAACGAGGCGCCGCGCAAGGTCAGGGCAAGCACTTCACCCAGTTCCTGGACCGGAAAAATTTCCATCCGGGCCCGGACGGCCTCCGGCAAATCCTCCAGGTCGGCCTCGTTGTCCTTCGGAATCAGCACCCGGGTGATGCCGGCCCGCTCGGCGCCAAGAATCTTCTCCTTGAGCCCGCCGATGGGCAGGACCCGCCCCCGCAGGGTGATCTCGCCGGTCATGGCAATGTCGTGCCGCGCGGGGCGACCCGACATGGCCGAGATGCGCGCCGTGGCCATGGTGACGCCGGCCGACGGCCCATCCTTGGGAATGGCGCCCGCGGGGACGTGGATATGCACGTCGCGGGCGAACATCTCATCGGGAATCCGCAGGGCGGCGGCGTGCGAACGGGCATAGGTCCAGGCCGCCCGGGCGCTCTCCTTCATCACGTCGCCCAGCTGACCGGTCAGGACCAGCTCGCCCTTGCCCGGCATGGTGGAGGCTTCGACGAACATGATGTCGCCGCCCACCGGGCTGTAGTACATCCCCGTGGCGACGCCGGTCGCATCCTGGCGCGCCGCCTTTTCGGGATGCACCTTCGGCCGGCCCAGGAGCTCGTTCATCATCGTCGCGTCGATGGCAATCTCCGAGGCGCCGTCGGCTGCGAACCGCCGCGCAACCTTTCGCGCCACCTTCGATATTTCCCGCTCGAGCTGCCGCACCCCAGACTCCCGGGTGTAGCCGCTGATCATTTCCTTGAGCGCCTCCTCGGTGATAGTGACCGGCTTGCCGACCAGGCCGTTCTCCTCCAGCTGGCGCGGAATCAGGTACCGCCGGGCGATTTCCTGCTTTTCCGCCTCGGTGTATCCCGAGAACTCTACCACTTCCATCCGGTCGAGCAGCGCGCCCGGAATGTTCTGGAGGAAGTTCGCGGTGGCGATGAACAGGACCTCCGAGAGGTCGAACGGCACCCCGAGGTAGTGATCGGTGAAGCTGTCGTTCTGCGCCGGGTCGAGCACTTCGAGCAGCGCGGACGCGGGGTCGCCCTGGAAGGAGACACCGAGCTTGTCCACCTCGTCCAGAAGGAAGACCGGGTTCTTAGTGCCGGCCTGCTTCAGGCCCTGAATGATCCGGCCCGGCATGGCGCCGACATAGGTACGGCGGTGGCCCCGGATGTCCGCCTCGTCACGGGCTCCGCCCAGTGAAATGCGCACGTACTTCCGGCCCATCGAGCGGGCGATCGACTTGGCCAGACTGGTCTTGCCGACACCGGGGGGACCCACGAAGAGCAGAATGGGGCCCTTGGCGGCGGTTGGGCGGTCGGGCGGACCGGCGATCGGCTCCGAGACCGGCGTGGCTTCGTCAACCGATGCGGGCCTTGCTTCCGCCCCGTCGTCTGACCGCCCGTCCGCCTCTTTGTCCGCCTGCCCGTCCTGGCGGAGTTTCCGCACCGCCAGGAATTCCAGAATCCGGTCCTTCACATCACCGAGGGCGTAGTGGTCCGCCTCGAGAATGTCCGACGCCACCTTCAGATCGAGGTGCTCCGTGCTCCGGGTATTCCAAGGCAGCTCGGCGATGGTTTCCAGATAGTTCCGGATGACCTGGGTTTCCATGGATTCGCGCCCGATCCGGTCCAGCCGCCCCAGCTCGCGGTCGACTTCCTTGCGCGCCTCGGGAGTCAGCTCGAGCGTGGCCAGCTTCTGGCGGAGCTCTTCCAGCTCGTCGGCGTCGCCCTCTTCGCCGAGCTCCTTCCGGATTTGCTTCATCTGCTCGCGGAGGAACATTTCACGCTGCCGCTCGCCCAGCTCCTCCTGAACCTGCGACTTGATGTCTTCCTGCGCGTCGAGCACCGCGATCTGCCGCTGGACCAGCACCAGTACCCGGCGGAGCCGCTCCTCGACCGAGAGGGCCTCGAGCAGTCCCTGGCGCTGGGGGGCGGGAATGTCGATGTAGCCGGCCACGAGGTCGGCAAACCGGCCCGGATCGCTGACGCCGTTCAGGACCTGCTGGACCACCTCTTCGGGAAGACCGGACTTCTGTCCCAATTCCGCGGCCCGCTGACGCACCTCGCGGTAGAGCCCGACGAACGAAGGGTCCTCGGGGGCGAGCGGCGGCATTTCCTCCGCTTCGCGGACGATGGCCTCCATGTAGCCGTTCTTTTCGGAGATGTGCATCACGATGCCGCGCCGCTCGCCGTGCAGCAGCAATTGCATTCCGGCCAGCCCGCGCTGAAGCTGCCCCACCTTGGCGATGGTGCCGATCGTGTACAGGCCTTCGGAAGTAACCTGCTCGGTGTTCTCGCGCTGGCAGATGGCAAACACCAGGTGGTCGGGCGTGGCCAACGCGGCCTCGATGCCCCGTACCGTGCCAGGCCGTCCGGCGCCGATCGAAGTTGTGACGCCCGGGAGGAGCACCACGTCGCGCAGCGGCAAGACCGGGAGGGTCAATCGTTCACTCATTTTGGAAGTGGCCTTTCATGCTATCGGGACGTTCCATGGCCGGTGCGGCACACGGCTCGCCACGAGGTGCCCGTATGGGGGCACGGTCGATGCCATGCTCCCCCACCGGGTACAATATGGGCTATCAACTGTTCGTTAATGCACTTACATCGATCAGGACGACAGAATTCCGCTGGTGAACTGACCTCCCCGTTATGCCAAAACGGCTTGGCAAGCCGACTTGGCATGTTTCCGGGCCGTGCCCCAAGAGTTTCACCCAGGGTGGTGGTGGCCGGAGACTGGTTGCCCCGCGAGCGATAATCCGACAAATTGGTAAGCTGTTGTACGAACATCGTTTCTGACGCGAGACTCATGGTCGAATGACCGGTCCAAACGACATGAACGAGCGACCCCTCGCGCAGCGCCTCAAGGAGGCGCTGGGTGATGTTTACACCCTCGAGGGCGAAATCGGTCGCGGGGGGATGGGCGTGGTCTACCGCGCCCGTGATGAACGCCTCCATCGTCGCGTCGCCGTGAAAGTGCTCCCGCCCGAACTGGCCTTCCAGAAGGAAATCCGCGAGCGATTCACCCGCGAAGCGCAAACCGCCGCCAGGCTGTCGCATCCGCATATCGTCCCGATCCACGACGTGGGCCAGGGCGCCGGCATCGTCTATTTCATCATGGGCCTGGTGGAGGGGGAGTCGCTGGGCGGGCGTCTCAAGCGCCGGGGCAAGCTTCCTCCGGACGAGGTCCGGCGCATCATGAAGGAAACCGCCGACGCCCTGTCGGCCGCCCATGCCGTGTCGGTCATCCATCGGGACATCAAGCCGGATAACATCCTGCTCGAGGGCACTCGCGGGCGGGTCATGGTCACGGATTTCGGTATCGCGAAGGCGGTCTCCCACGCCTCGAGCGCCACCCTCACCGGCGTCGGGGTGGCAATCGGAACCCCCCAGTACATGAGCCCGGAGCAGGCCGCGGGAGAGCGGGAAATCGACGGCCGCTCGGATCTCTACTCGCTGGGCGTGGTGGCCTATCAGATGACCAGTGGCCAGCTGCCGTTCAATGCGCCGACGGTAGCCGGCATTCTCATGAAGCAGATAACCGAGCCCGCGCCGATCCTCCATGAAACCCTCGACGGGGTTCCCGAGGATCTGTCGCTCGCGATCGCGCGGTGCCTGGAAAAGGACCCCGAAAACCGGTGGCCCACCGCCGATGCCCTGCGACGCTCGCTGGAGAGCCGCACGGTCACCGGATACCGGCCTACCGCCGCCGTTCCCCGCGCAGCGCCACGAAAAAGCAGCACCGGAACCAGGCCCAGGCCCACGTCGCCCTCGGAGCGCCCCCGCATGCCGGCCAGCCCCGGTGCGCCACTCTCACCGCGGAGTCCGAGGCCCGCCCAGGGCGGGAGGGCGTACGGGGTCGCGGCGCGGGGGGGTGGGGGTATCGCCGGCGGCAAATGGGTGAGGAACGAGCGGGGGGAGTGGGTGCGTGCCGAGGACGCGGGCGATCTCGGCCTCACCGATACCGGCGAGCCGCGGGTGGTGCAGCGGGTCCGGGGCCAGTTCGCAAAGTGGGCCGCGGCCACTGGCGGCTGCTTCCTGCTGAACCTGGCCACCGGCATCACCGACGGCCCCTGGTTTCTCTTTGTTGCCGCCGGCTTCGGCTTTCCGCTCCTCAAGAGCTACTCCCAGCTCTGGCAGGCCGGCTACAGCTGGCGCGACGTGCTGAACCCGCCCCCGGCGGCCGATGCCATCAAGATTCCCGGAGCCAAAGGGCGGCAGTCCCTCGCCCCGCCGGTGGCCTCCGAGCTCGGCGCGTATTTCGACCGGATGAATCACATCCTCGACGACCGGAAGAACATCCTCCGCATGATGCAGCAGTTGCCCGACGCCGATAAAAAGCAGCTTCCCGAGGTGGTGGAAACAGCCGAGCGTCTCTATCACTCCGCGTCCGATCTGGCGCGTACCCTCCACGACATGGACCAGAGCTTCGGGACCGGCGCCGCCGACCGGATCAAGTCCCAGCTCGACGTGCTGTCGCTCCGGGAGGCGAGCGAGGAGCGGAACCGGCAGATCGGCATCCTGGAGCGTCAGGTCAAGACCGCTCTCGAACTGAACTCCAAGCGGGACGCCCTGCTTCAGCGGTTCGAATCGAGCGAACTGGCCATGCGGAACCTCCGGCTCGACCTGATCAAGCTGCGCACCGGCGGCCTCGGCGCGCTGAACGATGTCACCAGCGCCACCCAGCAGGCGCGCGCCATCTCGCGCGACGTCGAGAACCTCACCGCCGCCGCGAGCGAAATCCGCGAGGCGCTGGGGTGAGCGCGCCGGCCACTCCATTCGACAACAGGGAGTATTGGGAATCGAGGCTCCGGGAGCACTACTCGCTCGCGGGGGTCGGGTATTTGCGCCTGGGCCGGCGGTTCAACGAATGGATGTACAAGATTCGCGGCGAGGTGTTCGATCGGGTGGTCGCCGGACTGCCGGGCCGCGGAGAGCAGGAAGCGGGGAGCGGGTGGGCAGGCGCGAGCGTCCTCGATGTGGGGGCCGGCACCGGATTCTACGTGGACCGATGGAAACGGCGTGGCGCCCGGGTCACCGGGCTCGACCTCACCGATATCGCGGTCGACGAGCTGTCCCGCTGCTTTCCGGGCAATCGCTTCGTGCGCGCTGATATCGGTGGCCCGCTCGACCAGGTGCCCCTCCGGCCCGCCTCCTTCGACGCGGTCTCGGCGTTCGACGTGCTGTTCCATCTCGTCGATGACGCCGCCTACGGCCGCGCCTTCCAGAACATTGCCTCGCTGCTCAGGCCAGGCGGCTGGTTTCTCTGGTCCGACAATTTCCTGAAGGCCGATACCGAGCGGATCGCCCATCAGGCCAGCCGGCCGCTGGCCGAGAGCGTGCGGCTGGCGGAGGAGGCGGGCCTCACCGTGGTAACCAGAGTTCCGATGTTCGTGCTGATGAACTACCCGGCCGACACCACGTCCCGGCTGGCCCGGTGGGCCTGGACGGCGATGGTGGCCCCGGCGGTATTGGGTGAGCCGCTCGGCTGGGCGCTGGGCGCCGCGTTGTACCCGCTGGAACGAGTGCTGGTGCGAGCCAAGCGGGAGAGCCCGAGCACCGAGCTGATGGTGTGCCGGAAGAGGCCAGGAGGCTAAAAGGCGAAGAGGCTAGTCGCTGCGTAGCACGGTGTTAGGGTCGAAGCAGTGACCGGTGACCAGTGACCGGTGACCGGTGACCGGTGCCACGCGCAGGACGCCTGACCGGGGGCGGTCGAGCGAAGCACCGGTAGCCGGAAGCGCAAGGATTCGCGCGGGAAGCGTCTCCGTCGGGGGACAGCGCGGGCCCTGGGAGCCTGGCGGGGCCGGCTCCGCCGGGACCGGCCTGCCGTGCCATGCAAGATGCGTCACGCCGCGGGTGGCATAGCTTCTGCAAATCCATTCTCCCATGACAGTTGTCGAATTCGCGGCGCAGCTCACCGCGCCGTGGGCCCACCTCTATGGCGACTCGAAACTCGTCTCGACCAGCGTCCTCTTCGGTCACCTCGGAGGCCTGCTGCTCGGGGGCGGGTTCGCCATCGCCGCCGATCGGACCACGCTTCGCATGGTCCGGGCAACCGCCGCGGCGCGGCGGATTCATCTCCAGGAGCTGCACGCCGTTCACCGCCCGGTCGTCATCGGCCTCGCAGTGACCTTCGTGAGCGGCCTGTTGTTGCTCGCCGCGGACGTCGAGGCCTTGCTCCCGGCGCCGCTGTTCTGGCTCAAGATGGGATTGATCGCCGCGCTGCTGGGCAACGGCGTAGTGCTGGAGCGCTCCGTCGCGGCGTTGCGGAGCGGCACCGGCTGCGCGGGCCGGTTCTGGCGACGCCTCGAGCTGGCGGCCCGCACCAGCCTGTTGCTCTGGTTCGGCTCCCTTCTCCTGGGCACCGCCCTGCTGACGGCCTGATGCACACCGCGCTTACCATCATCACCCGATTGCTGCCGGCGCTCGCCGGGACCCCGCCGGCCGCCGCCGACACCACACTGATGCCCGTGACCGTCACCACCGGGCGCACTCCGCCGCCGGTGATGGCCTCGACCATCGACTGGATCGCCCTCCGGGGCGAAGGGTCCGGAGCCCTGGATACCGCCCGGACCCGCAAGCGCATCCGCGCGGTCGAGTACAGCGGGTTCTATCAGGCCCGCCTCAAGCTGCATCGGGTACTCAGCTACTCGATGATCCCCTTGTTCATCGGGTCCTACGTGACCGGCGATCAGATTCTCAAGCATCGCAGCGATCCGCCAAAGTGGGCCACGACCCTGCACAAGCCCTTCGCGTATGCCACCGGCGCGGTGTTCACCGTCAACACCGTCACCGGACTCTGGAATCTCTGGGAGAGCCGGAAGAACCAGGACGGACAGGTGAAACGCACCATTCACTCGCTGCTGTTCATCGCCGCGACAGCGGGGTTCACCTACGCCGGGACCAGCCTGGCACGCGACGCGGTGAACCGGGAAGACCGCAACCGCTTCCACCGCCAGGTGGCCCTGGCTTCGATGGGCGTCTCGGTGGTGAGCTGGGGCATGATGGTTTTCTTCAAATGAACTGGGATGGGGATGTCGATTCGCCAGGTGGAGCGAAACGTTCCTGTTCGAGCTGAATGGTTGGCACGTGATGATACAGGCATCCTGCCGTGCCGTCGCTGAGAATGCGAGGAGCGCGGCACTTGCCTTCGCGGGCTAGGGCGGGTTCGAGCGCCCATGTGCAAGATGGTGTAACCGTTGTGTCCTCTGCGGGTTACGAATTCCGATGTTTGGAGGGCGACTTCTTCCCATTTTCCTGCTCCCGACCTCCAACTCGGTGCAGAAACTCGCGCAGTGAGCATGATTGGCACCCGCTGTGCACACTACCCACCGACTCCCCTTCCTTCGTCCTGGTGTCGCTCGCAATCCGAGGTCAACATCCATGTCCGTTCTGACCGTTGCCTCCCAGATCGCGGCACCCTGGGTACACCTCTATGCCGATTCTGAAGTGGTTTCGACCGCGGTCACATTCGTCCATCTGGGGGGACTGCTGCTGGGTGGCGGGTGCGCCATCGCTGCCGACCGCATGACCCTCCGCAAGGCCCCCACCGATCCGGTGGCGTGGCGCGAGCACCTGGACGAGCTGCACGCGATCCACCGCCCGGTACTCCTGGGACTGGGCGTGACCCTCCTAAGCGGGATCCTTCTTCTCGCGGCGGACCTGAAGACTTTTCTTCCCGCACCCCTGTTTTGGGTCAAGATGGCAGTGATCACCGTGCTGCTGGGCAACGGCGCCGTGTTGCAGCGCACCGAGACCTCCCTCCGGCGTGGCATCGGTGATCCCGAGAAGGCAATCCGGCGGCTTCGGCAGGCAGCCCAGATGAGCCTCGGCTTGTGGTTCGGCTCCACGCTGCTCGGCACGGTTCTTCTTTCGGTCTGAGGGGGTCTTCGTGCAAGCTGCGTTGATTACCATCACGCAACTCATGCCGGCGCTTGCGGGTGGGCCGACTGCGGCGCCGGATACGGGGGGGGCGAGTGTACCGGCGATCGAGGTGGCTCACCTCGGACCCCTGGTCGGTCTCGCGGGGGTGGGCTGGCGCCCGCATTCCGGGGAATTGGATCCGGCGTCGGTGGACACGGCGCGCACCCGGAGGAGAGGCAAGGCGATCGAGTACAGCGGGTTCTACCATGCCCGCCTGAAGCTGCACCGCTGGCTGAGCTTCGCGATGCTCCCGCTGTTCGTGGGGAGCTATGTGACCGGCGACCAGGTCCTCAAGTACTCGAACAATGCCCCCGACTGGGCCGTCAAGTGGCACGGCCCCCTGGCCACGGGAACCGCGGTGGTGTTCGCGGCCAATACGATCACCGGGCTCTGGAACCTCTGGGACAGCCGGAAGGATCCGGCAGGCCGCACCAAGCGCTACGTGCATTCGCTGATGTTCATGGCCGCAAACGCCGGGTTTGCCTACTCCGGCATCAAGCTCGCTGAGGAAGCGAAGAATTCCGAGCGCAAACGGATCCAGCACCGGAACATTGCGCTGATCTCGATGGGGATCTCGATCACCAGCGGCGGCATGATGCTGTTTTTCAAGTGAGACCACCCATCGAGGAGCGGCGACCCGTGACACTCGACTCCCCCTGTTCCGGCTGCGGCCATGGAGCCGACCGGCGCGCCTTTCTCCGCGAGGCCGCCGGCTTCGCCACCGGCATCCTGCTCGGACTCGGCCTTTCCCCGGCCCAGGCCGCGGCATCGGCGATCACGCTCGCCACCGGGCGGAGGCTCCCAGGCAGCTTCGACATCAGTTACCCCATCCCCGAGCACGACGGAGCCACGATCGACAAGGACCAGCAGCTCATTCTGGTCCGCGCCAAGGGGGCGGCCTATGCGTTCGCTCTTTCCTGTCCGCATCAGAACACCGCGCTCAGGTGGCTGGAGGAAGACGCGACGTTTCAATGTCCGAAGCACAAGTCTCGGTATCAGCCCGACGGCACCTTCATCTCGGGCCGGGCCACCCGAAACATGGACCGGTTGCCGATCCGGTCCGACGGGAAGCTCCTCTTGGTCGATGTGGAACGGGCCTTCGAGAGCGACAAGGATCCGGCGGGCTGGTCTGCCGCCGCGGTGAAACTCTGATCAACGCGGAGGATGCCCGATGTGTGAATGCCAAATGGAACCCTGTAGCAACATCAACCGTCGCGACTTCCTCCAGAGTTCCACCCTCGCCGCGGTAAGCGCACTCTTCGCCTCCGCGTGCGGCGGGCGGATCGACTTCGCCTCCGGTCTGAGCGGCCCCGGCGCGGCCCTTGACGGATTCTTGATCCGACTCAGCGACTACCCGGCACTCACTCAGATAGGAAGCATCGCGGTCGTGACCGCCGCCCCCCTCCCCATCGCCGTGGTCCGGGAGAATCCGTCGTCCTACGCGGTCTTTTCCCTGGTCTGCCCCCACGTCGGCACCACCGTCGGACCCGGGGGCGACGGATTCAAATGCCCTAACCATGGAGCCACGTGGGACAAGACCGGAACCTGGGCCGGAGGGCAGCCCACCAGCGGGTTGACCAGGCTTCAGGCGACACTGGATGGCGCGGCCGGAACGCTGGCCATTTCGGGCGGGGGGGGCAACGTGGATCTCACGATCCGTCTGGCCGACTTTCCGGCCCTTTCCGCGGTAGGCGGGTTGGCCCGGGTGGATGTCAATTCGGGCATCCCGATCGGAGTGGCACGGCTGGGAGCAGCCGGCTACGCAGCCTACGGCCTGGCATGCCCGCACGAGCAGTTCACGATCGATCCCACCGGCAATCGGTGGCGCTGCCCGAGGCATGGGGCCCTCTTCGCCGCCGATGGGTCGCTCCTCGCGGGGCCGGCCACGACCGGCCTCACCGCACTCAGCGTGGCCCTCAATGCCACCCCCGGCACGCTTCGGATCCGGGGCAGCGCGGTTCCGGGCAAACCCAACGTCGACGACTAACCCCGAGGCACCAATGTCCGGCACTGCATGTTCCCGCGTTCTCACGGGCCGCCTCCTCGTCGCCCTGAGCCTGCTGCTCATCGCCTGCGATCAGAAGGTTCTCACGGGGGGCCTCGAGCCGACTCCGGTCGGAGCACCGGTGATCGCGCTGTCCACCGCTTCCGCCGACTTCATCGCTCTTGCGCACTCCATCGCCCCAATGCAGATGATCGCGGTCAGCAACTCCGGAGCGGGGACTCTTGGCGGACTGGGAATCGATACGGTTCAGTACCTGGACGACAGCGCCGGATGGCTGACCGCTTCCCTGGCCAGCACGACCGCGCCGGGCACGCTGGCTTTACAGGCCGCGGCGGGGAGTCTCCCTGCCGGCACCTACTACGCCAGAGTGAAACTCTCAGCGACCGGAGCCACGAACAGTCCCCGCTCCATCGCAGTCACTCTCCGGGTGGATCCGGCGGCCGTTGGACCCATCATCGGGCTCACGGCGGTCGCGGCCGCCTTCTCGGCGCCGAGCGGCGGCACTGTGCCGTCGCAGGCTGTTCAAATTCTCGCAGCGAGTGACGCCGAGCTCACCGGCCTGTCGATCACCGACGTGACCTATGGGGCGAACGCGAGTGGCTGGCTCTCCGCGACCCTGAACGGCACCACGGCTCCCGCCGCGCTCACGCTCGCGCCCGACCTGGCCGGACTGGCCCTGGGCAGCTACACCGCCCTCGTATCGATCGCGGCGCCGAATGCACTCAACAGCCCGCGGACGGTGCGGGTGGTGCTGACCGTGAGCGCGGCACCCCAGGCTCCGTCGCTTCGGCTCTCAACTGTGGCCGCCACCTTTTCCGGCACCGCGGCGAGTCCTCCGGCGTCGCAGTCGGTTTCGATCACGAACGGTGGCGGAGGGAGCCTCGATGGGCTGAGCGCCGGCCCAGTTTCCTATGACAGCGGCGCGGCTGGGTGGCTCGCGACGGCTCTCTCCAGCACGTCCGCTCCCGCCACGCTCACCCTCACTTCTTCTACCGGGAGCCTCGTCTCGGGCACCTACTCCGCTTCGGTACCGGTAAGGGCGGCGAGCCCCGGCGGCGTCCAGACCGTTTCGGTCACGCTGACTGTCATATCCGGCGCCACTCCAGCTGTACTCAGCATCACGCCCGCCACCATTGGATTTGTCACCCAGGCGGGCGGCCCTGCTCCGTCAGCTCAGAACGTCTCAGTGACGAATGGCGGCGGCGGCACCCTCGGCCCCCTGGCGGTGGGCACCGCCGCATATAGCGCGGGGGCGAGTGGCTGGCTCAGCGCCACACTTTCCGCCACAGGAGCGCCTGCGACGATCACCATCACGCCGAACACGGTGACGCTCGCCTCGGGTACCTACACCGCCTCGATTCCGGTCAATTCCGCGGGCGTGGGCAACAGCCCCCGGACTATTGCGGTGTCCCTGGTCGTGAACCCCCTCGGGACCCCACCGTCCCCACCCCCTCCTCCCCCGCCTCCGTCTCCGCCCGCTCCGTCCATTGCACTCTCGCCGGCGGCCTTGGCGTTCAGCGCGATGGCCGGAGGCGCAGCTCCAGCGACGCGGAACGCGGCCGTAAATAATGCCGGCGGCGGGTTGCTCGCGGGGCTCGTGGTCGGAGCGATTGCCTACGGCGGGGGCGCATCCGGGTGGGTTATGGCTTCGCTGAGCTCAGCGACGGCGCCGGCGACGCTCTCGATTGCGCCGATCCTGGGTGGTCTGGCGGCGGGGACCTACACCGCGACGGTTCCAATCACGGCAGCAGGGGCTGCCAACTCTCCCCAGGTGGCGTCCGTGACGTTGGTCGTGTCGCCGGCGGGGGGGACGATCTCGTTCGCGACCGACATCTACCCCACCTTCCAGGCCAACTGTCTCTCCGGCGGCTGCCATGTGCCGGGACAACAGAAGCCGTATCTCAACACGCTGAGCGTTGCATACACTAACCTGGTGACGGCTGCCACCAAGTACGTCACGAAGGGAAATCCGAATGTTGGGCTGCTGGTGGGGACGCTGCAGGGAACCTCGGGACCGCAGATGCCGCCCTCGGGTACTCTCTCAACGACGTTCATCAGTAAGGTGAAGGCCTGGATCCAGCAGGGGGCGCCCAACAACTAGAAGCGCAGCAGCTCCTCCATGGCGTTCCCGATCCCCTCGGTCTGCGGAAGGATCACGTCCTCGAGCTCCGGGGCATAGGCAACAAACGTGTCGGTGGCGGCCACCCGGCGAACCGGTGCGTCCAGCCAGGAGAAGGTCTCGTCCGCGATGCGGGCGGCGATCTCGGCGCCGTATCCCCAGGAGAGCGAGTCCTCGTACACCACCAGCGCCCGGCTGGTTTTCCGGACCGAGGTATGGATCGTTTCCCAGTCGACCGGCGAGAGGGAGCGCAGGTCGATCACCTCGATGGAGGCGCCAGTCCGTTCTTCCAGCTCCTTGGCGGCCACCAGAGACCGCTGCACCGTTGCGCCGTAGGTCACGACCGTCAGATCGGTGCCCTCTCGCACCACCTTGGCCTTTCCGAACGGAATCATGAAGTTCGGACCCGGGTTGGGCGCCTTGTTGTAGGTCTGGCGGTAGAGGTGTTTGTGTTCCAGGAAAATGACCGGATCCTCGCAGCGAATCGCGGTGCGCAGCAATCCATTGGCGTCGAGGGCGGTGGACGGACAGATCACCCGGAGGCCCGGGACGCTGGTGAACACCGCCGCGCCGGTCTGGGAGTGATAGGGCGCCCCACCCTTCAGATATCCGCCATAGGTCACCCGGACGACCACGGGGGCCGCGAAGGTGTTGTTGGACCGCCAGCGCAGAATCGAGAGCTCGTCGCGAATCTGCATGTACGCCGGCCAGATATAATCGAAAAACTGGATCTCGACGACCGGCTTGAGACCCCGCGTGGCCAAGCCGATGGCCCGGCCCACGATATTGGCCTCGGCCAGCGGTGAGTTGTACACCCGGGTGCTGCCGAACTGCTTCTGAAGCCCCCAGGTCACCTTGAAAACCCCGCCCTTCCCCTTCACCTGGCCGAGGTGCTCCTCGCGGCTCACGTCGGCCACGTCCTCGCCGAACACCAGGATGCGCGGGTCGCGCGTCATCTCGTCCTTCATGCACACATTGAGCAGATCGACCATCGTGGTGGGATCGCCGACGAACCGGGGGTCTTCCTCGGTGTCGAACTGCTCGGAGGTGGGATCGACGTCGGGAGAATAGACGAAGTCGTAGATCGTGCTGGTGGCCGGCTGCGGCGAGGCCAGCGCCGTTTCCGTGGCGATGGCGACCTCCTCCTCCACCTGCTGGCGAATCCGGTCGATCTCCGGCTCGGTGGCCACGCCTTGCGCGATCAGGTACTTGGGAAACTGCACCACCGGATCGCGTGCCGCGTCCGCGTCCCGCTCCGAGGCGGGTCGGTAGTGAATCTCGTCGTCCGAAAGGGAATGGCTGTAGGGCCGGATGACCTTGGCATGAACGAGTGCCGGGCCCTTTCGGGCCCGGGCGTATTCTACCGCCTTGCTCAGCACATCGTACGAGGCGAGGGGATCGCAGCCGTCCACATTCAGTATCAGGAGACCGGGGAAGCCGGTGATGAGCTTGGAGATCGATCCGCCGGGGGTATTGACCTCGACGGGCACCGAGATGGCGTATCCGTTGTCTTCGATCAGATAGACGACCGGCAACTTGAGATTGCAGGCGCTGCTGAGCGACTCCCAGAATTCGCCCTCGCTCGTGGTCCCGTCTCCAGCCGAGACGAAGACGACTTCGTCACCCTTGATCTTCTCCTGCCGGTCGGGGATCGAGTCGTTCTGGGTATAACGCAACCACGCCTCGGCCGCCCCAACCGCCTGGAGAAACTGGGTCCCGGTGGGGCTCGACGCGGAGACGATGTTCAGCTCCTTGTGCCCCCAATGCGAGGGCATCTGGCGCCCGCCGGAGTTGGGATCGTCCGCGGCGCCGACCGCGGAGAGCAGCTGTTCGGTGGCGGTCATGCCGAGCCCGAGGCAGAGCGCGCGGTCCCGGTAGTAGGTGTAGAACCAGTCGTAGGCGGGCCGGAAGACCTTGGAGGCGGCGACCAGCACCGCCTCATGGCCGGCCCCGGAAATCTGGAAGAAGATCTTATTCTGGCGCTTGAGCTGAATCTCCTTGTCGTCGATACGACGGGAGAGCAGCATGAGCCGGAACATGTCGAGCAGATCGGCCTTCTCGAGCCGGGCGCTGGGGCGGGTACGGGGTGCCACGGAGGGGCGCGTTGCCATGGACAAAATTTAGCAACACCCGGGGGCGGGCGCGAGCGGGCCGGCCCTAGTGATGCTCGAAAACCACCTTCCCTCCCGCCACGGTGAATTGGACCTGGGCCATGACGAGACGTCCCGCTGGAATCCGCGTCAGGTCGCGGTCGAATACCACGAGGTCGGCCCGGTATCCCGGCTTGAGCATGCCCCGCACTCCCTCGGCGAAGACCCCATAGGCATTGGCGGCCGTGTAGGCTCGGAGCGCGTCTTCCAGGGTGATCTTCTCCTCGGGAACCCAACCTTCCGGATACCTGCCGTCGAGGGTCTGGCGGGTAACCGCGGCCTCCAGTCCCATCCGCGGGTCCAGAGGCGCCACGGGCCAATCCGAGCCGAACGCGAGCCGGGCCCCGGCGACGAGCAGGGATCGGAACGCGTACGTCGTCCTGAGGAGATCGGGCCCGATCCGCTTCGCGGCCCAGCGACCGTCGTCGGCCACGTGATATGGCTGCATCGAAGGGATCACACCAAGCGCCATGAAGCGCGGGATGTCGGCGGCACCAAGGTGTTGAGCATGCTCGATCCGGAACCGGCGATCGCGGGGTCCGTGCGCCGTGGCGACGCTGTCGTAGATATCGAGCAGGAGCGCGTTGGCGCGGTCGCCAATGGCGTGCACGGCCACCTGGAGCCCGGCGGAATCGGCGCCACCGACCCAGCGGCGCAGCGAGTCCTCCGGGGTGACGAACAGCCCCCGGGTGTTCGGTTGGTCGCGATAGGGTTCGAACATGAGGGCGGTCGTCGAACCGAGTGACCCGTCGACCAACCCTTTCACGCCCGCCACACGGATCCAGTCATCGCCCGGTCCGTTGACCCGGAGCGTGTCGGCCACCGAGCGCCAGTCGGCCAAAAAAAGGTAGTTGGCGACCCGAAGCGTGAGTGTTCCTCGCTCCCGTGCGCGCCTGAGCGCCGCGATCTCATTCCACCCGGTGCTTACGCTGGCCACTGCGGTCACGCCGAGGGAAGCGGCGTGGCGCATGGCGCGGACCAGGGCCGAATCCAGTTGCGAGGGCGAGGACGCGGGAATGGCAGCGTACACCGGGTTCATCGCTTCGTCTTTGAGCACGCCGCTGAGTTCGCCGTCGTTTCGTCGGACAAACGTGCCACCGGGGAGCTCCTGGACTCCGCGGTCGAGCTTCGCCGCGGCCAGGGCCAGTGAATTGGCCAGGCCCATATGTCCATCGAGCCGGCCGACGAACACGGGATTGTTCGGGGTCACCGAATCGATCCAGGTCCGGTCCGGGAGGGCCGTACCGGGCCACTTCTCATGATCCCAGCCGCCGCCGGTGATCCAGTCTCCCGGCTTCTGGGTGGCCGCAAACGCCCCGAGGCGCGTGGTGAATTCCTGGGGGGAGGCGGCGTCTCGCAAGTCGACACTGGCGAGCTGGAATCCACCGGAAAACAGATGAACGTGATCGTCCATGAAGCCCGGCGTCACGAATGCGCCGGGAGACGCAATCCGCCGGGTGGTGGAGCTGAGGAGCGGCGCGACCTCGGCACTGTCTCCGACGGCCAGGATGGTGTCCCCCCGGATCGCGACTGCGGCGGCCCAGGGATTGGCGCTGTCTCCGGTCCAGACTCGGCCGTAGACGACGAGATCGGCCCGGAGACCGTTGGAGCAGGACAGGATGAGGCCGGGGAGAACGACGGAGAGGAGTCGACGCATCCGCCTAACGTAGCGCGAGCGGCGAAGACCAGCCAGCCGACTACGGCTGAATCAGCGTCGCATTCACCTCGTCGGCGGCCTGCTGGAGCAACCGGGCCGGTGCAGCCGGGATCTGGAACGAGCCTCCCGGGACCGTCAGCCCCCGGGGCATGCCGACCACCGAGCGGTGGAACAGGCCCCCGAACACTGTGAGGGCGGCCAGGTAGGTGCCCTGCAACGAAGCATGCAGGCCATCAGGCGCGTAGAGGGTCAGGGACGCATCCCTGACCCAGGCCGCGCGCCAGCCATTCCCCGCCTGCAGAAAGACTCCGTTCACGTCCAGCGCCGCGAGCCGGTACGATTCGCTCGAGGCGTCGAAGTCGCTGAAATTCACCTGCTGGGGCCAGACCTGGTAGAGCGCCGGCGTCCCGCTCTTGCTCCGGATCAGATCGGAAAATGTGGCGACCCACTGCCGCAGATTGACCCGGTTGGCAAGCACCGCGGACGGTCCCTGCTGCATCACCACGTAGTGCCAGCCGCCTTTGGCGATCACGGCTCTGGCCAGGCCGTCGTTCCAGTGGTCTTCAAGGGAATAGTCGGGCTTGGCAACCTGCGCGGTCTGCACGGCGGGGAGGTTTGCCGAGTCGGCGAGCGCCCGGACCATGCCGGGCAGATCGTTGAGGTAGGTGAGGCTGTTGCCCACGAAGAGGATGCGGATCGTGGCGGCCGGATCGGGCGTGGGATTGCCGTCGGGTCCGACCCCACTGAGACAGCCGACCGGCGCGATAGCCAGGGAGACCGCGAGCATCCAGCGAGAGGAGGGCATGCGCTCCCGACGGCGGACGTTTCAGCGGAGTTTCACCGCGGCCTAGAGTTTCCCGCGGGCCAGCCTCCGCAGCGACTCCAGCTTTTCGATGGCGCTGGTGCCCTTGGCGGGCGCCGCGGGCGTCACGGCGAAGAGGTCACGGATATCGAGCAGGATCTCAAGCATGAGCTGATCGCGCATGTAGGCGTTGTCGAGGTCGGCCATCCGGCGCTCGTCGGAGACCTCCTTGGCCCGGTCGAACGACTCGCGGTAGAGGACCTCGAGATTGGCGAGAATCTTGTCGCGTGGGCGCATAGGCTGGGGTCAGGATTCAGGGGTCAGGGGTCAGAAGGAGCCGCGCGGCCGGGTCCGCCTGCCCTCAAGTATACTTGGGACGAGTCCTGACCCCTGACCCCTGAATCCTGAATCCTGAATCCAATGTTGACCAACAAACGCATTCTCCTCTTCGCCGCCGCCCTCTACGAGGACCTCGAGCTCTGGTACCCCAAGATCCGGCTCGAGGAGGAAGGCGCCACCTGCGTGGTGGCGGGCCTCGGCGAAAAGACCTACCTGGGCAAGCACGGCTATCCCGTCACCCCCGACACGACGATGGACGAGGTCGACGCCGCACGGTTCGACGCCCTGGTGATCCCCGGCGGCTTTGCCCCCGACAAGCTGCGGCGGTCCCCCAGAGTCCTGGCGATCACCCGCGAGATCTTCGCCGCCAACAAGCCGGTGGCCTTCATTTGCCATGCCGGTTGGGTGCCGATCTCGGCGGGTATCGTCCGAGGGCGCCGGGGCACCAGCGTCGACGCGATCAAGGACGACCTCGTCAATGCCGGCATGCTGTGGGAGAACAGTCCGGTGGTGGTGGACGGCAACCTGATCACCAGCCGGACCCCGGCCGACCTTCCCCATTTTGCCAAGGCCATCATCGCCGCGCTGCGAAAGGGCTGAGATGTCGCTCTCCGAATCGCAAACGCGGGTGGACGCCTGGATCTCCCGATTCGAGGAGGGCTACTTCCACCCCCTCACCAACCTGGCGCGGCTCAGCGAGGAAGTTGGTGAGCTGGCGCGCGAGATCAACCACCGGTTCGGCCAGAAGACCAAGAAGCGCGAGGAACCCGAGGGAGACATGGCGATGGAGCTCGCCGACATCCTGTTCGTGGTAATCTGCATCGCGAATCGGGAGGGAATCGACCTGCAGCAGGCGTTCGACCGGATGATGGACAAGGTGGACCGGCGGGACGCCAGCCGGTGGACGCTGAAGAAGGAATCGTGAACGCTACTGCCAGTCCTTGAGCTCGCTGCGCAGCTCCTCCAGCAGGATCAGGTAGCTGGCGTATCGCAACGGATCGACGACACCGGTCCTGGTGGCTTCGCGTACGGCGCAGGCCGGTTCATCGCGATGGGTACAGTCGGCAAACTTGCAGCGATCGATAAGGTTTCGCATTTCGGGAAAGCAGCTCGCCAGCTCGCGCGGCTCGATGCCCCAGAGCCCTACATCGCTGAATCCGGGTGTGTCCACCAGCCAGCCGCCGCCCGGCAGCGGCACCAGCACTGCCGCCACGGTGGTGTTCTTCCCACGGCGGTTCTTCTCGCTCACCTCGCCGGTACGCAACGCCAGCCCGGGCTGGAGTCGATTGAGGATGGTGGACTTCCCCACCCCGGACGCGCCGGTCAGCAGCGATTCCCTGCCCCGCAGCTCCGCAAAGAGGGGTTCGAGCCCTTCGCCGGTTTTGGCGCTGATCAGGAACACCTCATAACCCGCATGGCGGTAACGGGCGGCGAGCGTGTCGGCGGTGCCCAGCTCCGACTTGTTGATCACCAGCGCCACCGGAATCTCGTTGGCCTCCGCGATCGCACAGAGCCGGTCGATGAGCTGGGGGGATCGGGTGCGGATCCGCGGCGGAGGTGACCACGTATACCCGGTCCAGATTGGCGGCCACTGGACGATTGCTGCGGCCGGATGGAGTGCGGCGCTCCAGCAGGTTTCGTCGCGGCTCGACCCCCGCAATTCCCAGGGTACCCTGCTCATCGCCGCCGTCGAGGGTGACCCGGTCCCCCACCACGACGCGATCGTAACGGTTCCGCTTGGCCTTGCCGCGGAGCACGGCCACCACCTCCCCGCCGTCCGTGGCCACCCGGAAGGTTCCGCCCTCCCGTTCCAGGACCAGGCCTTTCTGGACGCTCACCATTCCCCCGGCTGGGCGGCGATGGCGGAGTCCAGCTCGGCCTTCACGTCGAACAGCGAGAATCCCTTCAGACGCTCTTCCGCCTCCGCGGAGGTTCGGCCCCAGGCGAGCGGACCCGATTCCACGTGGCCCGCCGGAGCGTCTCCCCCCGGGTTCCACCGCACAAACAGCAGGGCCGCGCTGAAGCGGCCTTTCTCATCGGGCTCGTCGTCGACCCAGATTGCCACCGAATAGGCGTGGCCGTCGCTGCCGCCAAACGCGGTCGCGCGCTCGTGCCGCTTCATGTAGCCGCCCAGGGTCAGCTCGGGATCGATCTGCGAGATACGCCCTCCCGTATCACATTGCCGAGGATGAATGCGATGTTGGCGGGCCGCTCGGCCAGGCGCCGCATCAGGTACGGGTACCACTGGGTGCCGAAGGGAACGTACACCCGCACGTGCCAGCCCCGGGCGCGAAGGCCCGCCTGCAGATCGCGGCGCACCCCGTACAGCATCTGGAACTCGAATCGCTCCGGGTCGATCCGGCTGTCCCGCGCGAAGGCCTCCGCGTGCGCGATGATCCTCTCGTCGTGGGTGGCGATTCCCGGATAGGTGCCCCGACGCAGCAACTGCTCCAGCAGACGCACGTAGTGGGCGTCAACCTCCCGCTTGTCGGGATACGCCACGGAGTCCGGCTCGAGATAGGCGCCCTTGCAGAGGCGGACTCGCGCCCGGAGCGCGATCAGATGCTCGACGTCGGCGGTGGAGCGGCGCAGCGCCGACTGGATCACGACACCCACGTGGGGCTCGAACGCGGGATACAGCCGCTGCACGAAGAACTCCAGGGTGCGCTGGGTGTACTCGGACGATTCCATGTCCAGCCGGACGAACCCGCCCAGCGAGCGCGCCCGCTCCAGGATGCGGCGCATGTTGCGCTCGCAGAGCGCCGGGTCAACGTCGAAACCCATCTGGGTCAGCTTCACCGACGCATTGACTTCAACCCCGGCCCCGGCCATGCGGTCCAGCAGGGCGAGATACTCGGCACAGGCGGCCTCGGCGGCCGCGGGTTCGGCCACGCTCTCTCCCAGCATGTCGAGCGACGTGGTGATCCCGCGCTCCCGCAGTGAAACGGCGGCGGCAATGGCGGTGTCGATCGTCTCCCCCGCCACGAAGCGGGACGCGAAGAAGCGGGCCAGGCGGTTGCCTCGGATGAACCTGAAGATGGCCGGCTGACGGGAGAGCCAGAGGAGGAACTTGCGCAGCACGGCCCGGCTATCTCCGGAGCCGGAGCCGCGCCACGCAGCCGCGGTGGTCGGTCCGGTTGTGCAGCGTGATGCCGCCACCGTGCGCCTCGGCCACCTGGCGGCAGAGCACCAGACCGATCCCCGAGCCGTTGGGCTTGGTGGTAAAGAACGGCACGAACAGGTTGGCGGTGGTCGGGAGGCCGGGCCCCTCGTCACGCACCTCCACTTCCAGCGTATCGTCCTTGACGGCCCAGGTCACTTCGGCCGCCCCGCCGGTGATCAGGGCGGCCTCGGTGGCGTTCTTGATCAGGTTGATGAGAACCTGATCGAGTTGGTCGCCGTCAGCGCGAATGCTCAGCGGGGGCCCCTCGATGAGCCGCACCGGGCGCCGTCCTTCGAGCAGCACCACCCGTCGCACCCACTCACCAACGTCGAGCGGCGCCAGCGTGGGGGGCGGAAGCTTCGCCAGGCGCGCATAGGAGGCCATGAAGCGATTGAGGGCGTCGCTCCGGGCGCGAATGACATCGAGCCCCTTGTGCAGATCGTCCTCCCAGTCGAGGGGACGGGGCTCGCGGTCGAGCAGACTGGTCAGCGTGCCGGCCAGCGAGTTGATCGGAGCCAGCGAGTTGTTGATTTCATGGGAGAGTACCCGGACCAGGCGCTGCCAGACCTGCCGTTCTTCGGCGCGCAGCACCCTGCTGATGTCGGCCAGCACGACCATGTCGAGCGGCAGCCCCCCCTGACGGAACGGGCGCCGGCGGACTTCCCACTTCCCGGTCGCGGCACCGGGCACCGCCATCTCGAGAATTCTGGGAGTGTCTCCTTCCAGCGTCTGCGTGAGCCCCAGCTGGGCGGCCGTGCGCCCGATCAACCGCTCGGCGGGCTGGCCCAGCAGGCGCTCGCCGGCCCGGTTGGCCAGACGGAGCGCGCCCTCCGCGTCGAACGCGAAGACCGCGACGTCGATCTCCTCCATGACCCGGCGGAGCAGCGCGTCGGCCTCGAGCGCGCCCAGCCGTTGCTCGCGCAGGGTTTCCTGGAGGGCATTGACCTCGCGCCGAACCGCACCCAGCACGTCATCGTTCTCCTCCTCGCGGGCCCGCAGCGTGAAGTGTCCCTCGCGAAGACCGGCCAGGAGATTCGCGATGACTTGCAGGGGGCGAATGACCCGGAGCTGCGCGGCGCGGGCAGCCACCAGCCAGAGCGCCAGCAGGGCGCCCAGGATGGTGCCGCGGAGCAGACCGGAGGCGGGGACCAGCCAGAGGAGTACCGTCGCGGCCATCAGGGCGGGCAGGCCCGCGAACAGGGCGAGCAGGAAGATCCGGCGGTCGTGGGCGATCGTCACGGAAGAAAAGTAACCGGTGACCGGTTACCGGTTACTGGTCACAGCCCATATCGCTGCAAGCGACGATACAGGGCACTGCGCGACAGCCCCAGCACCTTGGCCGCGAGGCTGACATTCCCGCCGTGGCGGGCCAGGGCCTGGCGGATGGCCTCGCGTTCCAGCTCTTCGAGGTTCATGCCGGAGGGGTCGGCCGGACCGGCGCGGGCCTCCGGCGCCGCCAGGGCAAAGTCGGCCGCCTCGAGAACATCCTGCCGCGCCAGCAGCACGGCGCGTTCGACCGCATGATCGAGCTCGCGGACGTTGCCGGGCCAGTCGTAGTCGCGGAGCCGCAGCGCGGCTTCGTCGGTAAAGCCTCCCCGCGGCTTGCCGTACCGCGCCGAGTGGCGTTGCAGGAAGTACTGGGCCAGGGGGAGCACGTCCTCGCGGCGCTCCCGAAGCGGCGGCAGCTTGATCTCGATGGTGTTGATGCGGAAGAGCAAGTCCTCTCGAAAACGGCCGGTGGCCACTTCCGACTTGAGGTCGGCGTTGGTGGCCGCAATGACCCGGACGTTCACCTGGCGGGTCTGGGACGAGCCGACCCGCTCCAGCTCGCCGGTCTGCAGAACCCGGAGCAGCCGGGACTGCTGGGACAGGCCGATGTTGGCGATTTCGTCCAGGAACAGGGTGCCGCCGTCGGCGAGCTCAAAGCGCCCGGCGCGATCGGTCTTGGCGTCGGTGAAGGCACCTTTGACGTGGCCGAACAACTCGCTCTCGAACACGCCTTCGGAGAGGCCGCCGACGTTCACGACCACCAGCGACCGGTCGCGGCGCCGGCTGGCCCCGTGAATCCATCGCGCCACGACCTCCTTGCCGGTGCCGTGCTCTCCGGTGACGAGCACGTTGGCGTCGCTCGGCGCAATGCGCTCCATCAGCTCGAGCACCGGGCGCATCGCGGGCGACTGGGCCACCAGGTCCGGGAGCCCGCTCCGGCGGTGGAGCTGGGTTTCCTGTTCCAGCCGCTGGGTGGCGCGGAGCGCCCGGGTGAGCTCGACCTGGGTCCGGAGGGTGGTGAGGAGGCGGGTGTTGTCCCAGGGCTTTTCGATGAAGTCGCGCGCGCCGAGGCGCATGGCTTCGACCGCCTTGTCCACGCTGCCCCAGGCGGTCATCACGATCACCGGAAGAGTGGGGTCGATCGCGCGCATCCGGGAAAGCAGATCCAACCCTTCCCGGCCCGACGTGGTGTCACGGGTGTAGTTG
>JANNGX010000236.1:0-10674 GCA_031404115.1 Gemmatimonadales bacterium | reverse complement strand
TTGAATCACCAGCCCGCGCAGGCCGGCCGGGGCGCCCATCTCCATCGCCAGCTGGGCCGTCAGCGGGGTGACCGTGAGGCCCAGCGGCTTGATCACCGAACCGGCCGCGGCGCTGTTCGCGCTGTCGGCGGCGTCCGGCTGATCGGCGGGAGCGGCCGCAGCGCTCGCGGCAGCCGAAATCAGCCGCACGGTCACGGTGCGCCGGACCCCGCCCTTGCGGGCGACCTCGACTTTGACCGACTCGCCCGGGTGCTTGAAGCCCACGATCTGCTGGAGCTGCGCCACGTAGTCGACCCGCTGCCCGTCGATCGTGATGATGACATCGCCCACTTCGAGACCGGCCCGCTTGGCGGGGGAGGCCTCGCTGGAATAGTTCTGTACCCGGACGCCTCGAACCTCTCCCAGACCGGTGTAGGTGGCATCGGTGGCATTGGCGTCTTCCACGAACACGCCCAGCGCGGCGCGCTCGACCTTGCCGGTCTTGATCAGCTGATCCATGACCTGGCGGGCCAGATCAATCGGGATGGCGAAGCCGTAGCCCATGCTGTAACCGGTCTCGCTGGCGATGGCGGAGTTGATGCCGATGACCTGGCCGCGAACGTTGACCAGCGGGCCGCCGGAGTTGCCGGGATTGATCGCGGCATCGGTCTGGATGAAGTCCTGGATGCTCCGGTCGCTGCGCCCGGGCAGCCCCGCGAGTCCGCGACCCTTGGCGCTGACGATGCCGGACGTCACCGTGAAGGTGAGCGCCTCGCCGAGCGGGTTGCCGACGGCCAGGACCCACTCGCCGATCCGGGTCGATGCGCTGGACCCGAGCGCGGCCGGGTTCAGGCCTTTCGCGTCGATTTTGATGACCGCCACGTCGGTGTTCGGATCGGTGCCGACCACCTTGGCCGGGAAGGTGCGCCCGTCCAGGAGCTGCACGGTAACCCGCTCAGCGCCGTCCACGACGTGATTGTTGGTCAGGATGTAGCCGTCCTCGGACACGATGAAACCCGAACCGGATCCGCGCTCGATGCTGGGAGCGCGATTGCGACCCTGGGGCCCCTGGGGGAACCCGAAGAACGGCTCGAACCCCTTGGGGATCTGAGGATTCTGGACGACTTGCTGCTTGCGGCTCGATTTGACGAACACCACGCTGGGCCGGACGTGCTCGGCCACCGCGGCAAAGGCATCGCTCAGCTCGGCCAGCGGCCGGGCCGCGGGAAGCGGCGGTGCGGCCACCGGGCGGATGGCGGGCTGGCTCGACGTGAGCCGCGTGGCGGCTCCCTGCGCCAGTGAGTTCTGGGGGAGATCGAGCAGCCCAGCAAACAGAAGGCCCAGCACGAATGCCAGGCCAACCAGGCCGCCGAATTTGAGCCAATTGAGATTTCGGACCGACATTTTCTTGTTTCACCTCGTGTGGGGCTGATCCGCTGTGGCTGCAATATAAGTACGATGCGTCCTGGTGCGCGTTGGTCGCATTGGCAGGATTCAGGATTGAGGATTCAGGATCGAGGGAAGGACCTTACCCTGCCTCCTGAATCCTGTATCCTGAATCCTACTTCTTCTCCTCGTCCACGATCTCATAGTCGGCCTCGACCACGTCCTCCTTGGCCGGGCCGCTCGAGCCGTCGGCCTGGGCGTTGGCCGTGTCCGGGCCGCTCGCGCCGGAGGCCCCCGAGGCGTTGGCTGCCTCGTAGAGCGAGGCTCCCGCGGCGGAATAGGACGTGTTCAGCTCGTTGAGCGCCGACTTGATGCCGGCCGGATCGCCGGCGCGAAGCGCCTGCCGTCCCGCCTCGATGGCCGCATCGAGCCGACCCTTCACGTCCGCGGAGAGGCGGTCCGACCACTCCTTGCTGTCCTTTTCGACCTTGTAGACCAGTCCGTCGAGCTGGTTTCGCGACTCGATGGTCTCGCGTCGCTCGGCGTCCTCCTTGGCATGCAGCTCGGCGGCCTTCACCATCTTGTCGATATCCGTGTCCGAGAGCCCCGAAGACGCCTCGATCCGGATTTTCTGCTCCTTGCCGGTCGTTTTGTCCTTGGCCGACACATGCAGGATGCCGTTGGCGTCGATGTCGAAAGTCACCTCGACCTGCGGCATGCCCCGCGACGCGGGCGGAATGCCGGTGAGCTGGAACTTGCCGATGGTCCGGTTGTCGATCGCCAGCTGGCGCTCACCCTGCAGCACATGGATTTCCACGGTGGTCTGATTGTCTTCCGCGGTGGAAAACACCTCCGACTTCTTGGTCGGAATGGTGGTGTTCCTGGGGATCAGTACGGTGGTGACGCCGCCCAATGTTTCGATGCCCAGTGACAGCGGGGTCACGTCGAGCAGCAGGACGTCCTTCACCTCGCCCCCCAGGACGCCGCCCTGGATTGCCGCGCCAATGGCAACCACCTCGTCGGGATTGACCGAGCGGTTGGGCTCCTTCCCGAAGAAGTCCTTGACGATTTCCTGGATCTTGGGGATCCGGGTCGAGCCGCCCACCAGGATGACCTCGTCGATCTGCTTGGGATCGAGCCCGGCATCCTTGAGGGCCTGCTGCATCGGCGGGATGGTGCGCTTGATGAGATCGTCCACCAATTGCTCGAACTTGGCCCGCGTCAGGGACACGTTCAAATGCTTGGGGCCCGAGGCGTCGGCGGTGATGAACGGCAGGTTGATATCGGTCTGCTGGGTGCTGGACAACTCCATCTTGGCCTTCTCGGCGCCTTCCTTGAGGCGCTGCAGCGCCATCGCGTCCTTCGACAGGTCGATGCCCTGGTCCTTCTTGAATTCGGTCACCAGCCAATCGATGAGCCGCTGGTCGAAATCGTCGCCCCCAAGGTGGGTATCTCCGTTGGTGCTCTTCACCTCAAAGACGCCTTCGGCCAGCTCGAGCACCGAGATGTCATAGGTGCCGCCGCCCAGATCGAAGACGGCGATCTTCTCTTCCTTCTTCTTGTCGAGCCCATAGGCCAGCGCGGCCGCAGTGGGCTCGTTGATGATCCGGAGCACTTCGAGGCCGGCGATCTTGCCGGCATCCTTGGTGGCCTGGCGTTGCGCGTCGTTGAAATAGGCGGGCACGGTGATGACCGCCTTGTCGACCGTGTACCCGAGGTAGTCTTCGGCAGTCTGCTTCATTTTTTGAAGGATCATTGCGGAAATCTCGGGCGGCGTGTACTTCTTGGCCGCAATTTCCACGGCGGCCAGCCCGTTCGAAGCGGACTCGACCTTGTAGGGAACCCGCTTCACTTCTTCCTTGATCTCGTCAAGCCGGCGTCCCATGAAGCGCTTGATCGAGAAGATGGTCTGTTTGGGGTTGGTCACTGCCTGGCGCTTGGCCACCTGACCGACCAGCCGCTCGCCGTCCTTGGTGAACGCCACGACCGACGGGGTGGTGCGGCCGCCTTCGGCGTTCGGGATGACGATGGGATCGCCGCCTTCCATGACGGCAACGACGGAATTGGTCGTGCCGAGGTCGATGCCGATGATTTTTGAGGCCATTATTGACTCAGGGGCTAGGGGTTGGAGGTAGCTTGAGCAACGCGCGTACCGCCAAAATATGCCATTTTGGCATGTCTCCATGCTCTTGCCATGCTCCGGGACTCTGCTAAGTTCGCTTTTACGATGCAGTCTTCCAGGGGTCACACCCAACTGGACGCCGTCCCGATTCCGCCGAAACCCCTCGACGAAGATCTCGATTTTTTTGGATTGACCGACCGCGGTCTGGTGCGGCCGGACAACCAGGATCATTTTCTGGTTACGACGCTGCACAAGACGATGCGGGTCCACGTCACCAGTCTTCCCAACCCGGAACTGCTCGAGATTCCCAGTCAGCGGCTGGCTTCGATCGGCATGGTCTGCGACGGGGTCGGGGGGCATGCGGGCGGCGAGGAGGCGAGTCGCTCGGCGGCGGAGGCGATCGCGGGTTACGTGACGAACACGATGCACTGCTTTTTTTCCACGGACACCACGGACGACGCCGTGCTCCTGGATTCGATTCGCGACGCCGCGACCCGGAGCCACGAGCTGATCTCGGACCGGGCCAAGCAGAGCGGCGATCACAAGGGGATGGCGACCACGCTCACCATGTTCATCGCCGTCTGGCCGTCGTTGTACCTGCTGCAGGTGGGCGACAGCCGGTGCTACCGTTTCCGGGCCGGTGAGCTCGAGCAGCTCACGCGGGACCAGACGATGGCGCAGGATCTGGTGGACTCCGGGGTCCTCAGGCCGGAGCAGGTCAGCCGGAGCCCCTTCGCGCACGTGCTTTCCAGTTCGCTCGGCGGCAGCGCCTGGGCTCCCGAAGTCACCAAGACCGACATCAAGCCGGGCGACACCCTGATTCTGTGCACCGATGGCCTCACCAAGCACGTTTCCCCGGACCGGATCGCCGAGCGGATCAGGACGATGACCTCGTCGGAGCAGGCGGTGCGGGCCCTGGTGGCCGATACCATGGCCGAGGGCGCGGGCGACAACGTCACGGTGCTGGTGCTCCGCGCGAAGGTGCGCTAGGTCACCCGCTCCAGCGGGCGTACTCCTCCCAGATCTCCCTGGACAATGTGATGCCCGCCGGGAATTCCCTGGCGAAATCCGCCCGCAGCGCGGGGGCGTGGTCCTCGAGGTACCGCTCCAGATCCGCGAGACTCGCCGCGAGGTAGCGCTGCCGGAACCGGGTTTCCTTGGAGCGATCGAGCTCGGCGTGGGCAAAGCAACCGGTCGCGAGCACGGCGGGGATATGGCGGTCGCGCATGTACGCGATGTAGCGCTCGGCGAGCGCCTCGTCCACATCCACCGTCACTTCGTAGGCGATCACGTCCGCTCTCCCCTCACCGTACGATCAGCTTCCGGGTCATGTACGGCCGCGCGAGATTGCCGCCCGTCATCGTGTATTCGCCGGGCTCCGGAATCCATTCGAAATCAAAGGTCTCTCCCACCCCGACATACTGCTGGGCCGGCTGTAGAATCGCTTGCGCCGAGGGCAGATCGGCTCCATCCCGCGCCAGGGCGCGCCACCGCACCAGCGTCGAGTCGCGGCGGATAGCGAAGCGCCCGCCGGTGGCCGCCCCGATCCCCACGAAGCGGAATCGGTGGGCAATGCCGGGGGCCAGGGTAATCGGCGGGGGATTCTGTTCGCCGTTCACGAGCCGCTTCCCCTTGAGTCCGTCCCAGCCCACGACGAAGACATGGTCTCTCGCAGGATCGAATCGCTCGCCTGGTGGCAGCACGACGATGGCTCCATAGAGACCCGAGGTGATCTGCTCGATGTCATTCATGTGGGTGTGGTAGATGAACGTGCCTGGACGAGGGAGCGTCAACCGGGCGACGAATGAATCGCCCGGCTGGATGGACGGAGCCAATCGGCGTACCGCGCCGCTCCACCCGGGCACCCCGTCGGAATAGCTCTCCAGCTCGATGCCGTGCCAGTGAATCGCCGCGGTTTCCGTGAGCCGGTTGATGACGGTGATATCGGTCGGCTGATTCTGGGTGAGGACGAGCAAGGTACCGGGAATTTCGACTGAATCCGTCGCGGGTGGCTGCTCCCCGCGCTGAAGCACAAATCCGAGCGCGCGGGGGGCGTCGAATCGTTTGATCCCTTCCTGGATGAATAGTCTCATGCTTCGGGTGTGTTCCCGGACCGGATCCCTCCACCCGTTCGACGGCTTGACCGAAATACCCAGGACCAGCCCCGCCATGTGCACATTGGGGTCGTGCGCCTTCCGATCGGCATGGTCCTCCGCGGGTGGATTCAGCCGCGCCTCGGGCACGACGTGAAACCCGATGTGACAATGGAAGAGCCAGTTGCCCGGTCGGTCCGGCCCCCAGGCGATCCGCATCGTCGTCCTGGGTGGCATGCCGTGCGTAACGGCGAGCAGACGCTGTTCCCTCGCATAGGAGGTGTCGCTGAGGGCGTTCCCCACGCCGTCCAGCCGGAAGTAGAAGCCGTGGAGGTGCATGGGATGATCCCGCCCGCTCGCGTTGATCCAGCGCCAGTGCAGCGTGTCGCCCACCGTGGCGGTGATCCTCTCCGTGTGGGGCCATGAGAGTCCGTTGATCGCGAGCGCGTTGCGATACACCGTAGAGTCCCCCGGCTTCTCATCCCCCCAGATGTTGATTACGAAGATGCGGTCGTCCGTCCTGGCGCCGACGGAATCCACCACGAGCGCGCCGGCAAGCTGCTGCCGCTCGATCGTGGTGTCCCTTACGCCGGCGTCCGCGGCATAGAAATAAGTCCCCGGTGCGCCGGCGGCGAATCGCACCGTGCGTGATTCACCCGGCCGGATCGTGATGGAATCGTCCTTGGCCGCGGGGCGGGTGACGAAACCGAGCAGGGTGACGAGCGAGTCGGGCAGACGGTTCCGGATCGTGGCTTCGATGACCGTGCCGGTGGGCACCCGGATGAGTGGTCCGGGCACCTGCGGCGGCTTTCCCTCCTCGGCAAAGACCGGGGCCACCACCGAGTCACCCTGCGGTCCTTCGGGAAACCATACTCCGCTGCGGACTTCGAGCCGTAGCGTCAGCACGCCGCCGCGCAGCACACCCGCGGGCCGGCGGTTGTCGTTGGGCACCACGCGCCGAAGGTCGACGGGCCGAGACACCGCACCTAATACGCTGAGGCACCCAAGAGATGCTATCGCCGCCATGCCGAATCGTCGCGTCACTTTGACTCCCGGTTTGTGGTCGTTGCCGCCCTGAGCTCATTGAAAAAATTCTGCACCACCACCAGGTCCCCGGATACGTCACCCGCAGCCCCCTGGCGCACCAGCAGGAAGCGGCGCCCGTCCCGGCTCACTTCGAACATGTGTCCACCCAGCCCGTTGCTTTCGAACTGCCCCTGGGCCGGGAGCTGCAATAGTTTCCGTGGGCTCGCCTGGCTGGGCCCGCGGGTCATGTCGGCGACCAAGATCTGTCGTCCGTCTTCGCTGCGGAAGAACAGCTCGCGGCCGTCGTGGCTCCAGAGCGGGGCGTCGCCCCCGGCGGTCGAGATTTGCCATTTTCCCTGCTGCACCTCCGGGAAGGACCGCACGAAGACCTGCGCTTCACCGGTTTCCATGGAGATGTAGGCCAGCCAGCGTCCGTCGGGCGAGAGAGAAGGCGAGCCCTCGTCGTACGGCTCGGCCAGGAGGGGACGCGGCGCACTGTCCACGCCCAATCGCATGGCGAACAGGTCCATCGAGGGCGGACTTCCCACGCTCAACAGGAGCCAGGCTCCGTCACGCGACCAGCGCGCCTCCACGATCTCGCGCCCGACGTTGGCCACCAGCTCCTCGGAACCCACTCCGTCGGCCCGCCGGCGCCACAGGCTGCTTGCGCCGTCCCGTCGGGAGACGAAGCTGACGTGGCGGCCATCTGCCATCCACGCAGGATCGAAGTTGCCGGCGCCCCCGAAGGTGATGCGCGACTTGGGACCCTGGTCGAGCTGCTTGATCCAGACGTCACTGCGGACGCCGGAAATGGTCACGGCCAGGCGAGTTCCATCCGGAGAGAGTTCAAAACCCTCAAATTCCCGATCGGTCCACCCGGGATCGACAACGGTGAGTTCACCGCCGCGCGCCATCCAGACGAAATCCTCGGCGGCGTTAAGGCCGGCGGTGACGTAGGCCAGGTTTCCGGTTTCCGAAATCGCCAGCTCGGTGTATCCCCGGATTCGGACATCCAGATTCTCGATCAGCGCCGCCGGGCGTCCTCGGAGTGTGAGGGCCCGCGGATCGAATGCCACACCCATCAGGGTGCCCCGATACGTGGTGTAGAGCAGGTGCCCGCTGGCGGTGTACACCCCGGCCACCCCCTGCACCGTCGCGCCGAACTTTCCGGTCGCGAAATCCACCGCCCGGAGCGCGTACCCGGATTCGTTCCCCCGGTCCGGTGGGAACGCCGCCACCAATGCCGCCCTGCCGCCAGGAAGGAGATGCAGAAATCCATAACTCACCGTGCTGTCGGGAGCGGTCAGGTGTACCACATCCTCGGCCGGGCCGCCGCTCGAAAGCACCCGGCGCACCGTTCGCCCCGCCGCGTCGAGAAAGTACACATAACCATCCGGTCCCCAGGACAGACTGCTCCCGATTCCACCCGCGAAAACCGCGATCGGCGGCCCGCCGCGAAGCGAGGCGATCTTGAGGGTCCTCTCCTCGGAATCGTAGCCGGTCAGAAAGGCGACCTGCGCGCCATCCGGAGAAATGGCGGGGACGAGCGCGCTATCGGTTCCAGGGAGCTGGCGGGCTTCCAGGCGATCCATCGGCCGCAGGTAGAGTGCGTGCCTGGAGGTACCTCTACCGGCGTAACCGACGTACACCAGCTCCCGTCCATCGGGGGAGATCGCCAGGCGCGACGGCTCGGCGAAACTGCCGCTATAACGGAGCGGGGCCTCGGCGCCTATTCCGACCGCGAAGCGGCTGACATCGCCCGAGGGCGTTGGCCGAACCATAGCCCAGATCGCGAGCCCGGTGGCGGCCAGGGCGACCACCGAGACACCCAGCGCAGCCGTTCGCCAGTGCGATGCGACAGGTGCTCGCGTCCGGACGGCAGGCGCAGCGGCGGTTCGCGGCACGGTGGCGCCCGATCCTTTGAGTGCCTCGGCAAATTGGGCCGCCGTCGCAAAGCGGTCGGCGGGGAGCTTGTTGAGCGCCGTCAGCACCGCCGCTTCCACATGTGGCGGGATGGTCTTGCGCTGCAGGGTGAGCGGCCGCGGCTCTTCGGTCACCACGCGAGCGACAATCGCCTGGGCCGTCGGGCCGGTGAAGGGCGGCTCCCCGGTCAGCATCTCGTAGATCACGCATCCAAGCGCGTACACGTCGCTCTTGGCGGTGACCTCTCGCTCCCCCATTGCTTGCTCGGGGCTCATGTAGTGCGGGGTTCCGAGCGACATGCCGGTCTCGGTCATCCGGGTGCGGCCGCCGGCGCTGCTCACCGCCAGCGCGATCCCGAAGTCGGCCACCAGGGCGCGACCATCGTGAAGGAGAATGTTCTCCGGCTTGATGTCCCTGTGGATCACGCCGTGCCGGTGGGCGTAGTCGAGCGCGTCGGCCACCTCGCGTCCGATCCGGACCGCATCGTCCACGGGAAGCTGTTTCTCTCGGAAGAGCCGGTCACGCAGTGATTCGCCTTCCACGTACGGCATCACATAGAAGACCACGCCATCCACTTCACCGGAGTCGAACAGGGGGAGGATGTGAGGATGCTGGAGGTTGGCGGTGGTCTTGATCTCCTTCAGAAACCGCTCGCCACCGAGGATGGCGGCTAACTCGGGGCGGAGAATCTTGAGCGCGACACGCCGGTCATGCCGGACGTCGTGGGCGAGGTACACAGTGGCCATCCCGCCCTGACCCAGCTCCCGCTCGATCCGGTACCGGTCGGCCAGAGCCGCGGTGAGACGTTCCAGACTCATTGGCTCAGTATCTCCAGCTCAAGGTGTCCACGCCCGCAGGATGATTCTTCCGGATTTGCGCCATGATCCGTGGGATGAACATCTGGGCATACCGCAGCCGAGAGATGGCATTCGGCTGGCTGTGGTCTCCGTTCCAGCAATGCTCCGCCCGTGCGCCGTAGTCCACCTCGGCATCGGCTGGTGGATCGGTGGCGGTCTTGAGAAAGTCTTCCACAAGGTACACCGCGTCATTCAGAAAATAGTTGTCCGCCTCCCCGACGTAGATCTTGAGCTTGCCGCGAACCTTGGGGCCCAGGGTCTTCCAGTCCCGGCGCAGGATGTAGGACAGATCCCAGTGTTCCCTCCAGTACCCCGCCACCGCACGGTCGATCTTTCCGGTGACCTTGTCCCAGATCGGCTTGGGATAGCCGTCGGGTCCCACCGGGGAATACACCGCTTGCCAGATGTCCCACTGATCGCCGGAACGCCCGTTGGTGCCCAGCGCCAGCTCGCGGTGGTTGGCTTCCTCGATCGTGGTCTGCACCTGGCCCAGGTAGTTGCGATGGGCGGGACGGGGAGTCCGCTTCCACTTGCTGTCGAGGAAGTAGGCGTTCTCGTCCTTGTAAAGATCGATCACGGTGTAGGCGCGGAAGTCGATCGGGTCGGGGCAGGCGATCCAGGCGCCGTTGAACTCATCGGGATAGAACATCTGCACCGCCATCGCTTCCCAGCCGCCGGTCGAGCCGCCGTAGGTGAACCGGGCATAGCCCTGTCCGATGCCGCGGAAGCGCCGCTCGATCTCCGGCACCAGCTCCTGCATGATCGCGTCGCCGTAGGGGCCGTTGTTGGCGGAATTCACCGCGTACGAATCGTCGTAGTAGGGCGTGGGGTGCTGGATCTCGACCAGCAGCACTCGCGGGAATCCCGGCCCGGTCCAGTCCTTGTAGAACTGGTGCGCCTCCTGCTGCTGAATCCGGTTGTATCCCGCCAGGTTGAACCGCGCGCTGAAGTCCGGCTTGAGATTCGGATCGGGGGGCTCGGTGCGAAACCCGCCGATGTCATCGGGAAAGTGCCCGTGGTTGATCACCAGCGGGTAGCGCGCGCCGGGGCGCTCGTCGAATCCCTCGGGGAGCAGCACGTGGGCGCCCAGCGATACCGGCTTGCCCCAAAAGGCGCTCAGGAGCTTGCTCTGGATCTTGATGTGCTTGATGTACTTCGTGTCGGGGGGATCGGCGATCGGGGGGATCTCGCGGTCGAGCACGACCCGGTTGCGCACCCGTTGCCGCGGGTCGAGCTGCATCCAGCGCGGCGTGCTGTAGAGATTTCCCGGCTTGGTGTTCCAATGCTG
>JANNGX010000235.1:0-20038 GCA_031404115.1 Gemmatimonadales bacterium | reverse complement strand
GCTTGATCAGCGTCGCGACCCGATCCCGGACCTGGGTGAGCACGTCCCGGTAGGCCACGAGCTCCGCCTTTCCCGCCAGCGGGCCGTGGCCGGGGATCACCTTGGTGCTGTCGTTCGCGTAGGCCAATGCGGTGTTCACCGCCTTGATCACTCCTTCGTACGAACCGCCGCTCGAGAGATCGAAGAACGGATAGCGCCCATTGAAGAAGAGGTCCCCCATGTGGATCGTGTTGGCCCGGGTGAAATGCACGATCGCGTCGCCGTCGGTGTGGGCCGGCGGCACGTGCACCACATGGATCTGCTCACCCCCGTTGTGGAACGCCAGCGTCTCGCCGAAGGTGACCACCGGCAGCGCGGCCTTGGGCGATGGCGGCGTACGGGAATTGAAGGCCGCGATGAATTGTTCGGTGCTCATCCGGGTCCGGACGTTGTCGTGCGCCACGAGGATGACGCCGGCGTTCGCCATGTTCTCGTTGCCGCCGCTATGGTCACCGTGCCAATGGGTGTTCACCAGGAAGCGGATCGGCTTATCGGTGATCTGTCGCACCGCGGCCAGGATCTTCTGGCTGAGCGGGGCGAACTGATCGTCCACCAGGAAGGCGAAGTCATCGCCCACGGCAAGCGCGATGTTGCCGCCCGAGCCCAGGAGCATGTACACCCCCTGGCCGGCGGGGATGGTCTGGACCCTCACCGAGTCGTAGTTGACCTGAGCGGCGAGCGGTGCCGCGGCAGCGAGCAGCACGGCTGCCAGCGCGAGACTGCGTCGAGTGTTCATCGGGTGTCTCCGGAGCGTTGAGCGAGTGAATGGGCGATGGCGCCCGCGAGCGCCGCGGCGCTCCAGGCCAGCACCGCGCCGAGCAGGAGCGTGAGTAGAATCAGAAGGGCCGGCGGCACACTCATCACGCCGCCCAGCCTGGTGGTCAGGAGCCCCATCGCATCATGGTCGGCCTGCCAGTTGCCCAGGAGCCAGAGCGCCCACGCCGAGGCCGCGGCCAGCGCCGCGGTCGCGGCGGGGGCGTCGACCGCCGGCCTGAGAAATCCCCAGAGCGCCGCCACGACCGGAACGGCCCACCAGCCTAATTTCGTCGCGAGCGCGAAGGCGGCCACCAGCGCGGCGAAGGACAGCCATCGTTTCATCACGGCTCCGCCGCGCTCAGGGTGAGTCGCTCCCGCACTCGCGCCGCCGGCAGATCGGCGGGGGTGGCGGGGAACTGCAGGGTGTCGAGCTCGCCGGCCGCCCATCGAGGGAGGCGGTCGAGGTACCAGCGGCTTGCCGGGTTGCCCGACTGGCCTCCGGGATAGGTTCCCCACGCGCGTACCTCGGGTCCGAGCTCGACCAGCATGCGCCAGCTGGGGCCGTGGGTGCCTCGGCCGGGAGACGGACTCAGCGTCGAAGGCCCGCCCTGTACCGGGAGATCCAGCGCGGACAGCGCCGGCATCCGGAGCAGGTGGTAAATGTTTGCGTGGTGCGCGTTCGACCAGAGCCATCCGTCACCCTCGGGAGGGCCATGTTCGCGAAGCGCCCGCCCCAGTCCGGCCTTGAGTGCCCGGGCCAGCGTTTCGGTACGCCCTTCCACGCCCAGGGTGCGGCGATCATCCCACCACGCGTTGCTCGAATCGGCTATGAGCTGCAAGATGACAGCGTCCTGCGGGAGCGCCACGGGACCCTGCGTACTGTCGGTCGAGGCGGGGATCAGCTCATCGAGCAGGAGGCGGGGCAACGCTGCCATGGCCGCCTCGAACAGCACCGCGCGGCGATTGTCCCTCGTATAGTGGCGGTCCCACTCCGACAAAAGCGCCGCGGCTTGGCGGAGGGTGTCGTCGCCCCGTCCGGCACGGTGCAGCGCCGCCGCCGCGTCGAGAAACGCCGGCACGAATGCATCGGCTCGAGGGCTTCCCGGATCGGTCTGGAACCGGCGCATCGCCTCCGGGGTCACCGCGGAGTCGGCCCGGAGCAGTTGGTTGATCCGCATCGCGCGCCACGGGGAATACCAGTTGGAGCCAAAATAGCGCGAGTTGACCCGTGGATCCACCGGCTGCTGATTGGCGGAGGCGAGGAATCCCTGTGCCGGATTCAGCGCGAAGGGATACTCGGACAGGGGGACGTACCCCGTCCAATCGCTGGCGCTCCGACTCCCGTCGCGAATCTCGTCCCCCCGACCGCCATCGGGCCGGACTGGATACCGCCCGGTGGAGCGGATGGTGATGGCGCCCGCGCGATCGGCCGCGACCCCGTTCTGAGCCGGCGTCGCGTAGGCCTTCCACTCGTCGAGCCACCCGGACACGCTGCTGGCGCGGTCGAGCCGCAGGAAGTCTTCCCCTCCCCGGGCCTCGAACGGCGTCCACCGCATCGAGAGCCAGCGGCCCCGATCCTTGACCATCGGGCCGCGATGGGTGAAGTACAGCGTGTCGGTGTGCAGCAGTTCGTTCTTCCGGCCTCGCAGCAACTCGACCCTTCGCTCCACCGGCTTCCACGCTCCGTCCAGCAGGTACTTTGCGGGGGCAAGCGAGTCGTCCACCGTCTCGGCGTAGTGGTCGCGCACATCGGCGCCGGTGTTGGTGAACGACCACGCCACGTTGCGGTTGAATCCGATGATGACGCCCGGCGCGCCGGGAAAAGTCACACCGGCGACGTCGGGGCCGCCTTCCACGTGGAGGTGGATCTCGTACCAGATCGAGGGGAGCGTGAGCTCCAGATGAGGGTCGCCGGAAAGCAGGGCATGTCCGGCGGCGGTCCGGCGGGGACCGACCACCCAGTTGTTGCTGCCGATCGCGTCGCCGTCGCCGAATCGGCGCGGAGCGAAGCCGAGGGCCACCTCGAGCGCGGCCCGTTCGTCCGCCGCGACGGCTGCCGCCGTGTCGGGGAGACCCGGAGGCGGGAACGGGCGAAGGAAGTCGTAGCGCGGTGCACGCTGGCCGTTGGGCTGAATCGGCTCCTGAATCGGGCTGTTGAGCGGGAAGAGCGCCTCGGTGGCCGCTCCGCCCACCAGGGAGCGCACCCGAAGCCGCTGCATGGTTTCGTCGTCGTACGCCAGGGTGAGGGCCATCTGGCTGAAGAAGTAGTACGTCGAAAGCGGCTGCCAGCGCGCCGGCGTAGCGCCGAGCAGCCGATACTCCAGCGGGAGGTCCGCGGGGCGCATGCCCTGGATCCAGGCGTTCACTCCGTCCGAGTACGCTTGCGCCGCCCGGGAGAGGAGGCTCGCGCTGTCGGCGGCCGCCGCGACACGTTCGGCGCCCCAGGCGAGTCCGCGGCGGCGCGCGGCGCGATCGGTTTCGAGCACCCGCGCCCCGACCAGGCCGGAAAGCGTCCCGCTCGCGGCGCGGGTGGAGAGGTCCATCTGGAACAGGCGGTCCCGGGCCAGCAGATATCCCTGGGCACGCCAGGCATCCTCCTCCGACCGGGCAAAGACGTGAGGTACACCCCGGTCGTCGATCAGCACCTCGACCGGCGCGCTCAAGCCCGGGATGCGTGCCGACGAGCGAGCCCGCGGGTTGGCCGTCCGGGCAAGCGCCCACACGCCGTTGGCGGGCTCGAGAAAGGATCCGAGCGCGGGAGCGGGACCGACCGGCCGCGCCGAGACATAGAGCGCCGCGGCGAGGACCACGAGGGAAATCAGCAGACGTTGCATGAGTGCGGCCCTTAGGTTCACCCGGCAGCGCGCGGGTGTCAAGGCGGCTCGCGCCGGGCTACCTTGGCACTGAACCGCCGCGCGGACACGCCGCGCGGTTCCGTTCCACCACTACCTGAGTCCCACCATGTCCCGATTCCTGCTTCTCTCCGCGCTCACGCTGGCCGCCTGCGCACCCGGCACGCCGGCCGCCGCACCCGCCCCCGACAACGGCGACTACGACCTGATCATCGGCGGCGGGCGGGTGGTCGACGGGACCGGCGCCGCCTGGTTCTACGGCGACGTGGCCATCAAGGGCGATCGCATTGCCCGAGTAGCCCCGCGCGGCGCGCTGATCCCCTCCCGCTCGCGCCACTACATCGACGCGCGCGGCATGATCGTGGCGCCGGGATTCATCGACATCCAGGGGCAGTCGGACTACCAGTTCACGCTGGGCGACGGCCGGGGCGTCAGCAAGGTGACCCAGGGCATCACCACAGAGATCATGGGGGAAGGCTCCAGTCCGGCGCCGACCAACGCGAAGCACACCGGGTTTGGAACCCCGGCCACCAGCTTCCCCGGACCTCACGGATTCGCCGCCTGGCTCGCGGCGATGCAGACTCATGGCGTGTCGGAAAACTTCGGATCGTTCCTGGGCGCAGCGACGGTTCGGGTCTATGCCAAGGGGGAGGCCCAGGGTCCTGCCACCAGCGCCGAGCTGGACACCATGCGCATGGTGGTCCGGAACGCCATGCGTGACGGGGCGTTCGGGGTCGCGTCGGCGCTGATCTATCCGCCGGGCAACTACGCCAGTACCGAGGAGCTGATCGAGCTGGCCAAGGCGATGGCTCCGTCGGGCGGCTTGTACATCACGCACATGCGCTCCGAAGGCAACGCCTGGCTCGAGGCGATCGACGAGGCGATCCGGATCGGCAAGGAAGGCGGCGTGCCGGTGGAGATCTACCATCTCAAGGCCGCGGGGAAGCGCAACTGGTCCAAGACGCCGCTGGCGCTCGCCAAGATTGATTCAGCCCGCGCGGCGGGGCTCGATGTCCAGGCTGACATGTACGCCTACACCGCGGGAGGCACCGGCCTGACCGCCTGTCTGCCGCCGTGGGCCAGCGCCGACGGGAAGCTGTTCGACAACATCGCGAACGCCGACACCCGGCGGCGAATCCGCGCCGAGATGGATCGCGACCAGAATGAATGGGAGAGCCTCTGTCAGATCGGGGGTCCGGAAAACGTGCGGTTCGTCCAGTTCGACAAGCCCGAGAACAAGCGATTCGTCGGCAAGCGGCTCATGGAGGTGGCCGAAGCCGTGGGGAAGGACTGGCAGGAGGCAGCGCTGGACCTGATCGCGTCGGAGCACTCCCGGGTGGAGACCCTCTACTTTCTGATGAGCGAGGAAAACGTCAAGGCGAAACTTCGGCAACCCTGGATGAAGTTCGGCACGGACGCCGATGGCCAGGACCCGGAGCGGGCGCAGGGGCTCACCCATCCGCGCGCCTATGGCAACTATCCCAGGATCCTGGGAAAATATGTCCGCGAGGAGAAGGTCCTCACGCTGGAGGAGGCCATCCGGAAGATGACGTCCGCAGTGGCCACCCGCCTGTCGATTGATGATCGAGGCCTGCTCAAGTCGGGCTTCCACGCCGATGTCGTGGTCTTCGATCCCGAAACGGTGGCCGACCGGGCAACCTTTGAGCGGCCCCACCAGGCTTCGGTGGGAATCCGGCACGTACTCGTCAACGGGATCGCCGTGCTCCAGGACGGGGTGCACACCGGGGCCAAGCCCGGACGGGCCGTGCGGGGGCCGGGCTGGACCGGCGGGCGCTGAGCGATCGACGCGGCGCGGGCGATCCGGCGACTCGGCACCGAGTCGGGGGGCTCGAAACCAAAGTAGTCATCGAGGGCAAACTCAAGATCGTCGTCACTGCTCGGTCCGGTGTGGAATTCCTCCGCGTATCCCGGCTCGATGAACACGTAGCCGTAGGGATAGTCGAGACCGGACAACATCACCACTCGAGTGGCGCCACCCTCGAGGCGCACGCGCACGGTGTCCTGCGTCGTGGCGAGGAGTGTCACATCGGTGTCTTCGAGATACTCGGCCACGACCTGGTTGGAATGGTGGAACTGTTCGCGCGCACGGCTCAACTCCCTCGACGGCAGTGTGTCCGTGAACGGAAGCCAGAAGGCGATGACCGCGGCGTCCGGAACATCAGGCACCGCCGCCGTTGCGGCGGGTGCCTGCGCCGAGCCGCCAGAGGCCTGGGGTCGGCATCCCAGCAGCCCGGCAGCGGCAATAAACACGAGGGCTGACATCGATGGTCCCATTCTATCCAAAATACTTCCTGTCAACATGTTAGCATAGCCAATCGACGAAAGGATACCGCTCTGTTACCGAACGTATGCAAGCACTCGCTTGCATGACCGATGTTTCCGGGCTACCTTGGGCGCCCTATGGATCTCCGCCAGAAAATCCTGAACGCCGCCACCGAGCTGTACGCCGAGACCGGGTTTCGGGGCGCGACCACCCGGCAAATCGCCCAGCTCGCGGGCGTGAACGAAGTCACCCTCTTCCGGCATTTCGGCTCCAAGACGGCCCTCCTTCATGAGGCGATTCGCTGTGCCTGCGCCAACTCCGGGCCGGGGAATTTGCCCGAGGAGCCGGCGCATCCACGCGCCGAGCTGCTGACGTGGGCCGAGCTCCACTGGGACGTGCTGTGGAATCGCCGCTCGGTGATACGCACCGCCATGGGAGAGATCGAGGAGCATCCCGAGCTGCTGCCCAGGGAGAGTAGCGCCTCTGCCTGCGCCGGCCGCGAGCTTGCCGAATACATCGAGCGCCTCCGCGCTGCGGGGTTGGCCCGCGCCGAGTTTGCCACGCCGGCCGCCGCGATGACGCTGATGGGAACGCTCTTCGCCGATGCCATGAGCCGGGACATCATGCCGTTTGCCTACCGGCTGGAACCGAAGGAAGCGATCACGCAGTACGTGGACTTGTTCGTGCGCGCGATCGGCGCGGAGGAGCGCTGATGGCGCCACGTATCGGCATCCTCGCGGCGCTGCTGGTCGGCCTCGGCGCGGCGCCCGCGCTGGGTCAGGCCCCGGGAGACCCCCGTCCGCTGACGCTCGACGAAGCTCTGCAGCTGGCCGTGCCGGGTAGCGAAGTCGTGGGCCTGGCACGGTCGGCGGTCAGCCGCGCCCACGGCGAGCAGCTCCGGGCCCGGAGTGAGCTGTTTCCGCAGCTGACGGGCTCCGCTTCCTACTCCCGGTTGATCAAGTCGCAATTCTCCAGTCTCACGCAGACGGATACCACCGCCTCCGCGAGCCCGACCAGCTGCGACAGGTTCCTGGCGGATCCCTCGCTTCCCATCGGCGCCCGGGTGGATTCGCTGGAAAAGGCGCTGGAGTGCGTGTCGTCGGTCGATCCCTTCGGCAACCTGGGGAGCCTTCCGTTCGGTCGCGCCAACACTTACAACCTCGGCCTTTCGCTTTCGCAGACGCTTTTCAGCGGCGGGCGGCTACGCGGGCAGATCCAGGCAGCCAACGCAGGCCGGCAGAGCGCTGAGCTGGGCCTGACCCAAAGCGAGGCCCAGCTCACTCTGGACGTTGTACGGGCCTACTTCGATGCGGCGCTGGGCGATCAGCTCTCGGGCATCGCCTTCACCGCGCTGGAACAGGCCGATTCAACGCTCCGGGAAACCGAGCTCCGGCGGAGCCTCGGGACGGTTCCCGAGTTTGACCTGCTCCGCTCCAGGGTGACCCGGGACAACCAGCGAGCCGTGGCTATTCAGCGGGCCTTTGACCGCGATCTGGCCTACCTGCGTCTCAAGCAACTCCTGGACATTCCGGGCCACACCCCGCTCCGGCTGACCACTGGGCTGAATGACTCGGCGATGGCGAGCACCCCCGCACTCCGTCTGCTGCTTGCCGAGGAAGGGGACACCACCTCGGAGCAGCGGGCCCCGGTGCGGCAGGCGGCCCTTGCGATCCGGGCGGAAGAGGGGCTCCTCAAGGTCGCGAAGTCCCAGAATCTGCCCTCGGTGGCGCTCACCTCGGCGTACGGGCGGGTGGCATATCCGGGATCGGGCCTGCCGAACTGGAGTCAGTTCCTCACAAACTGGAGCCTGGCGGTAGGGCTCACGGTGCCGCTCTTCACCGGCGGACGAATCACCGGGGACAAGATGGTCGCGCGCGCCAATCTGGAGGACGCCCGGCTGAGATACCGGCAGAGCTCGGAGTTTGCACAGCTCGACGCGCGGAGCTCGGTCCAGGAGCTGCAGAGCGCGCGGGAGGTCCTTCGAGCCAGCGAAGGCACGGCGGCGCAGGCGGTACGAGCCTACGACATCGCCGAAATCCGGTATCGCGAGGGGATCTCGACCCACACGGAGCTGTTGGAGTCGCGGCTGGCGCTCGAGCAGGCCCGCGCCAACCGGGCCCAGGCGGCGCGGGACGCGCTGGTCGCACGGATGCGGATGGCGCTCCTCGCCCGTCTGCCGCTCGCCGGCGGCGCCGCGGCCGCCTCATCCCCCACGTCGACGGCCACGCGGCGCTCGGCGCAGCAGACCCAGACCTCGACCACGTCCGGATTCGGTATCCCATGAGGACCGTGCACCGTTCTACCTCCTACCGCTCACGCCTCCTGCTGGCGGCGCTCGCCGCCGGCACCGCGGCGTGCAAGAGCAGCGCCGAAGCCGGTAGCGCGCCCGCCGATGTTCCAGCGGTGGTGCTTCGTGCCGACAACATCGCGGTGGCGGCGGAGCGAGAGATTTCCAGTGGGCCCTCGGTATCCGGCACGCTCATCGCCCAGCGGCAGGCCACCCTCCGAGCGGAGGTGGCTGGCGCTGTCGTCCAGGTGCTTGCCGAGCAGGGCCAGCAGGTGAAGGGCGGCCAGGTGCTGCTCCGACTCGACGATGCGGTCATCCGCGACGCGGTGCTCTCGGCCAAGTCCCAGGCGCGCACCTCCAACGAGGCGCTTGTCATGGCGCGGCGCAACGCCGAGCGTTCCGAGCGCCTTTCTCAAGCGGGGGCGCTGGCCGAGCGTGACCTGGAACAGGCCCGCTGGACCGTGATGAACGCCGAGGCGGCGCTGGCCGACGCCAACGCCCGGCTAGCCAACGCCAGCAAGCAGCTCGACAGGACGGCGATCCGGGCGCCTTTCGGCGGCGTGGTCAGCGAGCGGCAGGCCAACGCCGGCGACGTGCTGCAGGTGGGGAATCCGGCGGTCTCCGTGGTGGATCCCGCCAGCCTTCGATTGGAAGCGAACGTCCCGGTGAGCGCGCTGGCGGTGCTCAAGGTCGGAACGGCAGTGGATTTCGGCGTGAGCGGCTACGAGGGCAGGTCGTTCACCGGACGGGTGGAGCGCATCAACCCCGCCGTGGATCCCGCGACCCGACAGGTGCGTATATACGTCGCCATTCCCAACAGCGCAGGCCGGCTGGTGGCGGGCCTTTTCGCGCAGGGACGGGTGTCCACCGAACAGCGTCGCGCGGTGGCGATTCCGCTGAACGGGGTCGACTTCAAAACGACGACGCCCTCGGTCCGCCGGTTGCGCGGGGGACGGGTCGAGCTGGTCGGAGTTGAGCTGGGGATGCAGGACGACGTGCTGCAGCTGGTGGAGATTCGGGCCGGCCTCGCGCCCGGCGACACGGTGCTGGTCGGGCCCGGGGCAGGCGTCGCGGTCGGCACGCCGGTCCGGATCACCAAGGAGTAAGGGCCCATGTTCATCTCCGATAGCGCAATTCGCCGTCCGGTCATCACCGTCGTCGTGATGATGGCGCTGGTGGTGTTCGGCCTCTTCGCCCTGCTTACGCTCAAGACCGATGAGTATCCGGACGTGGCACCGCCCTACGTGAGCGTGGGACTTCCCTACCCCGGCGCTTCCCCGGAAACGGTGGAAAAGGAGCTGCTCGATCCGGTGGAGGAGGCCATCGCCTCGATCACCGGCGTCAAGAAGGTGAACGGAAAGGCGATGGACGGGTTCGCCACCCTGCTGATCGAATTCCAGTTTACCAAGCCACTGTCGGAGGCCACCCAGGACATCCGTGACGCGATCTCCGGAATCCGGAACGATCTGCCCTCCGAGATGGAGGAGCCGATCATCCGGAAGATGAACGACACCGACCGGCCGATCGTTTCCATCGCTCTTTCGTCGGCGGCACTCGCCCCCCGGGAGCTGACCCGGATCGCCGACCCCGGCATCACCCGCGAGCTGCGGTCGATTCCCGGCGTGGCGGAAGTCGACGTGTCCGGCAAGCAGGAACGGGAGCTCACCGTGGAGCTCAAGCCTGAGGCGCTTCAGGCGACGGGGGTGAGCGTCGCCCAGGTGGTGCAGGCGCTCCAGCTTCAGAATCTCGCCGCACCGGTTGGGCGCCTTGATGGAGCGCTCGAGGAGCGCTCCATCCGGCTCAAGGGCCGGCTCCAGACCCCGGCGGAATTCGAACAGCTCGTCGTGGCAGACCGGGGCAACGGCCGGTTGATCCGGCTCGGAGACCTGGCAGTCGTGAAGGACGGCGCCGAGGAGCCGAGGACGCTGGCACTCTATGACGACCGTGTCGCGGTCGGAATCGACGTCCGGAAAGCGAAGGGATACAGCACTACCGAAGTGAGCAATGCGGTCATGGTCCGGATCGAGAAGGTCCGGAAGACGCTCCCCTCCAATGTGAAACTCGACGTGGTCAAGGATGCAGCGGTCCGGGTCTCTCGCTCCGTAACGGACGTTCAGGTGACCCTCTTCGAAGGGGCGTTGCTCACGGTCCTGGTCGTGTTTCTGTTTCTCAATTCGTGGCGCTCGACGGTCATCACCGGCCTGGCGCTGCCGGTGTCGGTGCTGGCCGCGTTCATCGCCGTGTGGCTGTGGGGTTTCACGCTCAATACCATGTCGCTGCTCGGGCTCTCGCTCGCGATCGGCATCCTGATCGACGACGCGATCGTGGTCCGGGAGAACATTGTGCGGCACGTGGAAATGGGGAAAGACCACGTCACCGCGGCGCACGAAGGCACCGACGAAATCGGACTTGCTGTCACGGCCACCACGCTGTCGATCCTCGCGGTGTTCGTGCCCATCGCCTTCCTGCCGGGACTCTCGGGCCAGTGGTTCAAGCCGTTTGGCCTGACCATGGCATGCGCGGTGGCGGTTTCGCTCCTGGTGTCGTTCTCACTCGACCCGATGCTCTCGGCCTACTGGCCCGACCCGCACCGCAACGAAGACAAGAAGGGCCGGATCACCAAGTTGCTCGACCGTTTCAACGCGGCATTCGGCCGGCTGGCGCTCCGCTACAAGCGGGTCATCGCCTGGGCACTGGATCACCGGCTCGCGGTGGTCGGATTGTCGGTGGGAACCTTTGCTTTTGCGCTGGCGATGCCCGCGCTGGGGCTCGTGGGCACCAGCTTCATCCCGATCGACGACCGGTCTGAGTTCACTATCCAGCTGGAAACGCCGCCGGGCTCGAACCTCGAGTACACCCGGCGCAAGGCTGAGGAGGTGGGCAAGCTGATCCGGGCCCACCCCGAGATTCGCTACACCTACACAACCCTCGGTGCGAGCCAGACCGGCGCGGTGGACGAGGGACTCATCTACACCAAGATGGCGCCCAAGCACGAGCGGCGGATCTCCGCGGAGGAATTCGCGGCCATCACGCGAAGCGAGATCCGCAGCGTAGCCGGCGTCAAACTGGCGGTATTCACCAGCGACATCGGCGGCGGCCGGAAGCAACTCCAGCTCGAGGTACGGGGTGCCGAGATCGCCGCACTCAATGCGATCGCCGAAAAGGTCCAAGCCGAGGTCGCGCAGGTCCCCAATGCCGTAGACATCGCGCTTTCCACCAAGGGTCAGAAACCCGAAATCAATGTGGATGTGGACCGGGGCATTGCGGGGAGCCTCGGGATTACCGTTGGACAGGTGGTCCAATCGCTCCGGCCCGCCTTTGCGGGCATCGATGCCGGCGATTGGCTCGATCCGAGCGGCGAGACCCGCGATGTCATGGTGCGGCTCTCGCCGGAGGCGCGGCAGCGACTCACCGACCTGCGTGACTTGCCGCTGGTCATCCCCGGCACCGCCGGCTCCGCCCCGGTGACGGTCCCGCTGGGCCAGGTGGCGCGGATCACCCAGGGCGTCGGCCCGGCGGTGATTGATCACCTCAATCGGGACCTCGTGGTCATCGTGGGCTGGAACGCCTCGGGCCGCTCGACCGGCGAAGTCATGACCGACGCGCAGGCCCGGGTATCGCAGATCCCGCTGCCCGACGGGGTCAGCATCACCCAAGGGGGGGACGCCGCGCAGCAGACCGAAATCTTCGGAAACATCTTCTTGGCGCTCGGAGTGGCGGCGCTGTTCATGTACCTGATCCTGGCGATCCAGTTCGGCTCGTTCGTCGATCCGCTCGCCATCATGCTGTCCCTGCCGCTGTCTCTCATCGGGGTGATGCTGGCCCTCGCAGTTACCGGCACCTCGATCAACATCATGAGCCTGATCGGTGTTATCCTGCTCATGGGTATCGTAGCGAAGAACGCGATCCTCCTCGTGGACTTCGCCAAGTGGTCCCGCGAGCGGGACGGCAAGCCGCTCCGCGAGGCGCTGATCGAGGCGGGCGCAATCCGGCTCCGACCCATCCTCATGACGACCTTCGCCCTGATCGCGGGGATGATGCCCATCGCGCTGGGTACCGGCGAGGGCGCCCAGTTCCGGTCCCCGCTCGGCGTAGCGGTGATCGGCGGGGTCATCACCTCCACCCTGCTTACCCTGGTGGCCATCCCGACGTTCTACGAGATTCTGGACGAGACGCGGGATAAGCTGTTCCACCTGTGGGCCCGGATGTTCCGGGGCCGGCGGACGTCGGTGGCCCCCGCACCGATCCCTGAGGACTCCCGATGAGCATTCCGGTGCCCCGCACGCGCAACGCGATGATCAAGGATTCGCCCGACCACCACGACGCCGACCTGGTGCTCCGGCTCTACGACCTCCGGCGCGAGGCTACCATGCGCGAGGCACGGCGCTACATCGGCGCCGAGTTCTGGCCCACCAGCGCCGAGCAATTGATCGCCATTACCCGGGCGGACCACCCGGGCAACGCCTCGTTCCGCCAGGTGGTCACCTACTGGGAAATGGCGTTCGGCCTGGCCCGGCATGGGATCGTGAACCCCGACTACCTGGCCGAGAACTCCGGCGAGGGCTTCTTCATCTTCGCCAAGGTGTATCCCTGGCTGGAGGAGTACCGCACCGCCAGTTCGGCCCGCGCCTTCCGCAACGCCGAGTGGCTCTCGACCCAGTGCGAGGTGGGCCGTGATCTGTTCACTTTCTTCCGCCATCGGGTCGACAAGGCGGTTGCCGCCCGCCGGGGCCCCTGATGGCGGAACCGGATAAGCAGCCCAAGAAGAAGCTGTCGCTCGGAGTGGCGTGGCGCGAAGCGCGCGAGCTCATCTGGCGCTACCGGGGCCGAATGGCCGTCGGCTTCCTGATCATGCTGGTCAACCAGCTCGCCGGCCTAGTGCTGCCGGCGAGCTCAAAGTTTCTGATCGACAACGTCATCAAGCTGGGTGAGCGTCACCTCCTGCTGCCCATCGCGATGGCGGTACTGGCCGCCACGGTGGTCCAGGCCGTGACGTCGTTCGCGCTGGTGCGGGTGCTGGGAGTCGCGGCACAACGGGCCATCACCGACCTGCGGCGCGAGGTGCAGGCACACGTCCTCCGGCTTCCGGTTCGTTACTTCGACTCGACCCAGACCGGAATCCTGCTCTCCCGGGTCATGAACGACGCAGAGGGTATCCGCAACCTGGTGGGTACCGGGCTGGTGCAGCTGGCCGGAGGACTGGTCAAGGCCGCCATCGCCATGGGGGCGCTCTTCTGGCTCAACTGGCGTCTCACCACCGGCACCCTGGTGGTGCTGCTCATCTTCGCAGGCGGCATGGCGTTCGCTTTCACCAAGCTGCGCCCCATCTTCCGGGAGCGGAACAAGCTCATGGCCGCGGTCAGTGGTCGACTCACCGAATCCTTCGGCGGCATCCGGATCGTCAAGTCGTACGTGGCGGAACGGCGTGAAGACTACGTCTTCACCAAGGGCATCAATTCGCTGTTCCGCAATGTGGCTACCACGATGATCGGCGTGGGCGGGGTGACCGCGCTGTCCACCGTGGTGGTCGGCGCGATCGGCGCCCTCATGATCTGGGTGGGCGGCAATGACATTATCGCCGGGAAGATGACCCTGGGCGATTTCGTGATGTACATCTTCTTCACCGGCCTGATGGCGGCCCCGCTGATCCAGATCGCTTCCATCGGCACTCAGATCACCGAGGCATTCGCCGGGCTGGACCGGATCCGCGAGATTCGCTCGATGCGCACCGAGGACGACGACGACGCCGCCAGGCTGCCGCTGGCCAGTGTGTCGGGCGAGGTGGTGTTCGATGACGTCACCTTCGAATACACCGAGGGCGTGCCGGTCCTGAGGCACGTTTCCTTTCGCGCTCCGGCCGGGTCCACCACGGCGCTGGTCGGCTCCAGCGGATCGGGCAAGAGTACGCTCATGAGCCTGGTCATGGCGTTCAACCGTCCCACCGGGGGCGTCGTGTACCTGGACGGGAAGGACCTCGCCACGCTACGCCTCCACGACTACCGGAGCCGGCTCGGCATCGTGCTGCAGGACAATTTCCTGTTCGACGGCACCCTCGCCGACAACATCCGGTTCAGCCGGCCGGGCGCTACCATGGAGGACGTGCGCCGGGTGAGCCACGTGGCCCACTGCGACGAGTTCATCGAGAGCTTCGAGAAGAAATACGAGACGATCGTGGGAGAGCGCGGCGTCCGGCTGTCGGGCGGACAGCGGCAGCGGGTCGCCATTGCGCGGGCTATTCTCGCGGACCCGGCGGTCCTGCTCCTCGACGAGGCGACCTCGAGCCTCGACAGCGAAAGCGAGGCGCTGATCCAGGACGGATTGCGCGCGCTCCGGGCCGGCCGAACCACGTTCGTGATTGCGCACCGGCTCTCCACCATCATGAGCGCGGATCAGATCCTGGTGCTTGAAGCGGGCGAGATCGTGGAGCGCGGCACCCATGCGGCGCTGCTGGGCGCGGACGGCCGCTACCGGCAGCTGTACGACAAGCAGTTCCGCCTGGAACGCAATCGCTTCATCAATCCGGGAGAAGACTTTACCCCGGAGCCGGAGCCTCCGGCGGTGGCGAGCACCACCGGACGGCCCGGGGTAGACTAGCGCCTACATCTTTGCCGGCGGCCCCATCGGCATCATAGGCAGGTCGCTGTTCCAGATGTCGGCAGCCATCATCCATTTACCGCCTACCATGTGCCAGTGCACCAGGTATTTCCCGGTGTCGGTCATGGACGCCGTGGCACCGGGAGGAGTCATGCTGATGCTGTAGGTCCCGAGTTCGACCGCCAGGGGTCCATTTGCCACCACCGACTCGGTTGTCAGCACAAGGGTGGGCTTCATGGCCATGAAACCGCCCAAATCCTTCGCAATGGCCGCGCGGCCCACCGCCACCGGCATGTTGGGCGCCATGACCCGTCCATTCTCGGTGTAAAAGGTCGCAATCGAATCGCCGTGCCCGGCATTGAAGTGCGCCATGAACTGCTGATTGGACGCCTCGATCGCCGTCCGCGCCGCGGCGGCCTCAGTAGCCATCCGCTGATCCGCCTGCTCGGCCGTCTCCGCCTTGGGTGCACATCCGGCCAGCACGCCCAGGCCCAGCGCCAGCACTACGCTCGTCATTCGCAACATGCTTCCTCCCTGTGGTGAGTCAGACTGCAATTGGAAGTTCCCGTACTCTCTTGCCCGTTGCCGCGAATACCGCGTTCGCCACCGCGGGCGCGATGGGCGGCGTGCCAGGCTCGCCGACGCCGCCCGGCTCCATGGTGCTCGGCACGATATAGACCTCGATGGTCGGCATTTCGCGCATGGTGAGCAGCTTGTAGTCGTGGAAGTTGCTCTGGGTCACCCGCCCCCCGGCGAGCGTGATCTTTCCCTTGAGCGCCGCGGTGAGCCCGAAGACGATGCCGCCCTCCATCTGCGCCGTCACGGTGTCCGGATTGATCACCTGACCGCAATCCACCACGCACACCACTCGGTGCACCCGCACCGCGTCTCCCTCCACCGACACCTCTGCCACCTGGGCGACGAACGATCCGAACGAATCGTGAACCGCGACACCGCGGAATCGGCCGGCCGGCGCGGGAGTGCCCCAGCCCGACTTTTCGGCCGCCAGGTTCAGCACCGCGAGGTCCCGCGGGGACCGGGCCAGCAGCTCGCGCCGATAGGCCACCGGATCCTTCCCCGCGAGCGCCGCCAGTTCGTCGACAAAACACTGGACCGCGAACGCAGTATGCGAGTTGGCCACCGAGCGCCAGAACCCGACCGGCACGCCGAGGTCGGCCTGTGAGTAAGTCACCTCGAAATTCGGGGCCGCGTAGGGAAGATCGAGCGCACCTTCGATGGCGCTGGCATCCACCCCCCCTTTGAGCGGTCCGGCAAGGTGGGCAATGAACCCGGGCAGCCAGGAGGGCAGAAACTTCGCGACGATGGATGGCGAGACGATCCGGTGGGACCATGCCAAGGGCGCGCCCGACGCATCGATGCCGGCCCGAAGCACGTGGCGCGCAGCCGGACGATACTGATCGTGACGAATGTCGTCTTCCCGGCTCCAGATCACCCTGACCGGTGCCCGCATCGCCCGGGATACCTCGCACGCTTCGACCACGAAATCCGATTCGGCGCGCCGCCCGAATCCGCCCCCAAGGTAGGTGGTGTGCACCGTCACCCGGTCCACCGGAACGCCGCCGGCCTTGGCGGCGGCACCTCGGGCGCCTCCGCCGAGCAGCTTGGGTCCAGCCTGGAATTGAGTGGGCGCCCACACCGTCACGGAATCCGGCCGGACGTCCGCCGTGCAATTCATCGGCTCCATCGCGGCATGGGCCAGGTAGGGCACCTCGTAGACCGCGTCGAGCGTCTTGGCCGAGTCAACAAAGCCCTGTGCGATATCGCCGGTCTTTCTCGCGTTATGGCCCGTGGTCCCGGCCAGCGCCGTGAGCCGGGCGCTCACCACCGCATCGTCCAGTGCCGCGCCCGCACCTTCGTCCCACTCGACCTTGAGGGCGTCCCGGCCAAGCTTGGCGGCCCAATAGCCGCTCGCGACCACCGCCACGCCGTTCGAGATGCGCAGCACCCGTTTCACCCCGGGGACGGCGCGCGCAACAGTGTCGTCGTAGGAACGAACCGTGCCGCCGAACACCGGGCACCGCGCCACCACGGCGGTCAGCGCGTTCTGGGGTCCGGCATCGATGCCGAACACGGTCTTGCCCGTCACCTGCGCCTGGAGGTCGAGCCGGGTGACCGGCTTCCCAATGAGCCGGAAGTCGCCGGCCTTCTTGAGAGTGACCCGCTCCGGCACCGGAACAGCGGCGGCGGCGCGCGCCACCGCCCCGTATCGCACCCGGCGGCCGTCGGGAGCCACTACCGTGCCGTTCTCGGTCACGCAATGCTCCGGCACGATTCCCCACCCCGCCGCGGCCGCGCTGACGAGCATGAGCCGGGCCTTGCCGGCGGCCTCGCGCAGCGGGCGCCAGGCGGCGCGGATCGACGTGCTGCCGCCGGTAAGCTGTCCCAGGCTCAGTGGGTTGTAGTAGGCCTCGTTGGCAGGAGCGAATTCGTAACGGATGGTGGTCCAATCGGCGTCGAGCTCCTCAGCGACCAGCATCGGCAACGAGGTGGACACCCCCTGTCCCATCTCGGAGCGATCCACCATCACGGTGACCGTGTCGTCCTCGCCAATCCGGATCCACGCGTTTGGTGCGAAGGCCGCGCCGGCCGCAGGCGGCGCGGCCTCTTTTCCGCAGCCCTCGATCGAGACCGCGAGTGTGAGGCCCCCTCCCGCGACCAGCCCGGCTTTGATGAAGTCGCGGCGGGTGACCCCCTGGTTCACGCCGGCACCGCTCCGAGGGGCAAGCTGCGGAGACGCTGCTTGGTCAGCGCATAGATCGCATTGGCCACAGCCGGCGCGATCGGCGGTGTTCCCGGCTCGCCGATGCCGGTGGGCTTTTCCTTGCTGTCAATCAGGTGGACTTCCACCACCGGCATCTCCCGCATCCGGAGCAGTGGATAGTCGTGAAAATTGCTCTGGACCACGCGGCCCTTGTCGATGGTGATCTGGCCGTACAACGCCGCGGTGAGACCATATACGACGGCGCTCTCCACCTGCGCGCGGACGATGTCGGGATTGACCACGGTGCCACAGTCCACGGCGGCAACGACTCGATGGACCCGCACCGTTCGGTCGGCATTGAGCGAGACCTCAGCCACCTCCGCCACATAACTGCTGAACGATTCCATCATCGCGATGCCCCGGGCCCTCCCCGCCGGGAGGGGAGCGCCCCAGCCGGCCTCGCGGGCCGCGAGCTCCAGCACCGCGAGGTGCCGGGGCTTCGATGTAAGCATCGCGCGGCGGTACTCCAGCGGATCCTTGTCCGCAGCCCAGGCGAGCTCGTCGATGAACGACTCCACCAGGAATCCATTCTGAGAAGAGCCCACCGAGCGCCAAAAGCCCAGCGGCACCGCCCAGTCGGGCTGGACGCAGTCCACCAGCAAATTGGGAATGGCGTAGGGAAGATTGGCGATCCCCTCGGTGGCCGCGTCGTCGAACGCATCCTTGGGCGCTCCGAACGACGAGGCGATGATCGACGGGCACACCACCCGCGCGGTCAATCCCGTGGGCACGCCGTCCGCCCCGAGCGACGCGGCGAAGCGCGCGTAGGTCGGCGGGCGGTAGTAGTCGTGCTGGATATCGTCCTCGCGGGACCACATCACCTTGACCGGGACACCCGCTGCCTTGGATGCCTCCACCGCCTCGATCACAAAATCATGCATCACTCTGCGACCGAATCCGCCACCAAGGAAGGTGGTGTGTACCGTCACCTTGGACGGGTCGAGTCCGGTGAGCCGCGCCGCGACCTCCTGAACGCCGCCGCCCAGCGCGGGACCACACTGATACTGGGTCGGCACCCAGACGGTGCACTGGCCGGCCTCTACCGACGCGGTGGCATTCATAGGCTCCATGCAGGCATGGGCCAGATAGGGCGCCTCGTAGACCGCCGAGACCTGGGTGCCCCCCCGGGCGAGCCCGCCGGTTCCGCCGGTCTTGGCCACGTGTCCGCGCTTCTTGACCAGCGACTCCATCTCGCGGCGCATCCCGTCGGTGCTGAACGACACCGCCTGGCCCTCGTCCCACACCACCCTGAGCGCCTCGACGCCCTTCCTGGCGGCCCAGTAGCCGTCCGCCAGAACGGCAATGCCCGAACCAAGCTGTACGACCTGCTTGACGCCGGGCACCTGTTTGGCGCCGTTTTCGTCCCAGCTCTTGGCGGTTCCTCCAAAGACGGGTGAACGCGCCACCGCGGCCACGAGCATGCCGGGTACCTGCACATCCATCCCGAAGGTGGCCGTGCCCCGGACCTTGTCCGGGACATCGAGGCGCGGGGCCGGCGTACCGATGAGTTTGAAGCTCTTGGGGTCCTTGAGCGTCACCTTCTCGGGAACCGGCAGCGCCGCTGCGCGCTCGGCCAGCTCCCCGTACTTGAGCCGGCGCCGACTCGGTCCGTGAGTGACCACGCCGTTCTCGGTGCTGCACTCCCCCGCGTCCACGGCCCAGGCCGTCGCGGCGGCGGACACCAGCATGGCGCGCGCCTTGGCGCCCGCTTCCCGAAGCGGGAGCCACGCGGAAGCGACGCTGGTGCTGCCGCCGGTAACCTGTGATGGGAAAATCGAGTTGTAGTACTCCTTCCCTGCGCCGGCCTGCTCGACCCGCACCGCCGTCCATGGCACATCCAGCTCTTCGGCCAGCAGCATGGGCAGCGCGGTATAGACCCCTTGCCCCATCTCGGACCGGTCCACCACCAGGGTCACCGCCCCGTCGCTGCTCACCCGGATCCACGCGTTGGGCTTGAGCGGGGTGGTGACGACCTTGTCAGGGCCGGGTGCGCACGAGGGCAATGCGATGGCAATCGTGAGCCCGGCCCCGGCGACAGCGCCGGCCTTGAGGAACTCGCGCCGCGAGACGGAGGCACTCATGCGGTCACCTGGCCCGCGGCCCGGTGGATCGCCCGGCGGATCCGCTGGTAGGTGCCGCAGCGGCAGAGATTCTCCGACATCGTTTCGTCGATCTGGTCATCGGTGGGTTTGGGGGAGTTCGCCAACAGCGATACGGCGCGCATGATCTGGCCCGATTGACAGTACCCGCACTGGGGCACCTGCTCGGCTATCCAGGCTTGCTGCACCGGGTGATTTCCATCGGCGGAGAGGCCTTCGATGGTGGTAATTGGTGTCGCAGCCGCACGGCTGACGGGCACCGAACACGACCTGACGGCCGCTCCGTTGATCATGACCGTGCAGGCGCCGCACTGTCCGATCCCACAGCCATACTTGGTGCCGGTC
>JANNGX010000234.1:0-5130 GCA_031404115.1 Gemmatimonadales bacterium | reverse complement strand
CAGGAGCACCACGCCCTGGTGCGAGTCGAGCGGCGTGCCTTCGTTGCCGGGGAAGATCCCAATGGCCTTGAGCCCCAGCGCCGCCGGCCGGGAAAGCTGGGCCGGCATCACGCCGAAGAGGCCCTGGGCCTCGGGCAGACGAAGCACGGTTCGGAGCGGCAGCAGGGCGCCACCCGCGGCCAGCGTCCGTAACACGGCGTCCATCACGCCGAGGCACTCTTCCATGGGAAGGAGCTCGGTGACCTGGGCCTGATTGAGAATCCGGAGCGGCATCGGTGCCGATTTCCTTGTGGTCAGGGTGCGGGGGAGTCTAGCATGATTCTAGAGACAGTCCACCCGTGGCTGCTCTGCGTCGGGCCTCTTGCCGGATATGGTCGATTCATACATATTCATACATATGAAGACCACCCTTAATATCGACGACCGGCTTCTCGCGGAGGCGCGCCGCCTCAGCCGCATCGAGGAAAAGACCGCCCTGGTCCATGCGGGACTGGAGGCCCTCATCGCCCGCGAAAGCGCTCGCCGCCTCAGCGCGCTGGGCGGGAGTGAGCCGGGGCTGAAGTCGACTCCGAGACGACGCTCGAAGCGTGGCCGGGCGGCATGATCCTGGTCGACACCTCGGTGTGGGTTGACCACTTGCGGCGGGGAAACGTCGCCCTGGCCGCCCTGCTCGAGGACGCCCGGGTGGCCTGTCATTCCTTCGTGATCGGGGAGCTCGCGTGCGGGGTACTGCACAACCGCAGGGAACTGCTGGCGCTTCTGGGGCGGCTTCCGCAATTGCCGGAGGTCTCCCACGACGAGGCCCTGGGGTTTGTGCACTCGCGCCGTCTGGCAGGTCGTGGACTGGGCTGGATTGACGTGCATCTGCTCGCCACGGCAGTGCTCGCCGGTCTGCCGCTCTGGACGCTCGATCGCCGTCTGGGAGCTGCGGCCGCAGATCTGGGCCTGGGGAGGTTCCCGGGGTGACCGCAACGGCGCTTTTCGCCTCGTAGTCGACCCTAGGCGGTGTGAATCGTCGTGGCCTGTCTATATTTCCGCGATCAGCCGGGGCGGTAGCTCAGTTGGGAGAGCACCTGCTTTGCAAGCAGGGGGTCAGGGGTTCGATTCCCCTCCGCTCCATCCTCAGGTGGCATCGCCTTCCGATTGCCGCGCCACAATCGCCGCCGCCGCCAGATCCCCGGTCACGTTGAGCACGGTCGAGAACAGGTCGGGAATCGCATCCACCGCGATCAGAATGCCGATCCCCTCCGCCGGCAGGCCGATGGCCAGAAAGAGCGGAGTGAGTATCAGGAATGCCCCACGCGGCACGCCGGGCCCGGCGAAGGAGAGAAAGATCGAGGCGAAGGCCACCGTCGCGAGCTCGCCGATGCCGAGTGGAATGCCGTAGAACCACCCGACGAACAGGGCGCCGATGGTCCAGGACACCGGCGCCGCGATCTTGAACGTGGACACCGCGATGGGCAGGACGAACCCGCTGACCCGCTCCGGCAAACCCAGCCCGCGCTCCGCCCCTTCCACCAGCGCGGGGAGCGACGCGATCGAGGACGAAGAGGCGATGGCAACCGACTGGGCGGGCAGGACCGCGCGCGCGAATTGCCGGAGCGGCACTCGCCCGGCCACCGCGACGACGGGATACAGCAGGAAGGTGACCAGGAGACTGCCCAGCGAATACACCACGACGTAGAAGCCCACCGCCCCGGCCACGCCGGCGCCGCCCCGGGCCGCCAGGGGCAGGACCAGCGCGAAGACACCGATCGGTGCGACCGCCACCACCCAGCGCACCATCACCAGCATCGCTTCGCTCAGCGCCCGGAAGAATCCGAGGAGCGAATCGCGCGCGCCGGGCCCGCTCTTCGTGATCGCCAGCGCCAGGAGGAAAGAAAAGACAATGAGCGGCAGCATCGCGCCGTTGGCCGCTGCCGCAATCGGATTGGTGGGAATGAGCGACATGAGCCAGGCGGCGAGCCCGATAGGAGTGTCGCTCGAGGCCAGCAGCCCCGCCGCCTCCACCGCCCCCGCGGGCAGGGGCGGCCGCGCGGCCCCGCCGGGAAGCAGGGTGAACACCAGGGGCGCCAGCGGCATGATGACGACGGCGGTGCCGAGCAGGAGCAGAAAAAACGTGAGCAGCGTGCGGCCACCGATCCGTCCGATGGCCCCCAGGTCCGCCGCGCCGGCCACTCCGGTGATCAGCAGGGAAACCACCAGCGGAATCACCGTCATCCGGATGGCGTTGATCCAGAGCATCCCGATCGGCGCGATCGATTCTGCCGCGCGCAGGAACCGGGCGTCGCCCGACACGGCTATTGCAACACCGGCGGCAAGGCCCGCTCCCAGGGCGACCAGAACGCGAGTGCCTTCTTTCATTCCGTCCTCACATCATCAGGTCGCCGCCGTTGATATCGAATACCGCTCCGGTAATGTATCCGGCACTCTCCGAAGCGGCGAAGCAGATGGCGTCGGCCACCTCCAGCGCAGTGCCGAGCCTCGGGATGGGATAGCCGCGGGCGTGGCGCTCGAGCTGCTCGGCGGTGGCGCTCTCCCGGGTGAGCTCGGTATCGATCATGCCCGGGCACACCGCGTTGACGGTGATCCCGTAAACGCCGAGCTCCTTGGCGGCGGCCCGGGTGAGGCCGAGCAGACCGGTTTTGGTGGCGGTATAGTGCGCCCCACCGAGCGTGCTCACCATGCGGCCCGCGGTGGACGAGATGTTTACCACCCGCCCGTACCGCTGGGCCCTCATCACGGGGAGGACCGCCTGGATGAGAAGAAAGGGGGCCGTGAGGTTGATCTCGACTGCCCGGCGCCACTCCTCGGCGGTGATCTGCGCGAATCGAGTTGTGAGCGGAAGCGCCGCGTTATTGATCAGGATGTCCACTCGGCCGAAACGATCGAGCGTCCGCTGCACCAGCTCCTCCGGAACTCCCTCGGTGCCGACATCGCCGGGCACCGCGAGGCTCTTCCCTCCCAGCTCGCGCGCCACCGCCTCGGCTCGGGCCGGATCGCGGACGTTCACCGCAACCGAGGCGCCGCGCTCGAGCAGGCGCCTGGCTGCGGACCGGCCCAACCCCCGCGCGGCACCGGTGATGATCGCAACGCGGCCAAGGAAATCCTGGGGGGCTTCGGTCATCTGAACGCTGGATTCCGGTGAATGGTGTACGCGTCTCGAATCTACTGCCCGAAGTCCCGGTCGTATATGTTCCCCCGGTGACCCAGCCCCCCGCCCCTGCCGACCGCATCGCCCCGGCGCTCCGCGGCCGGCTCGACACCGCCCGCGACGCCCTCCTCTCGGTGCATAAGGCCCTTCTGGACTACGAACGCTCCCGCTACGAGCGCACCATGGGGCCGATCGAAAGCGCGGGCCGTCTGTTGCAGCTCGTGATTCACGATCCATGGTTCGCCTGGCTGCATCCCATGACGGAGCTGGTGGTCCAGATCGACGAGCTGGTGGCGTCCCGGGACCCGGCGCCGCCCGGCGCCGCGGAGGCCCTGCTGGAGCAGGCTGGGGGGCTGTGCAATCCCGCCGAGGACGGAGACGAGTTCCAGCGCCACTATTTAGAGGCGATGCAGGAGAGTCCTGCGGTGGTGCTCGCGCACGCGAAGGCAATCACCCAGCTCGGGCGTCCCGTGTAACACCCGTCCGGCTTCATCGCCGACTCATCCCGCGCGGCGGGTCACCTCAAACCGGCAGCGCGGCGATCCGGAGCGGTCACAGCGCTCGGCCACCTTGGCGTCGAGCGCGCCCTCGAGGAGGGCGGTGACCGCGCTGCAGACGGCCGGGGTGACCCGGACTGCCTCGCCCACGGGGCAGCCAAGCCCGCGGACCGTGAGCTTGCCCCGGCCCTCCGCTTCCACGTCCACCTCCCCCCCCAGGGCGCCGAGAATCGCCGCCACACGGTCGGCGGTCTTCGTCCCGGCACCTCCCCCCGTCGCCAGCTCCGCACCCAGTCTGCGGCCGGTTTCCCGCAAGAGCGCCCGGACCTTGCCCGTCGGCTCCCGGTCCTGTAATACGCCCAGCAAGGCCAGGAGCATGGGACGGTAGGCGTTGGAGAGGAGCGGTTCTGCCTCGGGCGCCAACCGGTACAGCGTGGCCGGCTTGCCGGGCCCCTCCCCGCGACGAACACCCTCAATACGAATCCAGCCGTCGCGCTCGAGCGTAGCCAGATGCACCCGGATGCCGTTCTCGGTGAGCCCCACCGACCGGGCCAGCTCTTCGACCGTGGCCAGCCCACGCCGGAGCCGGGCCACAATCCGGCCGCGAGTCGACTCGCGGAAACGCCGGGACCAGTCGAGCGGGGGCATGCGATCCAATGTACCGGCAGGGATTGTTTTTGCCAATATTTGTAGTAAATACTGTACTTATTGTTCCTCATCCACTTGAAAGACAGGCGCTCCCAGGCTGTGCTCGATACCGGCCGGGCTCACGCTCATCGGCCACCCCGGCCCCGGGGGCCCGAAGGCCGTACTGGGTGCGTCCAAGGAAGGGCGGGCGGTGGGTACCCCGCTAGCCGCGCAGCATGCCGCGGCGCTGACCGATGCCTGCGTTCCAGGCCCACCTCGACATGTGCCAGGCGGCCCGGGCGCAGCTCACGATGTACGACGCCGGGAGGTCATGGCGCGGGGAAGCCGCCGTCCAGGCGGCTTCCTAGCGTCGTCGTTTTCCGGGCGGCGCCTCGGTCGGCAGGTCCTTGCGGGGGGCGCTCAGGGCGCCCGTCACCAGGCGGCGAACCCGGATGAGGTCGGCTGCCGTGACCTTCTCCCCCCGGAGGGCCGGGCGGGCCAGCCGCTCGAGCAGCAGGTCGCGCACCCGCTCGTGGTGCGACGACTCGACGGCCCGGCGCAAGCGCCGAAGGAAGGCCCGGCTGGCCCCACCGCTCGGAATTCTGATGTCGGTCTCGATCCGGAAGCGGAGGTCACCCGCACTGCCGAACTCCTCGACGAAGAACTTGTTGATGCGATGGATTCCCACGGGAACCTCGGGGTTGGACGACCGGGCCGGGGCGCACTGGGATGCGAGCGGCCGGAGGTCAGCAGGTAGCATTACAAAAGCTTGATGAGAATGAAGAAATTGAAGTGGTGTTGGTGAGTATTGATGAACTAAAACAATTAATCAGGGAAAATGGGATTTTACAG
>JANNGX010000233.1:0-2183 GCA_031404115.1 Gemmatimonadales bacterium | reverse complement strand
GATTGTCCGGGCGTGAGATCCACCAGGCTTCGCACGTCCCGCACCCTGGGGTCCGCGCGGATCGAATCGGACAGGTGCCGCAGCGCCCGCAGGCCGGTCAAGTCGGTGGCGCTCCGCCCTTCGGGGAACTCCACCAGCACGCGAATGGGGAAGAGGTAGCCCGAAACGCCGATCCGCTCGAGCATCTCCACCCCGGCGCCGGCCTCGGTCTTCGAAGGCCACCAGTGCCGGGCCGGCAACCCGATCCGGATCCAGAAGAGCGGCGCGGTGAGGATCGCCACTGCCGTACCACCCAGCACCAGCGCTCGACGCGGATGCCGCGACAGCGTGCGAGCCCATTTTTCCCAGCCCCGGGGCGAGTGGTACCAGGTGAGCCGCCGCGCCAGCCACCGGGGCCGATCGATGTCGCGGCCGATCGTCGCCAGCAGGGCGGGGAGCAGCGTGGTCGACAAGAGCACCGCCACGGCCACTACGATCAGCCCGCCGATTCCCAGGCTCCTGGTTTCCACCAGCGGCGTCAGCACCAGCGCGCCGAAGCCCACCACGACCGTGAGGCCGGACGTGAGCACCGCCATACCGGCCGTCCGGAAGGTGCGCGCGGCGGCTTCTTTCCGGCGGTAACCCCGGGTGAGCTCCTCGCGGAATCGCGTTACCACCAGCAGCGAATAGTCGATCCCCACGCCCAAGCCGATCATCGTCGTGAGGTTGAGCACGAAGACCGACATCGGCATCCGGGTGGCGACCACACCGATCAGCGCCACGGAAATCGTCACCGCCAGAAAGCCGATCAGCAGGGGCAGTACGGCCGCGACCAGCGCGCCGAAGGCGAGCACCAGGATGATCAGCGTGAGCGGGATTACCCTGGCCTCGATCCGCCGGCTGTCGTCGGCGCTCACCGTCCGGACGTCGAGATCGAGAGGCGAACGGCCGGTCACCCAGGTGCGGTAGGCGTCGCGATAGGGCACCCGGCCCACGGCGCGACTCAGCGCCCGCCGGAACGCGACCACCAGCTTGCCGACGCTGTCTCCCGGCGGTGCGTCGACCGAGACGAGCAGAAACGTCATCCGCCCGTCGGCGCTCAGGAACAGGGAGTCGCGGGAGGTGCGATACGAAAGAATCGAGCGGACGTAGGGCTCACGGCGGAGCTCCTCCGTGATGGAATCAAGCATGGCTGAGGGGAGCCCGTCGGTGAACGGCGCGGGGCTTTCGATGGCCACCGCGAAGAACTCGCTGAACGGCCGCGCAAAGCGGCTGTTGAGCAGCCGGTCGGCTTGGGCCGCTTCGGTTTCCCGGTCGGACCCGCCCCGCACACTCAGGAGCTCCGCAGTTCCGGGGGAGCGGATCAGACCCGCCGTCCCGATCACCGTCCAGAGTGCCACGATCAGCCAGCGGAAGCGGACGACGAGGAGGGCGGCCCGTTCCGACATCAGCACGGACGCGTCTCGCGAGGTGGGCGCACCGCGACCAGTCGAGGAAAGAATGCAGGAAGCTGCAAGGCCGAATGGTAAGGGCGCCACGCGGCCCGACGCCAGATGCGCCGCAGGGTGGCGACCGCCCATCCCGCCTCCCCATATTGCGGCACAACCATGTCCCGTTCCCTTCTGCTCGCGCTCGCGGTGCTTCTCGGGCTCCTCGTCATCGGTCGGCTCAACCGTCCTGCCGCCGCCGGACCGGTAATCACGCCGGCCGAGATCGTCTCGTCACCGGGACGCCGCCCGGCCCCACCACCACCGCCCTTGGTCGCCCTCCCGGCGAGCGGTACTCCGACCATCGATCTGCTGGCCCGGCTCGAAGGACGCCGCCGCCTGGCCCGGGCCTCCCGCATGACGTACTTCGACTCACTGTTCTCCGAGACCGACTCGGTGGTACGACGGTGGCCCGACCGTGCCGGCACTCCATTCGTCATCGCCATTCCCCCGGGTGATTCGGCCCGATACGATGCCGGCCTCGCCTCCGTGATGCGAGGAGCCGTGGCCACGTGGGAAGCGGCCGGGCTGGGCCTCCGGTTCACCCTGACGACGGACACGACGGGCGCGCAGATCCGTGTGCGAGGCAGCGACCAGCTTCCCGGTGAGCGGGCCGGCCAGACCGACCTCCAGTGGACCCGGGAGGGCACGATTCACTCCGCGGTGATCACCCTCGCCCGGCGAAACCAGGAAGGCCGGCCTATCTCGAGCCCGGGT
>JANNGX010000232.1:0-11060 GCA_031404115.1 Gemmatimonadales bacterium | reverse complement strand
CTTCGAGGAAGCCCATGAGTCGATGATCCTGGTGCGGGACATCGAGCTCTAATCGCTCTGCGAGCACCACATGCTTCCGTTTTTCGGACGGGCCCACGTGGCCTACATACCCGACGGGCGCATCGTCGGGCTTTCGAAGCTCCCCCGCATCGTCGAGATGTTTGCGCGGCGGCTTCAGATCCAGGAGCGTTTGACCGACCAGATCGCCGATGCCGTGATGGAGGTGCTTGCCCCACAAGGGGTCGCCGTGGTCATCGAGGCGGCCCACCTCTGCATGATGATGCGCGGCGTGGAAAAGCAGAACTCCCGCACCGTCACCAGCGCGGTCAGGGGACTGTTCCGGGATGACTCCCGGACCCGGTCAGAGTTTCTGCGCCTGGTGAGCGCCGGCCGGCCGCTGGAGTGAGTGAGCTGGCCGGGCGGGTGGTGGTGGTCACCGGGGCGTCGCGCGGCATCGGCCGGGCGGTCGCCGCCGCACTCGAGGACCTGGGCGCCAGGGTGGTCCGCGTCGCCCGGACGCTGGCCCCGGAGGTATCCGCCACTCGCCTCGATATTCGCTGTGACGTCACCGACCCCGAGCAAGTCGCGGCACTCGCCCACCAGACCCGGACCGTGTTCGGCGTGCCGGCGGTGGTGGTCGGGAATGCCGGCGCCTTCATGCTGGCGCCGCTGGACCGGACCCAGCCCGACGAGTTCACCGCGCAGCTCGCGGCCAATCTCGCCGGACCGTTCCTCGTGGCCCGGGCGTTCCTGCCGATGATGAAGCAAGCCGGGGGCGGCCGGCTCATCACGCTGGGGAGCATCGCCGATCACCGGGCCTTCCCGGACAATGCCGCCTACGCTGCGTCGAAGTTCGGACTTCGTGGTCTGCATGAAGTGCTCCGGGAGGAATATCGCGGCAGCGGGGTACTCTGCACGCTGGTGAGCCCCGGCCCCACCGACACCGCGGCCTGGGATATCATCGATCCCGACCGCCGAGAGGGCTTCATCCCGCGCTCCCGGATGCTCCGGCCGGACGACGTGGCGGGGGCGGTCGTCTGGGTGGCGAGCCGGCCCAATCACGTGGACGTCGACTGGATTCGGCTCGGTCCGGCGTAACCGGTCACCGGTCTCTGATGTTCATCGAGCTCACCGATCATCTCGCCTGCCCCGCCGATCACGAGGAGCAGTTTCTCGTGCTGCTCCCCGAAGGGATGGAGGGCCGCCGGGTCGTCCGGGGCGAGCTCGGGTGTCCGGTCTGTGGCAGGGTGGTGCGGATCGATCAGGGTATCGCAGACTTCGGAGAAGCGCGGCCGTCGGACGGTTGCACCGCGCTCACTGCCGACGCGCTGGTGGCCTTCTTCGGGCTGTCCGGGCCCGGAGGCTACCTCGCCCTGGTGGGCGGAGTGACCTCGCTCGCTGCGCCGCTCGCCGCACTCATTCCGGGTGTCCGGCTCGTGCTGGTGAACCCGCGGCCCGAAACGCCGGACACCGACGCGGGCAGCGTGCTTCGGTCGCCCGGTCTGCCGCTCAAGACTGCGACCATGCGCGGCGTGGCGGTCGGTGCCGATCTGGCCACTGATCCGGCCTGGCTGGCCGATGCGGCGCGGGCGCTGCTGCCAGGGCTTCGCATGGTGGCGGAGGGCGGCACTCCGCCGGAGCGGATTCAGGAGATGGCGAGGGTGGGGGATGTCTGGGTGGGCAGCGCGGGACGCTAGCTCCCGCTGTTCGTCAGCGCAAAACGATGTAGCACACCGCCGCGATGCTCCCTGCCATCGGTATCGTCAGGATCCACGCCCACACGATCCGGGTCGCGACCCCCCAGCGCACTGCCGAGAGCCGGTTGGCCGAGCCGACGCCGACGATCGCGCCGGTAATCGTATGCGTGGTGCTCACGGGAATACCCAGGGTGGTCGCCATGAAAATGGCCCCGGCGCCGGCCGTCTCGGCGCAGATCCCGCCGAAAGGCCGGAGCTTGGTGATGCGGGTTCCCATCGTTCTGACGATGCGCCAGCCGCCGGCCGCGGTGCCCAGACCGATCGCCGCGTGTGCGGAGAGAATGATCCACCAGGGAATGTGGTCGGCGGTGGGCAGGTACAAGTGCCGGGTCCAGTCGGCCGAGTCGGCAAACAGGGTCTGGGTGGACACCAGGAGGCCGACGATAATGCCCATGGTCTTCTGAGCGTCGTTGCCGCCGTGATTGAGCGAGAATGCCGCGGCAGAAACCAGCTGCAGCCTCTTGAACAACCGCTCGAGCGGCGCGGCCTGAATACGGTACAGCGCCCACGAGAGTCCCACCGTGAGCAGCATCGCCGCCAGCATGCCGACAAGCGGGGAGATGACGATGAACAGCATCGGCTTGACCCATCCGGACCCGATGAGGGCCGCGATTCCGGCCTTGGCGATCGCCGCCCCACCCAGTCCGCCCATCAGCGCGTGGGAGCTCGACGAGGGCAGGCCCAGCCACCAGGTCACCAGGTTCCAAACAATCGCTCCCAGCAGGGCCGCGAGGATGAGATTCGAGTCCACCACCGCGGGTTCGACCAGCCCCTTGCCGATGGTTTTGGCGACACCGGTGCTGAAGACGAATGCGGCGATGAAGTTGAAGAATGCCGCCCAGAAGACGGCAATCGTCGGGGAAAGCACCCGGGTCCCGACAACCGTCGCGATCGAATTGGCCGCGTCGTGGAAGCCGTTGATGAAATCAAAAATCAGCGCGACGGCGATAATCACGACGACCAACGTGACGGGGTTCGACATTCGTCAGGAGTGTTTGATCGCGATGGACTCGAGAATATTGGCGACGTCCTCCGCCTGGTCGAGGGTCGCCTCGAGGGTGTCGTAGATTTCCTTCCACTTGATCAAGGCAATGGGGTCCTTCTCGTCGTCGAACAGCCGCCCCAGCCATTCGGTGTAGACCGCGTCACCCTCTTCCTCCAGTTTCTTCACCTCGATACAGGCCTGGATCACCACCGAGGTCTTGCCCTTTTCCAGCACCTTGACCGCCGCCAGGACCTGGTCCGTGGCCCGGGCGATCACGTCGGCAAGGATGATGGCGCCTTGCGGGGCGTTCTCGGTGCGGAAGATGGCGGTGCGCCGGGCACTGCCGTCGATCTGGTCGATCACGTTGTCGAGACGCGACGCCAGGAAGTGGATGTCTTCGCGGTCTAGCGGAGTGATGAAGCTCCGGTCCAGCCGGGTCACCAGCTCATGGGTGATGCCGTCCGCCTGGTGCTCCAGTTTCTTGATGGATTCGACCAGATAACTGCGCTTCTCGGGAGGTGCCTTGAACAGCTCGAGCAGAATCTTGGCCGCTTCGGCGGTGAGGGTCGCAACAGACGTGAAAAGTTCAAAAAACCGCTCGTCGCGAGGCATTAGACGCACGTGGGACTCCGGGAGGGGGACACTGGCCGGAGCCAAAGATATCTGTAACGGCAACCGTGACAAGTCTGTTACACAAACGTTGCTTATCCGCCCGCTGTGCCCTCCCCGGGCTCGGCATAGACCGACTCGATCCGGGCCGCGTAGTTCTTTTCGACCACCTTTCGACGGACCGACATCTTGGGGGTCAGTTCGCCGCTTTCGATCGAGAAATCGCGCGGCAGCACCAGGAAGCGCTTGGGCACCTCGAACTGCGCCAGGTCGCGCATGTTCTTCCGGGCCTCCGAGGCCAGGTGCGCCTCGACTCCCGGCAAGGCAACCAGCTCCTCGTGGCTCTCCCAACTGAGCCCGGCTTGGCGGGCCCACGTTTCCAGACGGTCGAAATTCGGGACGATCAACGCGATGGGGAACTTGCGCCGGTCGCCCAGCAGCACGGCGTTCGAGATGAATTTGTTCAGCTTGAGCAGACCCTCGATCGGCTGCGGCGCGATCTTCTTGCCTCCCGCGGTGACGATCAGGTCCTTCTTCCGGTCGGTGATCTTGAGGAAGCCCTCGGCGTCGAGCATGCCGATGTCTCCGGTATGAAACCATCCATCCGGCTCCAGGGCTTCCCGGGTGGCGTCGGGTTTGTTGAAATAGCCGGTCATCACATTGGGGCCGCGAGTCAGGATCTCGCCGTCGTCGGCGATCTTCACCTCCACGCCGGGAATCGGCCGCCCGACCGTACCGATCTTGAGCTGATCCGGCGTGTTGACGGCAATGACCGGTGACGTTTCGGTAAGCCCGTACCCTTCGAGAATCGGCATCCCCGCGCCGTAGAAAAAACGGCCGATTTCAGGTGCCAGCGGAGCGCCGCCGGAGACAAAATATCGGAGCCGGCCGCCCACTCGCTTGCGAATCCTGCTGAATACCAGCCGGTCCGCGATGGCGTGGGCCAGTTTGAGGTCGAAGGGAACCAGCTTCTTCGCGAGCCGCCGCTCGGTCCACTCGTCTCCGACCCGGCGCGCCCAGAAGAAGATCTTCTTCTTGATCGGCGAGCCCGCCGAGGCGGTTTCCAGCGCCCGGGCATAGACCTTTTCGTAAAGCCGCGGCACTGCGCAGCAGATCGTGGGCCGCACTTCCAGCATATTGGCCGCGACCGCATCGAAGCTCTCGGCGTAACTGATCACCACCCCGGCGCTGAACATCAGGTAGTGGCCCGCCATCCGCTCGAAGATGTGGGAAAGCGGCAGCAGCGAGAGGCATTCGTCGCGGTCGTTGACGGCGAGCAACGGCTGACAGGTGATGACATTCGACGCGATGTTCCCGTGCGTGAGCATCACGCCCTTCGGCTCACCGGTGGTGCCGGAGGTGTAGATGATCGTGGCCAGATCGCCGGGCTGGGCGCGCTCGGCCTCCTCGCGCCAGCCGGGCCATTTGGCAAGCGCCGCCCGCCCGCCGGTCAGAAACGCCTCCATCCCGAGCACGCCGGCACTCTCGAGCCCGGGGTCGAACGCCACGACGTGGCGGAGCGCCGGGAGCCTGTCGCGGATCTCGGCGATCTTGTCCCGCTGCAACCGGTTCGAGACGAAGACCACCACGGCGCCGGAGTCCCGGAGGATGTACTCCACCTGTTTGGCCGGCAGCGTGGCGTAGACCGGCACGTCGGTGCAGCGCGCGGCGAGGCAGGCGTAGTCCACTATGGCCCACTCCGGCCGGTTCTCCGAGAGGATGGCCACCCGGTCTCCCGGGTTGACGCCGAGCTCCTGGAGGCCGACGCTGGCCTCGTGTACCCGGGTGAGCAGCTCGGTGTAGCTGATCGAGGCCCAGCGGCCATCGCGCTTGACCTTCAGCGCCACCGGTCGGTCGCGGTAGCGGTCGATTGCCGTGAAGAAGATGCCAGTGAGGGTTCCGGCGGGTTTCTCGGTCAAGGCGACTTCTTGAAGACGATGGTGAATCGCCAGCCCGAGCCAGGAACGGTGCTGCCGTCGGGGTGCCGGGCCGTCACGTCGACGATCGCGCTGTCCGGTTGGGTTGTGTTCGCGCGCCGGTTCAGCTGCGGGGCCACCAGCGGAGTCCCGGACGGACCCGAGCAGGCGGTGAGGGTGAGCGTCCCGCCGGGAAATTCGACGGTCCGGTTGTCCGAGGCGGCGAAGACCGGCGCGGTGACGCGGTAGACCAGCGGAAAGGACTTGACGGGGGTGGCGGGATTCTTCCGGCTGATCGTGACGAGAATCGCGCTGGAGCTGGTGACGTTGGTCTCGACCGTCACCCGCGCCGCGCTGGTCTGCGCGAGGGTGTCCGCCCGGGGTGTCACCACGAGGGGTAACAGGTCGGAGACAATGGGGTCCTTGGTGCCCACCACGGCCTGGACCCGCGCCGTATCGGTGACGAGGCGGCCGGTGGTGCGCCCGGTGGCGCTGTCGACGTCGATGGCCGTGGGGTCGGGAGTTCGCCACCAGACCGGCGCCTCTACCGAATCTCCGCTCTGGTCGAAGGTCCGCGCGTCGAGGTCGACGGTGGTGCCGATTTCAATGCCGTCGCAGAGGGGTGGGCGAACTTCAAGACTGGAGACCCCGGCGTCGTTCGGCTGGAGGCTGCTGCATCCGCCGAGCAGGGCCGCGAGCAGCACCGCAGCCCCAACCCGTGTCATGTGGTCCCGGCCGCCTCGGCCTCTTCCGCCGACGCCGCGCCTTCGATATCGCGGAGCGTCGTTTCGGCATGGCGAACCCACCGGTCGGCGTCGGGGCCTTTGGGCGGGCGTCCCAGGAAAGCGCGAAGATGCTGCGCGGCCGCGGACAGCTCGCCCCGCTTGATCAGGAGAAACGCGATGCCGTAATGCGCTCCGGTGAGCGTCGGGTCCAGCTCCAGTGCGCGGCGGTAGTGGCGAATGGCTTCGTCGGGCTGGCCGGTTTTGGTGAACGCGATGGCCATATTCTGGAGGATGCGCGGATCTCGAGGATTGTCACGGAGACCGAGCCGATAGGACGTAATGGCGGCGGTATAGTCGCCCTGACGCTCGAGCGCGAGCGCCTCGTTGAGATAGTCCAGGCGCTTCGGGCGGGAGGTGTCGGGCGGCGAGAAACTGTTCAGGAGCCGGCGCCAGAAACTCATTGTCTTATACTATAGCCTTCCTTTCGGCAAGGCAACGCATTTGCCCCCGCCACCTGCCGGTGTTTACGTTCGGCCCGTATTCCCTCGCTGTCGACGATTGAGCCGGAGGCCCCCCATGCGCCGAACCATCTCTCCCACTACCCGGGGTGTCCTCGAAATCGACTGGCCGCTATTCGGCGAGCTCTGCCGGGCATTGGCCCTCAAGGTCGCCCGGGAGTACGACCCGGAGATCATCCTCGGCGTGGCCAAGGCCGGGGTGATCCCCGGGGTCGTCATCGCGTCGATCCTGCAGCGGGACTTCTTTTCGATGGTGGTGACCCGGCGCGCCGAAGATGAGCTGCCGGTGCTGGTGGCCGGGCCGCCCCCGTCGGTGAAAGGCCTCCGGGTACTGATCGTCGACGAAACCTGCGACTCGGGCCACACCCTGCGGCTGGCGCTCAACGAGGTCAAGGCCGCCCGGCCGGCCGAAGTGCGGACCGCGGTGTCCTTCAAGACCGGCCCCTACGAGCCGGACTTCCATTCCTTCGAAACCGACAAATTCATCATCCTGCCATGGGACCGCGACGTGGTCGATGATGGCCAGCTGGTGACCCGTCCCGACTACGCCAGGTATCTCCAGAGCACGCGGTGAAGTCGCGGATCCTCAACGCGTTGGGCCGGTCGCGCGCGGGCTACACCGAGCTCCGCCTGCGCCGGATCTGGAGCACGACCGTGCTGGTTCGGGGCCGAACGGTCGAAGTGGCGACGGCGGCGGTGGAAACCGGCGGAATGGTGCGCAGCTGCTCCCCCGGTACCGGGTGGGGGATGATGGGCTTCTCCGACGCCGAGCGGCTCGACTTCCCGGTCCTTCACGCCCACGAGCTCTCCCTCGCCGCCGGCTCCCGGGTGCCTGTCGCGCTGGCGCCGATCGCGGTGCGGCAACTCGAGTCGGCGCTTCCACTCGACGACGATCCACGTGAAATCCTCCTGACTGAAAAGCGCCAGCGCGCCGAGTCGCTGGCGGCCTCGCTCTTCGGCCTGGACCGTCGGATCGTCTCGGGCCGCGTCTTGGTGCGGGACGAAGTCGTGGAAACCTGGCTTGCCACGTCAGAGGGGACCTGGGTGCACGATCTCCGGTCCGAGGTCAGCGTGGCCGCTCTCGCGATCGCCGAGGAGGAGGGTAACGTCGAGCGGGCGCTTGGCTCGATGGCGCAGCGGGGCGGCTGGCGCGCCGCGGAGGGCGCCGATCCGCTCGTCCGGGACGTCGCGGCGCGGGCGGTTGAACGGCTGCATGCCGCCCCGGTACGACCCGGACGGTACACTGTCGTGCTCAATCCGGCCGCCGCCGGCGCCCTGATGCATCGCGCCATCGCCCACCTGGCCCGTCCCGCGCTCCCCGGTGCCGATCCCGACGTGTTGCCGATGGGCACCCGCCTCGGCCCGGAGTGCCTGTCGGTGGGCGACGATCCGACCGCGGAAGGCCTCCGCGCGACCTGTGTCTGTGATGACGAGGGAACCGGCGCCCGCCGGACACCGATCGTTCAGAACGGTGTGCTGATCGGTCACCTGCACAATCGGGAGACCGCTGCGGCCGCGGGCCAGGCGCCGACCGGCCACGCCAGAGCGGGCGCGCTGCGCGGGGCGCCGCACCCCAGGGCGACCAACACCTACCTGGCCCAGGGCACCGGCAGTTTCGACGACCTGATCCGGGGGATCACCACCGGGATCTACGTGGCCGACACACTCGCCGCCGAAGCCGGGGGGGAGCAGGTCGGCCTTCGGGCGGGCAGCGCTCGCATGATCCGCAACGGGCGCCTGGCCGAACCCATCAAGGGCGTGATTATCGGCGCCGGGATTCTTTCGCTGCTCGGGCGGGTCGATGCGGTGGCCGCCGATTTCTCCTGGGACGGGCAGAGCGCCACCTGCCGGGATGGAAGCGCGGGGGTGGTTCCGGTCACCACCGGCGCGCCGCATGTGCGGCTGGTCGACGTCACGGTGGGGGAGGGGTTCTCGTGATCGGAAGGATCCTCGACGCCCTGGCCGGACGAGTGACCGCGGCCGACGCGGTGGTGAAGACCGACGACACCCTCACCCTCTCGATCTCTCCCGACGGCGACACCCGGGTAGCCGGCGCGCGGAGCCAGATCAGCCATCTTCGGGTCTCCCGACAGGGCCGGATCGGCTTTGCCTCCGCCACCGGCGATCAGGGCTCGGAGCTGGTGGGCCGGGCCATGGCCGGGGCGGCGTCGGGCGAGGAGCTGGAGCTGTTTCTCCCCGCACCGGCGCCTCTGCCGGTGGTGGTGACGCGCGCACCCCAGGCCGCGGCCGCCGACGCCGCCACCCTCCGTGGGCTGGCGCGCGCACTCTACGAGCGGTTGGTCAGAACCAATCGGCGGGTGGAGGTGTGGGCCGAGCGCTCGACCGGAATGGTGCAGGTGGCCAACACCCGCTCGGTGCTGTCCGGGTACGAGGTGACCCTGGCGGGCGTCGGTGCGGTGGTCGAATCCATCGGGGCGGAATCTGCGCCGCCCTGCCGGGTCTATGCGTCGGGCGTGTCTCTGCCGACGCTGCAGGATGTGGAGCTGCTGGTCGCCGAGGTGGACCGGCGGCTGGACCCGCCGATCGTGGGGAGCGCCCCGTCCCTGTCGGATGTGCCGGTATGCCTCGCGCCCCGGGCGGTGGCCATGCTCCTGCGGCCGCTGCGCGCGGCGCTCACCGGCTACGAGGCACTGCTGGGCCGATCCCCGCTACGAGGTTGCATGGGTGACCTGGTCTTCGACGAAAAGCTCTCCCTCACGGATGATCCCCTTGCGCCGGGCCGCCCCGGATCCCGGCCAGTAGACGACGACGGCGTGGTCTCCCGCCGGCTGCCGCTGATCGAGCGCGGGCGCCTGACCGGCGTGGCGAGCGATCTCCTGGTGGGCTCCCGGGCGCAGGTGCCCTCCACCGGGCACGCGTGGCGCCTCCCCAATGCCGCGCCCCGGGTCGGCCTCACGAATGTACGAATGGAGCCCGGCGCCGACGGCCGCGATACGCTCCTGGCCGCGATGGGACGCGGGCTGTTCATCGAGGATCTGGAGTGGGGCGCCGGGGCAAATGCGCTCGCCGGCACCATCCGGCTGCGGGCGCCGTGGGCCTACCTGGTCGAGGGGGGTACGGTCCGGGGACGGCTCGAGGGAGTGGTGCTCTCAGGAAACGTGTTCGAGGCGCTCAACAACATCAGGGCCATCGGGGGTGACCCGACCTGGATCGGCGCCCAGGAACTGCCGACCATGATTGTGGAAGGACTGATGGCAGGGAACGGTGAGCAGTGACCGGCCCCCGCTACCCGATGGCCTGGTCGTAGCTCATCCCCGTCGTCATCCGCTCATATACATACGTCAGCACGTCCGGCGAGCCGACCAGGAAGCGGCAGCGGGCTTCGCCCCGGCTGGCGCACTCCACTTCCATCACCGCGGCCTGTGACCCGCCCAGCCGGGTGAAGAAGTCGGCGAGCATGCCAGATGAAAAGTGGCACGACGGGTACTCGGCGCCATGCGCCTCGCATTCGGCCCACTGCAGCATGTCGAGCGCAATGACGGACGGAGAGAGCTCGCTCATCGTCACCGAACCCCAGCCCGCCTCGCCGAAGAACGCGGAAAGCGATTCCGCCAGGTAGGCGCTGTCGAGGCTCGACGGACTATCGACGTGATAGTGCTCCCGACACCTGGCCTCGAACGCCTCCCAGACCCCCGACCCCGTCGCGAAGCCGATCTCGCGCAGGAGCAGCGCCGCCTGGGCACCGGTCTCCCGTTCCAGGACAGCCCGCATCTGGTGCAGGGCGCGCTTTCCGACGATGACGCCCGCGGCGCCGCTCGTTGCTATGGTCATGGTGAGATCCCGTCTCCTGTCCCGGCCGGTTATTCCTCGCGCGTAACGCGGCGGAGCAGCTCGGCCTCGTCGATGACTTCGATTCCCAGTGTGTTCGCCTTGTCGAGCTTGCTGCCGGCATCGTCCCCGGCCACCACCGCATCGGTCTTCTTGCTCACGCTGCCGGTCACCCGTCCGCCGGCGGCCTCGACCAGCGCCGCGGCCTCGCCCCGGGAAAGCGTGGGGAGCGTGCCGGTGAGAACGTAGCTCTTCCCCAGGAGCGGTCCATCCCCCTGAATCGCGGTGGGCTCGAGGAGGGTGAGCCCCGCGCCGGACAGGCGATCCACCAGCTTCTGATTGGAGCTGTCATGGAAAAAGCTTGCCACCGCGTCGGCGATGGCCGGACCGACTCCGGGGACGGCGTTTATCTCATCCAGGGAAGCGGACTTGAGAGCCGCCATCGTTCCGAACCGCCGGGCCAGCAGTGCGGCCACGTTTTTTCCCACGTGCCGTATCCCGATGGCGAACAACAAGTTCGACAGGGGCTTCGCCCGGGAAGCTGCAATGGCTTGCACCAACTGCTCGGCGGATTGCTTTGCGAATCGGTCCAGCGTCACCAACTGCTCGGCGGTGAGGTGGTACAGGTGGCTCACGTCCCGAATCATCCCGGCAGCCAAAAGCCCACACTGCCCCACCTCTGGCCACCAGCCCCGAGACGAGGAAGGCAGCGAGAAGGCCGTCGGTCTGAGCGTGCTCCCAGCCGAGGAACGAGCCCGGGG
>JANNGX010000231.1:0-26880 GCA_031404115.1 Gemmatimonadales bacterium | reverse complement strand
TTCGATCATGCCTCCCGCTGGTCGTCCAACTCGGTCGTCGCCCGATCCTATCCCGCTCCACAACCGGGCGCTGGAAGATCTCACCTTTATCCGGGACACGATGGAGCGGGCGGGAACCGTCACATCGGTGCCAGGGTGGGGCGGGGTCGCCATGGGGGCCACTGCCCTCGTCGCGAGCTGGATCGCCGCGCGGCAGGCCTCTGGAGCCGAATGGCTGGCGGTCTGGCTGGCGGAGGCGGTCCTGGCGCTCGGAATCGGGGGGGCGGCCATGGTCCGCAAGGCAGACGCCACCCGAACCTCGCTCTTCTCGCGTCCCGGCAAACTGTTCGTTCGCTCCTTCGCCCCGCCGATGCTGGCCGGCGCGGTCCTGACTCCGGTCTTCTATCGCGCGGAGCTCGTCGGGTGGCTCCCCGGCCTCTGGCTACTCTTGTATGGCGCTGGGGTCACCGTGGCGGGCGCCACCTCGATACGGGTGGTACCATTGCTCGGCATGAGTTTCATGGCCCTGGGTGCGCTGTCGTTCGTGGCTCCGCTATCGTGGGGCAATGCGTTGATGGCGGCCGGCTTCGGGGGGCTCCAGATCGGCTTCGGACTCCTGATCGCGAGGAAATACGGTGGCTAAGCGATCCGCCGCCCGGGCCCCGTCCGCCAGGCCGTTCCCGGACCGGCTCTCCGCCGTGTCCGGTGATGCGCCCCGCGCGTCGCTCGATCTGGACCGGCTTATTCACGAGCGGGTGCGGCTCGCGATCGTGAGCGCCCTCGCCGTAAATCCCGCCCTCACCTTCAACGAGCTCAAACACCTCCTCGGCACGTCGGACGGCAATTTGAGCGTACACGCGCGCCGACTGGAAGACGCGGGGTATCTCGAGTGCACCAAGTCCTTCGAAGGCCGGGTTCCCCGAACCGAGTTCCGCCTCACCGCGGTCGGGCGCGCGGCGCTCGAGCGTTACCTCGCGCACATGGAAGGTCTGATTCGGTCCACTCGTGCCCAGGGCTGACCTCTTTTTTTGAGGAGTAACTTTGTGATACAAAGTAGTTCGCTGCACGCCGGCATCATCATGGACGGCAACGGGCGCTGGGCCGAGCGGCGGGGCCTCTCGAGAACCGCGGGACATCGAGCCGGCGCACGCACCGTGGAAGCAATCATCGAAGCCGCGCCCGAGGCCGGGATCGGGGTGCTCACGCTGTTCGCCTTTTCCAGCGACAACTGGAAGCGTCCGATGCCCGAGGTCGCCGCGCTGATGCGGCTTTTTCAGAGTCACCTCCGCGATGAGCGGGCGCGCGCCGTCGCCCAGGGTGTCGTGGTCGAGGTCATCGGCAGGAGGGATCGCCTTCCCGCCGGGGTTCTCGCGGAAATCGCGGAGACGGAATCCGCGACGCATGCGGGACGGCGCCTGCGGGTTCGTCTGGCGGTGGACTACTCCGCCCGGGACGCCATTGTGCGCGCGGCGGGGCGCATCGCGGAAGAGCCCGGCCGTCCCACACGGGAGCGATTCGAGGCCCTGCTTTCGAGCGTCGATCACGCCGTACCCGGTACGCCTCCCCTGGATTTCCTGGTGCGCACCGGAGGGGAGCAGCGCCTGTCCGACTTCATGCTCTGGGAATGCGCCTATGCCGAGCTGTTCTTCCTCGACGTCATGTGGCCCGACTTCACCGCCGGCGAACTCCGCCGGATCGTGCTCGAATACCAGGGGCGAGAACGTCGGTTCGGCGCCCTCCCGGAGCGCCCGTCCGCAAAGAGTCACCTCAGGCTTTCGCGCTAGACCGGAGAATCCATGCTGCCACGGTTTCTTGGGATGTTGCTCCTGACCGGCACCGCCGGCGTCGTGGTGTTGGCTCTCGGGGTGGCGCTGTGGGCCGGCTCGAAGGACAACCGTGGGCTCGCCCGCCGGGCGCTGTTTGCCGGTTCCGGGATGGTCGGGCTCTACGGCCTCTTCTGGCTGCTTGGTCTGGTGCTGGCGACGCGGGTGGTGCTCCCGCCCGGTCAGGAGCTCAGCTTTTGCGGGCTCGACTGCCACCTGCACGTCTCGGTTCGGCAGGTCCGGGCCGGCCCCGATTTCGGGGTGATCGTGCACTTCTCGAGTAATGCGAAACAGGCGCCCGAGTGGCCCGCCTCCCTGCGATTCCGTCTGCGCGACGGCGCCGGGAAGGAATACGCGCCCCGCAACAGCGTTCCCGGTAGTGCGCTGCGCGCCGGCGCTACGTGGGAGTACGAATTGCTCTTCCCCTCCTTGGTCAAGGCGGCGGGGTCGGTGCTCATCGTCACCTGGGACTCGGGGCTCGACTATCTGGTGCCAGGGGCCGGCAATCCGCTGGTGCAGCGGCAGCGGCGTCTCGCGCTTCCTGCCCCGGCGGGGGCGTGATGTCCGAGGAGCTGATGCGGCGCCCGGTGCGGGGAGCGCTGATCGCGGCCGGCGTCGGCGCGATCGCGCTGATTCCGTCGGTTGTGCTGGTGACGGCTGGCGTGCTCGGCTTCGCGGTGCCCCGGCTGCTGAATAATCCGCTGATTGTGCTGGGGGGACTGGGGTTGGCCCTGGTTGTGAACGTCGGGGCACAGATCCGCTGGCGGGCCGAGGCGACCCGGGACGGAATCCGGATGGAGATGGACCTGCGGGTCCGCTATCGGGGGGCCAATCGCGCGGTGATCATCGCGGCCGGAGTCTTGGCGTCGGCGATCATCGTCTATCTGCTCGGCGAGAACTTCGGGCCTCGCTGACTACAGGTCGATCGTCCCCTTGAGCACGGTCACCGCCTTGCCGCCGAGTCGCACCCGCCCCCCCACGACTTCGACCTGGACGATGCCCCCGCGCGCCGAGGCCTGTCGGCCCACCAGAGACTGGCGGCCCAGGCGTTGGGCCCAATAGGGTGCGAGGGTGCAGTGCGCGGAGCCGGTGACTGGATCCTCGGGCACACCCACACCCGGCGCAAAGAATCGGGAGAGGAAGTCCACGCCCGCCTCGTCGGAGGGGGAGGTGACGATGACGCCACGGGTTTCGATGGCGTTGAGCAGCCGGAAATCCGGCTTCAGCTCCCGGAGCTTGGCGGGCTTCTCCACAACCACCATGTAGTCGAAGGGACTCTTGAACACCGGTGAGCCGCTGGCCTTGAAGGCATCGAGCAGGTAGGGCGGGGCCTCGCAGGGCTCGGGTGGTGTGGCGGGAAAATCGAGCACAATCCACTTCGCTCTTTTCCGCGCCGTGAGCAGGCCGCTCCGGGTGTGGAAATGCGCGGTTCCCGTGGGCTTGACCTTGCGCTTGGCCCAGAGAAAATGGGCGCTGGCGAGCGTGGCGTGGCCGCACAGATCCACCTCGACAGTCGGGGTGAACCAGCGGAGGTCGAATCCGTCCTTCCGGGGGACCAGAAACGCCGTCTCGGTCTGGTTTATTTCCTGGGCCACCGACTGCATCCACTCCTCGGGCATCGCCTTCTTGAGAAAGCAGACTCCGGCGGGATTGCCGGCAAAGGGGGCGTCCGTGAACGCGTCGATGAGCCAGAGGTCTGTGGGCATGGTGAGTGGGGTTAGAGAGCGGCGGGGCCCGGAGCCGGGAAGCTCGAGTGTTCGGCGTAATGACACGCTACCATCGACTCCTCCACGCGGCGGAGCGGCGGCAGCTCGTCGATACAGCGCTGGTTTTTCATTGGGTGATAGCACCTGGAATAGAATGGGCACCCGGAAGGCGGAGCGCTGGGCCTGGGCGGCTCGCCGGAGAGCACGATCCTGACCCGCTGCCGGGCGGGGTCGGGCACCGGCACCGCGGAGAGCAGCGCCCGGGTGTAGGGGTGCCGGGGACGCTGGATCACCGCCTCCGCAGGGGCGAGCTCGACCACGCGGCCGAAATACATCACGGCGATGCGGTGCGCCAGCTGCCGCACCACCGCGAGGTCGTGCGCGATGAACAGGAAGGCCAGTCCACGGGCTTTCTGCAGGTCGGCGAGCAGGTTCAGCACCTGCGCCTGCACCGAGACATCGAGCGCCGACACCGGCTCGTCGCAAATCAGGAACTCGGGATTCACCGCCAGCGCCCGCGCGATGCCGACGCGCTGCCGCTGTCCTCCGCTGCATTCGTGAGGATAGCGCGCCATGTACGAGGGATCGAGTCCGACTTCTTCGAAGAGGCGCGCCACCCGGGCCTCGATGCCCGCCCGGGGAACCAGCCGGTGAATCTCGAGGCCCTCGGCGACGGCCCGGCCGAGGCTCATTCGGGGGTCGAGCGAACTGTAGGGATCCTGAAAGACGATCTGCATCCGGCAGCGAAGCGCTCGAAGGGCCGCGCCCTCAGACGCAAGCACGTCGGTTCCCCCGAACCGCACGCTGCCCGCGGTGGCGGGTGTGAGCCTGAGAATGGTCCGGCCTACGGTGGACTTTCCAGAGCCGGACTCCCCCACCAGCCCGAGGGTCTCGCCCGGGGCCAGGTCGAAGCTCACGCCGTTGACCGCGAAGACCCGGCGTCGAGGTCCGCGAAGAAAACCGCCGGTCTCGTACCGGGTGACCAGGTCGCGCACCTCGAGGAGTGGAGCGGTCATCGCTTTTCCCGGACCGCGAGCCAGCAACGCACCGCCTCGCCGGGAGCCAGCGGCACCACGGGAGGAGTTTCGACGCTGCAGCGCGCCAGCACCTCGTCGCAGCGGGGATGAAACCGGCACGCGGCGGGCCACGCATCGGGACCGGGCACGCCCCCCGCGATGGGAGAGAGCCGCTCCACCGGGGTATCGATGCGCGGTATCGAGCGGAACAGGGCGCGGGTATATGGGTGGGCCGGCGAGCGGAACAGCCTGGCCGTAGCCGCCTCTTCGACGATCTGCCCCGCGTACATCACCGCCACCCGGTCGGCGCGGCCGGCAACCAGCCCGAGGTCGTGGGAGATGAGCAGCACCGCCATCCCCCGCGATACCCGGAGCCGGTCCAGCAACTCCAGGATCTGCGCCTGGATCGTCACGTCGAGCGCAGTGGTCGGTTCGTCGGCGATCAGGAGGTCGGGGTCACCCGCCAGCGCGATGGCGATGAGCGCGCGCTGGCGCAGCCCGCCGGACAGCTCGTGAGGGTAGGCGCCGTACCGCACGGCCGGCTCGGGGACGCCAACTTCCTCGAGCAGCGCCACCGAGCGCTCGCGCGCCTCGGCCCGGGTGGCCTTGCGGTGGGCCCGGATGGTTTCAAAAAGCTGGCTGCCCACCGTCAGCGTGGGATTCAGGCTGGTCGTCGCGTCCTGGAACACGATGCCGATCCGTCCACCGCGGACCGCGCGAAGCCGGGCCGCGTCGAACGTGAGCAGGTCTTCCCCGTCGAGCAGGATCCTGCTGGCCGCATCGATTCGGCCGGGCGGGGGCACCAGCCGCAGCAGCGCGAGCGCGGTCAGGCTCTTGCCGCTCCCCGATTCGCCGACCAGGGCGAGGGTCTCCCCCCGCGCGACGGTCAAACGCACCCCGTCCACCGGAACGGAGCGCCGGCCCGACGGCGCGGGGAACTCGACTCGCAGGTCTACGACTTCGAGCAGGGTGTTCATGCGCTCCGCGGATCCAGGGCTGCGCTCAGGGCATCTCCCACCAGGTTGACGGCGAGGACAGTGACCACGATCGCCGCGCCTGGAAAGATCGCGGTCCAGGGCGCATCCAGCAAAAGGGGGCGGGCATCGAGCACCATCCCTCCCCAGGAGGGGGTGGGTGGCTGGATACCCAGACCAAGGAAAGAAAGCCCCGATTCGAGCAGGATGACATCACCGACGCCGAGGGTGGCGGCCACCAGCACTGGTCCCGCCGCGTTGGGGAGGAGATGCCGGGTGACCGTCCTCCAGGCTCCGGCGCCGAGCGCCAGGGCTGCGGTGATGAAGGGCTCCTGCTTGAGTCGGAGCACCTCCCCGCGCACCAGGCGGCTGGTCGAGAACCACCCGGTGGTGCCGAGCACGATGACCAGCGCGGAGAGCGGAACCCGCTCCCAGACCACGAGCAGCAGCAGCAGTACGAACAGCCGGGGGATGGCGAGTGCCGCGTCAACCAGCCGCATCAGCAGAGAATCCACCCATCCCCCGACGAATCCCGCCGCCAGCCCGACCGCGGTGCCCACCGTGAGCGCCAGGAGCACCGCCAGGGCGGCCACCGTCAGCGACACCCGGGCCCCGGTTGCCACGCGAGACAGCACGTCACGGTTCAGATGGTCGGTGCCGAAGGGATGGGCGGCGGACGGCGGTGTCGCGCCGGCCACCACATCCGGCATCTCCGCGGGGTCGGGGAGGAAGGGGGGCGCCGCCGTCGCGATCAGCACCAGAATCAGCAGCATCACCGCGCCCCAGCGACCCGACGGATGGGCCCACGCCCGCCGGAGCAGATCGGCAAGGGAGCCGATCATCCCTGGCGCACCCGGGGATCGGCCAGCGTATACCCGATGTCGGCGAGCAGCGCCGCCAGCACCACCGCCCCCGACACCAGCATCGCGGTTCCCAGAAGCACGGGGTAGTCGCGCGCGGCGATGGCGTCGTTGGCCAGCGAGCCCAACCCGGGCCAGTTGAAGATCGCCTCGACGAAGAGCGAGCCGGACACCAGGATTGGGAGCCACAAACCCAGCAGCGTAATCATCGGCGCCAGCGTGTTCCGCCAGGCGTGGCGCCAGAGCACTCGCCGCTCGGTCAGTCCGCGGGCCCGCGCCGCGCTCACGTACTCGAGCCGGAACACCGCCAGCATCGCCGCGCGCTGATGACGCATCATGATCGCGATGCTGGTGAGCGACAGGGTGAGGGCCGGCAGGATCAAGTGCCGGAGCAGGTCCAGGGCCCGGACCCACGGCCCCGCATCGAGCGGAAGGAGCGGGTCGATCATTTGCGCGGCGGGCAGAAGCCGCCAGCGGTGGCTCACGAACGCCACCAGCACCAGGCCGAGCCAGAAGCTCGGCGTGGCGTATCCGGCAAGGGCGAGCCGAGTGAGCCACCGGTCGAATCGGGAGCCGCGTCGCACCGCCTGTCGCACGCCCAGCCAGGTGCCCAGGGTGAAGTTGAGTAACAGGACGGTGCCGCCCAGCAGAAGGGTCGCGGGAAGTCGAGAGGCCAGAAGCGAGGTGACCCTCTCGGGATAGTGCTCGATCGACGGGCCGAGATCGCCCTGAGCCACGCCGCCCAGGAAGGCGCGGAACTGGGCGCCCAGCGGCTCATTGAGCCCGAAGCGCCTCCGGAGAAACTCGAGCTCTCGCTCGGACATCGCGCGATCGGCGGCCAGTCGCGAGAGCGGATCGCCGGGGGCCAGTCGCATCAGAAAGAAGAGGAGGATGATCGCGACCGCGAAGGTGAGCGCGGCCTGCAGCAGACGACGAAGGAGCCAGCGGCTCACCGGGCGGTGGGGCCGAGGCCGTCGCGCGCGATTCGCCGGGCGGGATCCACCGACCATCGCCAGATCGAACTGTAGAACGACTCGGGGCGGATCGTCACGTTCCGGTAGCGGGTATGCACCGCGAAGAGGGTAACCGGCGAGGCCAGGAAAACGGCCGGCATGTCCCGCTGCAGCGCGGCGTACGCAGCCCGCCAGTTGGCCGGAGTATTCGCGGTCGAGGTCATGGCCCGTTCCAGCAGGCTGTCGACCGCGGGGTTACAGTATTGACCGACGTTGGAGCCGCCCCGTCCGGCGCAGGTCCAGCTCTGGACGATGCCACTGGGGCTCGGATCCATGCTGGTGCCTGAGAAATCGATGTCGAATTCGCCGCCGGCGCGCCGGGCAGACCAGACGGCGCCCTCGAGCCGAACGATCTCGATCTGCACCCCGAGGTGTCGAAGCTGTTCCTGAACCTGCGGGGCCATGATGGTGCGGGTGGGACTGCTCGAAAAGAGATTCAGCCGCAGGCTCAGCGGTACGCCGTTCTTGTCCCGGATTCCGTCGCCATCGTGGTCCATCCAGCCGCGCCGATCCAGCAGCGCCCGGGCCCCCGAGGGATCGTAACCGACACCGCGAGGCACCAGGGGGCTGGTCCAGTGGGCGCCGGTCACCGGGGCGTCGGCTGTCCGGGCATACGCGCCGTACGTGCTGTGGAGAAGCGGGGTGCGGTCGAGGCCCATAGCCAGGGCCCGCCGCACATCGGCATCGGACAAGATCGGATGCGGGCGAGTCCGGTCTCCATAGGCACGCTGATTGAACAACAGGTACACCAGATCGAACGACGGTTGCGTCTCGATGCGGTAGGCCGGGCTCCTGGCCAGTCGCGGCGGGCCCGACACCGGGGGAACGCCCTCATAGGCGTCGACGCTGCCGTCGAGGAGGAGATTCATCCGGGCGTCGGCGTCGCGCGCGAAGAGAACCACCACGCGATCGATCTTTGGCGCGCCGAGGAAGAACGAGGGAACCGCGGCCAGTTCGAGCTGGCGCCCCGGCTCGCGGCGCACCCACCGATAGGGACCGTTCCCGACCGGGCGCTGTACGAATGCCGAGCCGGCGAATCGGGAGGGCGGAATCGTATCGACCAGGTGGGCGGGGAGCGGCTGCACCTGCCAGGTGGCGTCGTAGAATTGCTCCGGGTAGGCTCGGCGGAATCGGAGCACCACGCGGTGGTCGTTCTCGGCGGTGACGGTGGCGACGTGGCGCAGCAGCAGCGCACGGGCGGGATCGACGGTGGAGTCCCGGAGCCGGGCGAAGCTCCAGACGACGTCCTTCGCGGTGACCGGCACGCCGTCATGCCATCGGGCGCGCGGATCGAGCTCGAAGATCAGCGTGAGAGAATCGCGCCGGGACCAGGTCCGGGCCAGCTGCGGCTCGTAGCCGCGCTCGTCGGCAATGCGCCGGCCCGCGCCGGGACGCGCCAAGCGGAGAAACAACAGATCGGAAACGTCGTTGTTTGCCTTCATGCCCAGGAGCGTGGGAATCGGAGTCGACGGCTCTCCGCCCATCATGATGACCATCGAGCCGTGATCGGTGGGACGCTGGCGCGCGAACGCGACCGATGCGAGCGCCAGGAGCAGGGCGGGGGCGAGCAGGCGTCGAGCGATCACCGGCACCTCCCGGGGGCGCGTCACAATGGTTTGACTGTCGAAGAATAACCCGCCTTCAGCGCTGCCAGGTCCACTCGGCGGAGCGGAATCGCGGGGCGTGCCGGGAGATTCCGGCGTAGACCGCATCGGGGAGCTGCTCGGTTTCGGCAAGCCCCGGCAACCTGTCCCGGGCCACGGCGGAGATCGCCGCCGCGGCCTCCTCGAAGCTGACGGTTCGACCGAGCAGCCGCGACACGGGAGCCTCCGCTGCCCCGTTTTCCGAAAATCCTGCGAGATCCCTGACCAGGCCCTGGTCATCGTCGAGGAGCAATGAGCCGTGCTGGAGGAACGCGTCGCCCTGCCGCAACTGGGCGCTGCCCACCACCTTGTGCCCATCGATCATGACTTCACCGCCCACGGGTGATGCAAAACAGGGGCCGGTCCCGACGCCTCCGACGGGTGTCGAACGGGGGGCCAGCCGGGGCGCTGCCCCCAGCGCGGTAAGCGCGGCGGCGAGGAAGAGGTGAACCGTCTCGTAGGCCTCGCGGAGGCCTCCGAACGCGGAGAGGGGCGCGGCGACGGCGTAGGTGAGTTCCCGGGCATGCCACACGGCGCGGCCCCCGGTGGGACGGCGCACGCAGTCGAGCCCAAGGGCCCCGATGCGCTCCGCGTCATAGCGCCGGCGCGCCGGCTCGTGACGGCCGAACGACAAACAATGAGGATCCCAGCGGTAGAGGCGAAAGAACGCCGAGCCACCGGCGTCCGCGAGGTCGAGGAGCGCGGCGTCGATTGCCATGTTTTCCCAGCCGGGGCGGGGGACGTCAGTGAAAAGTGACCAGTGACTGGTAACCGGTGACCGGTGGGCCACGGCAGACATCGGCTTACTGGTCACCGGTCACTAGTCACTGGCTATTGGTCACTCGACGCATACGCGTCCACCGGCGGACAGACGCAGACCAGGTTGCGGTCGCCATACGCGCCGTCGATTCGGGCCACGGTGGGCCAGACCTTGTGCGACCGCGTGGCGGCGGAGGGGAAACCGGCCCGTTCCCGGGAATAGGGGCGGGCCCAGTGGTCCGCCGCCACGAGCGCCAGGGTGTGCGGTGCGTGGTGCAGCACGTTGTTTTCCCGGTCGGCGGTGCCCGCCTCGACCTCCGCGATTTCCTTGCGGATGGCAATCATCGCATCGCAGAAGCGGTCCAGCTCCTCCTTCGATTCGCTCTCGGTCGGCTCGACCATGAGGGTGCCGGCAACCGGGAACGACACCGTGGGCGGGTGGAAGCTGTAATCGATCAGCCGTTTAGCCACATCCTCCACCTCGACATTGGCGGACGCCTTGAACGGGCGGCAGTCGAGAATGCACTCGTGGGCAATCAAGCCGCGGTTGCCGCTATAGAGGGTGCGATAGTGGCCGTCGAGGCGCTTGGCCACATAGTTCGCGTTGAGGATGGCGTACCGGGTGGCCTCGGTGAGGCCGTCGGGGCCCATCATGGCGATGTAGGCCCACGAAATCGGGAGGATCGACGCGCTGCCCCACGGCGCGGAGGACACGGTGCCACTCGCGGTGGGCGCGCTCTCCGCCAGCGGATGGCCGGGAAGGTAGGGGGCCAGGTGCGACGCCACGCCGATCGGCCCCATCCCCGGCCCGCCGCCGCCATGGGGAATGCAGAACGTCTTGTGCAGGTTGAGATGGCAGACATCGGCGCCGATATCGCCCGGGCGGGTCAGTCCCACCTGGGCATTCATGTTGGCGCCATCCATGTAGACCTGCCCGCCGTACTGATGGACGATTCCGCAGACCTCCTTGATCCCGCCCTCGAATACGCCGTGGGTGGAGGGATAGGTCACCATCAGCGCCGCGAGCTGCTTGCCGTGGGTCTCGGCCTGGGCCCGCAGGTCGGCGAGGTCGATGTTGCCCTGGGGATCGGTCTTCACCACCACGACCTTCATCCCGGCCATCACGGCGCTCGCGGGATTGGTACCGTGGGCGGACTGGGGAATCAGGCAGACGGTGCGGTGCGCTTCGCCCCGCGCAAGGTGATAGGCCCGGATCACCAGCAGCCCCGCGAATTCTCCCTGCGACCCCGCGTTCGGCTGCAGCGATACCCGGTTAAAGCCGGTGATCTCGGCCAGCCAGTCCTCCAGATCGGAGAACAGCCGGTGATAGCCCTCGGTCTGGTCGAACGGCGCGAAGGGATGCACCCGGTTGAAGCCGGGCCAGGATACCGGGATCATTTCCGAGGTAGCGTTGAGCTTCATCGTGCAGGAGCCGAGCGGGATCATCGCCGCGGTGAGCGAGAGGTCGCGCGCCTCGAGCCTTCTGATGTAGCGGAGCATTTCGGTTTCCGAGCGATGCGAACGGAAGACCGGATGAGTGAGGTAGGGCGAATTCCGGGCGCGCGCTGCCGGGATGGCGGACGGACGGGCGGACGGCTGGTCAGTCGGACGGGCGGACGGTTCGGCCGCGCCGAACACTTCCATCAGGTCGAGCACGTCCTTTTCGGACACGGTCTCGTCGAGCGAGATGCCGACCTGCTTCGCGGAAACCGCCCGGAGGTTGATCCCCCGCTTCCGGGCTGCCGCGTGCATGCCGGTTGCGGTGGCGGCGTCCGTGTCCACCACCAGGGTATCGAAGAACTCGTCGCCGGCCAGCGTGAGTCCCTTGGCGCGAAGCGCGGTGGCCAGGCGCACCGTGCGCCCGTGGACCTGCTCGGCGATGGCGCGGATGCCGTCCGGGCCGTGGTAGACCGCGTACATACTGGCCATGACCGCCAGCAGGACCTGCGCGGTGCAGACATTGCTGGTGGCTTTTTCCCGGCGAATGTGCTGCTCGCGGGTCTGCAGCGCCATCCGCAGCGCGGCGCGGCCCTCGCGGTCCCGGGAAACCCCGATGAGCCGCCCCGGCATCAGGCGCTTGTATGCATCACGGGTTGCGAAGAACGCCGCGTGCGGGCCGCCGAAACCGAGCGGAACGCCGAATCGCTGCGAGTTGCCCACCGCGATATCCGCACCCCACTCGCCCGGGGGTGAGAGCAGCGTCAGCGCCAGCAGGTCGGTGGCGACCGTCACCAGCCCTTTTACCGCATGGGCTCCGTCGATGACCTGCCGGTAGTCAGGAAGGGCGCCCAGGGTGTTGGGGTACTGAAGCAGGCAGCCGACCACCCCGGGCCCGAATCGGAACTGGCCGGCCGGCCCGACGATCACCGTGACCCCCCGGGCTTCCCCGCGGGTCGTGACCACCGCAATCGTCTGGGGATGGCACCACTGGTCCACCAGGTAGACCGGATCGTCGTGATGCGGGGCGGCGCCCAGCGTCATCGCCATCGCCTCGGCGGCGGCGGTGCCTTCGTCGAGCAGCGAGGCGTTCGCGATCTCCAGACCGGTCAGATCGGCCACCATGGTCTGAAAATTCAACAGCGCCTCGAGGCGCCCCTGGGCGATCTCGGGTTGATAGGGCGTGTAGGCCGTGTACCAGCCGGGATTCTCCAGCACGTTTCGCTGCACCACCGGCGGAACGTAGCAATCGTGGTACCCCAGCCCGAGGTAGGAGCGGAAGACCTGGTTCTTGTCCGCCATCTCGCGCAATGCGGCGAGGCTCTCCTGTTCGGTTCGCGCCAGAGGGAGCGCGAGCGGGCGGCGGAGCCGGATGGACTCGGGTACCACCGCATCGATGAGCGCATCGAGCGTGGGATAGCCGAGGACGGCCAGCATGTCGGTGACGTCCGCCTCGCGAGGTCCCAGGTGGCGGGAGACGAAGGGGCCGAAGTGTTTGGCGTGGTGGACAGGGGCGGTCATTGGCGAGACACACTCCAACGGAACGGGAGATCAAAACAAACGGCGATGCCCCGGCAGCGCTCGCCCGGGGCATCCACAACGACGAGTACCCGCGCCGCGATGCTCAGGCGCCGATCTGGGCCCGGTACTGTTCGGACGTGAGCAGCGCGTCGAGATCGGCGGCATTGTCCATCTTGAGACGGATCATCCACCCGGCTCCGAAGGGATCGCGGTTGACCACGGCCGGATCGGCGTCGAGCACGGCGTTGACCTCCGTTACCGTACCGGCAGCCGGGCTGTACAGATCGGAGACCGCCTTGACCGCCTCGATGGTACCGAACGCCTGGTGCGCCGCGAAATGATCCCCGACCTTGGGAAGGTTTACGAAGACGACATCGCCGAGCTCACCCTGGGCATAGTCGGTGATTCCGACCGTGACGACTCCGGCGTCGCCCTTTTTGATGTATTCGTGCTCGGCCGTGTATCGGAGATCGTCAGGTACGTTCGCCACCGCAGATTCCTCGGGGAAAGACCGGGTAGAGCATACCCCGGGCGGGAGACCGGGTCAAGCGCGCCCGCGTGCCCCCGAGAGCAGTTTTCGCCACACTAACCAGGCGCGTTCGCGGAGGACGTCCCGGGTGGCGTCGTTCTCGATCACGAAGCTGGCGCGCCCCCGTTTCGTGGCCGCAGGCATCTGGGCGCGGATCAGCGTCTCGGCCTCTCCGGGTTGGAGGCCGCGTTCGCCGGTCAGGCGAGACAACCGCAGTGACTCGGGCGCGTCCACCAGCACGACGGCGTCGAATCGGGAGGGGTCCATCGCTTCGAAGAGCAGGGGAATATCGTTCACCACGATGGGCCCGGTGGTGGCGGAGGCGGTGGCAAGCAGGCGTTGCCGCTCCGCTTCGACGGCGGGATGCACGATGGCCTCCAGCAGCCTGCGTTCCTCCGGCCGTGCCAGGATGCGGGCGCGAAGCGCTTTCCGATCGAGGGCGCCGTCGGAGCCGACCACGCCGGGGCCGAAGCGAGCCACGATGTCCCGGAAGACCGGAGTCCCCGGGCGCTGCAGATCCCGGACAATGGCGTCGGCGTCGATGATCGTGGCGCCCCAGTCGCGCAGCAGGGCGGCCACCGTGGACTTGCCGGCGGCCACGTTGCCGGTGAGGGCGACGGTGTACATGGGGATCAGCCCTTAGAGGAGCGCAGTTTGGTCCTCATCCTCGCGCGGCACCCGGTGACAGCGCCGGCAGCGCGCCTCGTACGCCTCGCTGCCGCCCACCTGGATGGTCGGCGAGTCATAGCGCGCCGGCTTCCCGCCGACGAGACGCTGGTTGCGGCAGGCCAGGTCGCCGCAGACGACGCAAATGGCGGAGAGCTTGTCCACATGCTCGGCGATAGCCATCAGGTGGCCCATCATGCCGAAGGGTTCGCCCCGGAAATCGGTGTCGATGCCCGCCACGACGACCCGCACCCCGCGGGCGGCGAGGGCGGTGACCACCTCGATGATGTCGCGGTCCAGGAATTGGGCCTCGTCGATGCCGACCAGCTCAGTGTCGGGGCGAGCTTGGCGCATGATCTCCGCGGCGCTGTCCACCGGGATCGCCTCGAACTCGATGCCACTGTGGCTGGAGACCCGGTACACGCCGCCGTAGCGGTCGTCGAGGTGCGACTTGAACACCTGGACCTTGCGGCGGGCGATGAGGGCGCGGCGCACCCGGCGCAGGAGCTCCTCGCTCTTGCCGCTAAACATCACGCCCGCGATGACCTCGATGGTCCCCGGGCGGGCCAGGTTGAACATCGCGACCATCCCGACGATTGAGAGTGTGAGTTTCTGGGGTCTCCGACGATAGCGGCGCGTCGGAGGCGGGTCAAGCGACCAGGCAAGGTCTTGCGGTTTGAGTGCGCCTCCACATATTCCGCCGCTCGACAACGGGTCGCGCGCAGGGCGGGAGGCAGCCGATGACAAAGCACGAACTGGTGACCGAGCTGGGCAAGCGCCTCGCCTGTTCGCGCGCCAAGGCCGCGGAAACGGTCGAGGTGCTGTTCGGCCGGAGCGGCATCGTACCCACCGAGCTCCGGAAAGGCGGCCGGGTGCAGATCACCGGCTTCGGCCAGTTCGAAACCAAGTCGCGAGCCCCGCGCACCGGCCGGGATCCCCGCACCGGCCGCTCCATCGCCATCAAGGCGTCCACCGCGCTGGTGTTCCGGGCCGGGCAGCCGCTTCGAGATCTGCTCAACAAGAAGCGCTAGGCCGTCTACCGCTTTCCCCGGTCTACCCGGGCCACAATCCGCCGCTTCCGAACCGTCTTGCCCGCCATTCGCTCGGCCACCTGCTCCGGATCGGCCACGCCCTTCAGCTCAACCAGCGAAAATGCATCCCGAAGCTCCACTTTGCCGACTGACTCTCGCGGCACGCCCACTTCCTTGACCAGCAATCCGACCAGATCGTGGGGGGTTACCATGTCCTTCTTGCCGACACCGACCCAGATCCTGACCGGCGCGGCGGTAGTGGCTGCTGGCGAGGGGGCCGGCTCCGGCGCACCGGTTCGCGCCGCGATCCAGAGCTCCAGGAGTGCCGCGGCCACGGCCGTCGCTTCGTAGCGCTCCAGCAGGGGTGCCAGCGCTTGATAGGACGCTGCGGCGGGACCATGGCTCAGCGCCGCCGCAATGGACCGCCGGGTCTGGTCGAGCTCGCCCTGGGCCTTGTCGAGGAGCCCGCGAGCATGAACCGGCCGCCGGTTTGGCGCGAGCCGAGCCGCAAACGCCTCGGTTCCCGGCGGAACCAGAAGCAGCACGTCACCCAGGGAAGCGAGCTCGCGGAGCCGCTCCGGCACCGGAAAATCGTAGGCGATGATGAGAGAGGATTTGCCCGGGACGCCCGTGGTGATCGTTGCCTCGGCGCCCCAGGACGAGAGCGCTGCTGCGATCGAGGCATGATCCCCGGTGTCCGCAGTCCAGACCGCGAGCGATTCGGGGTCGAGCTGCTCGACGAGATCTCCCAGGACGGCGAGACGGTTGTTCCAGGACACCGGGGTGCTTCGAACCGCCGGTGGCGATCCGCTCCAGTCCGGCCCCAGCACATCGACAACCGGTGCCCGCCAGCAATAGCGCTCCACCAGGGCCGCCGTGGCGGCGGGGTCGGCGGTGACGACGATCCGCTGGGTGTCCTTGGGAACATCCTGGAGGAGGCCTACGAGGAGCTCGTCTCCAGCCCACGCCTCGGGCCAGAGCAGCAGCATTGCGCTGAGCTGATCCATCTTGAGGGAGGCTCGCCGGACCAGCTCGTGCACGGTCTCGGGCGCGGCGAAGGCGAGGTCGACCGCATCGGATTTGAACAAGCGGGTAAGTCGGCCGGGCGCGTGGGCGCCGGCGACTCGCTGCCCAGTGCCCCGCGCCAGGCGCGCGGCCACGCGGGCCCATTCGTCCACCGCCTCCGGGGGGCACAGCGCCAGCGCCGGCCCCTTCCGCTCAGTGGCGAGGCGGGCGATGAGACCGGACAGCACCGGCGCCGCCCAGTCGGGCGAAGGCGGAGCAACGAAAACCAGATTGTGGCCCCGAGTCGCCACGGGGGCGGCCTCGTGGAGCGCGGGATGGTCCTGATCCGACACGGGCGCCTCGATTGTCAAAAAGCACGGGGTTGGTGAAGGGCCGAAAGCTAATCCAAGTGGTTATCTTCTCGCCATGACGCGCGTCATCAGGCTGCCCGATCCCCTTTCCTCGAATCTCTCGCACCTCAAGGCCTCGGAGACGATGGCCATCAGCGCCGAGGCCAAGCGGCGCCGGGCAGCCGGCGAGGATGTCCTGGACTTGGGCGTCGGCGAGCCCGATTTCGACACACCACAGGCGGCCGCCCAGGCGGGTGTCCTGGCGATTCAGCATGGACACACCCGGTATCCCCCCAATGCCGGCCTGAGCGAATTGCGCCAGGCCATCGCGAAGAATCTCTCCCACCACGCGGGCGGCCGGCCCGTCGATCCCGAGGGCGTGGTGATCAGCTCGGGAGCCAAACAGTCGCTCTTCAACGCGTGCTTCAGCCTGTTCGGTCCCAAGGACAAGGTGCTGATCCCCTCCCCGGCCTGGGTGTCCTATCCGCAGATCGTGCACCTGGCCCGCGCCGAGCCGGTGATGATCCCGGGCGAAGCCGACTGGGGGCTCAAGGTGAGCGCGCAGGACCTGGAACGACACACCGACAAACTGGTGCGGGGACTCATCCTCTGCTCTCCCTGCAATCCGACCGGAGCGGTCTACACCCTGTCCGAGCTCAAGGCCATCGCCGCGTGGGCAAAGAAGCACGAGATCTGGATCGTGGCCGACGAGATCTACGGCCGGATTTTCTACGGCGACGGCGGCGCGCCATCCTTCCTCGAGCTGCCGCCCGAGGACACCGAGCGGCTGGTGGTGATCACCGGCGCAAGCAAGGCGTACGCCATGACCGGGTGGCGGATCGGCGCGGCCCTGGCCCCGCTCCACCTCGCGAAGGCCATGGCCAACTTGCAGTCGCATACGACCAGCGGAGCCAACCACCCCGCGCAGTGGGCCGCCATCACCGCGTTCAATGATCCCGAAGTGGAAAAGGACGTCACGAAGATGGTGGCGGCGTTCGGCCGCCGGCGCGACCGGGTCGTGGCCCGGTTCCGCGACGACGCACCGGGCGTCGAGTTCGTCGAGCCCCACGGTGCATTCTACTTTTTCTTTCGCGTCGACGGACTCTCCGCAGGCCATCCGACGACCGGTCAGAGCTTTTGCGAAAGCCTCATCACCGAGGCCGGGGTGGCCCTGGTTCCGGGTGGCGCTTTCGGCGACGACCGCTGGGTTCGGCTGAGCTACTCCGTCTCAGACAAGGAGCTCGAGACGGCGCTCGACCGGATCATCCGCTTCATCGTGCGACTGGGCGGTTGATTCCTCGCGCGGCGCGATGCCTCTAACTATCCGTGAGCTGAGACGGCGGCTCGCCCCGGTGCCGGGCATGGTGCCCGCGGCGCTGATACCCCCGGCGAGTCACGGTCGCGAAGAGGAGGCCTGCATCACCCCCGCCACGCTGATCGAGCCGGGTCCAGTCACGGCACGGGCGGTCGGTTCGCCGGAGGTCTGGCCCGGAACCGTCGCGTTCCTCGACGGCACCCAGCGCATCGAGGTGGCAGGATACTTCGGCACGTCCCCGCTGGTGTTGGCGGAAGTGGCGGCGGCAGTCCGGGAGCGGGTCGGAAGGGACACTCGCACCGTCGCCATCGAGCGGCGGGCGCTCGCGATCGGCAGGCCTCACGTGCTGGCCGCCGCTGGGGATGCGCTCAGCGGGATCGAAACCGTAGCGCTGCAGGGTGAAGAACCGGGCCACCCACTCCGGGACGTGGACGAGGCCCGCCATGCCGTGGACCGCGCTCGTGGCGAGGTGGAGCGGATCGCCGGCGACGAATACCGGAGGCGGGCGCCGCATTGGCTCGTGGTGGATGGCTCGCTCTCGGAGAGCACCGGGTGGGCGCGCGACCCCAGGATGGTGGGGGTCTCAAAAAGCCACTCGACGCTCCCCTTCGACGGCGAGGATCTGGTGACCTACCTGCAACTGCCGGCCGGCCATCGCTCCTCGATCTTCCAGCCCGCCTCGCGCCGGCACGCGCCGGTGTACGCATGGGGCCTCCGGCTCTGGCCGTGGATGGGGCGGGACCTGCTCTATGGGCTGGTGCGAATCGAGGTGGCGGCCCGGAGCGAATCGCTGGCCGCGGCGGACCCGCTCTGTCGCTGGCTTCTGGCCGAACGGGCGCCAATCAGCGCACCGGACGGCAGGTGGGACCGCCTGCTCTACGGGATCAGGGGCGTCGAGGAATACCTCCGGGCGGTGAGAGGTGAACGGTGACCAGTGACCAGTAACCCGCAGCCCCGGGCGCTGAGCGGCCAGCCGCCGGTGGGCCGCGTCGTGGCCACCGAGCTCAAGCCCTCCACGCCCCACCAGTTCTATTTCTGGACCGCGCGCGAGTCGCCGGTGGGCATTGGTGCCATCGTCAGAGTGGATGCCGACTCCCGCACCGTGTTCGGCGTGGTGACCGACGGGTTCGCCTACTCCGATCTGCAGACCCCGATGCACGCGGTGATCGGCGCCGACGGCGACCCGGCCGGAGCGGAGGAGCCCACTCGGCGTGCGGAAATCCGGCTGTTCGCCGCGGCGGTGCTGCGCCACCTGCCGGAAGAGCCGGTCCAGCCGGTACCCCTGGGCCTCGTCCATCTCGCCAGTGACGCCGACGTCGTGACCGCCCTGCGAATGGATGCGTACACCGAGGGTGAGTCTCCGACCGGCATTCCAATCGGAGTCTACGCCGCGGGCGGCCTCGAGGCGCCGGTCTATGTCGACGCCGATTTCCTGCTGGGTCCCGAGGCGGCGCACCTGAATATCTCGGGCGTCTCGGGCCTGGCCACCAAGACCAGCGCGGTGGAGTTTCTCCTCACCAGCATCTTCCAGCGCTTCCCCGCTGGTAAAGGGAGAATCGCGGCAGTCTGCTTCAACGTGAAGGGCCCCGATCTCTGCTTCCTCGACCAGCCGGCCCCGCTGGGTGAGGAGGACACGCGCCTCTATGCACGGCTCGGTCTCACGCCCAAACCATTCGCGCCGGTGCACTACTACGCTCCCTACAAGGCCGATGGCGTCAACCTCAACACGCTTCGGACCCACGAGGCGCTGCAGTCCAACACCGAGCCGTTGCTCTGGGGCCTGCGCGAGGTGCTCGACTACGCCGAGGTGTTGCTCAACCGGGATGACGTCGACGCGAAGGCCGATGCCTTCATCGATTTCCTGGCCGAGCGGGTGGTGGACCGCGAATACGAGGACAACACGCTGGGCAGAAAATTCCACGTCAAGAGTTTTGCCGATCTGGATGAATTCTTCCGGGCCATCTTCCAGGTGCTGGAGGAGGCCGGACGCGGCGGTGAGGTCTGGCGCACGCATCACATCGCCACCATCCGGAAGATCCGCAACCGCCTCGGCAACATCAGCACCCGCTCGAAGGGCCTGGTCACCGACGACGGGGAAGTGAACGACCTGCCGTGGGGCAGTTTCCAGGATCGCGGTCTGTACGTCGTGGATGTGGCGGGGCTCGACCCCCTGGCGCAGGATCTGGTCTTTGCCCGGCTGGTGTCCCGGCTGCGGGAGCACCTGGAGCGCCGCGACCTGGGCGTCGAACACGTGGTGGTGTTCGTGGACGAACTCAACAAATACGCCCCGGCGGACGGCCCCGACTCCTACGTGCGGAAAATGCTGCTCGATATTTCGGAGCGGGGGCGCTATCTCGGCCTGGTGCTGTTCTCGGCGCAGCAATTCCGCTCCCAGGTGCAGCGGCGGGTGGTGGGGAACGCCGGTACCACCCTGATGGGCCGGATGGATTCCGACGAGCTCGCGCTGCCGGGCTATTCCACCATGAGCCCGGCCACGAAGGCCAAGCTCGCCGCGCTGCCCAAGGGCGAGCTGCTGGTCCGGCACCCCCACTTTACCCAGCCGATCTTTGTGCGGTTCCCCAGGCCGGCCGTGCTCTCCGGCCGGGAGGGGGTGGAACGCTTCCCGCCGGCCGTCGAACTTCCCTTCGTCGAGGCGGTGAGCCGAAGGCTCCGGGCGCTCGATCCCTCGCTCTCCTCGGCGAAGATTCAGGACCTGGTGGCGGGCCGGCGCGAGGCCGACGTCCGCAAGGCACTCAACGCCACGCTCCGGGCCCGGCCCGACCAGCCGTTCCCCTTCTTCGTGAAATGCCTGGGACGCGAGGTTCGCGCTGAGACGGTGGCGCCGAAGCCGGGGATTCGCCCGGTGAGGACCGGCGCGGATCCGTATTGACGACCGTGAAGATCGCCCATCTCGCCGACCTGCACCTCGGCTTCCGGCAGCACCACCGTCAGACCCCGGCCGGCATCAATCAGCGGGAGGCCGACGTGGCCAACGCGTTTCGCGCCGCGGTGGACGGCGTGGTAACCTCCCGCCCTGATGCGGTGATCCTCGCCGGCGACCTGTTCCACGCGGTTCGACCCACCAACTTCTCGATCGTCTTCGCCTTCCGTCAGCTCCAGCGGCTCCGCGAGGCCCTGCCCGACGCACCGATCATCCTGATCGCCGGGAATCACGACACCCCGCGCAGCAGCGAGACCGGGTCGATTCTTCGGCTGTACGAGGAGCTGGGCCTCCACGTCGTGGCCGACGAACCGCGCCGGCTCACGTTTCCCGAGCTGGAGCTCTCGGTGCTCGCGGTTCCCCACGCCGCGATGTTCGCCCCGGACAAGCCGGTACTCCGTCCCGACGGGCCCGAGAAACACCAGGTATTGGTGCTGCACGGTGAAATCGAAGGCCTCTACCCGTACGATCGGTCGTCGGTCGAATACGGCGGCGCAGTGGTCGACCCTGACATGCTCACGCGGGAACCCTGGAGCTATGTCGCTTTGGGCCACTATCACGTTCAGCACGAGGTGGCGCCGCGGATCTGGTATTCCGGTGCGCTCGACTATGTGAGTCCCAATCCGTGGGGCGAGCTCGCTGACGAGACCCGGCTGTTCGTGAAAGGGAAGGGCTGGCTCCTGGTCGACCTCGACAGCGGGGCGGTGCAGCGGATGCCGGTGGCTCTGGCGCGGCCGGTGCACGACCTGGACTGGCTCGACGCGGGTGGCCTCTCCCCCGCCGAGGTGGACCGGGCCATCGGCGATCGGCTGGCCGCGATTCCGGGCGGGCTTGCCGATGCGATCGTGCGCCTGGTCGTGACGGAAATTCCCCGGCACGTCGTCCGCGAGCTGGATCACGCCGCCATCCGCGCCGCCAAGGCCGCCGCCCTGCACCTCCACCTGGACTTCCGGCGGCCCGACTCGAACCGCGCCATCGGCGTCGGCGCTCCCGGCCGGAGGCAAACGCTCCCCGAGCTGGTCGCCGAATTCCTCACTCGCCGGCCGCTGCCTGAGCGAGTGCCGCGGAAGCAATTCGTATCGATGGGCCTGGAACTGCTGGCGGAGCCGGACGGAGGAGAGGCCGGATGCTGATCCGCCGCCTGCGCCTGATGAATTTCCGGCAGCATGCCGACACCGTGCTGGAGTTCGAGCGCGGGCTGACCGGAATCATGGGGCCCAACGGAGCGGGCAAGAGCACTCTGCTTGAAGCGATAGCCTGGGCCATCTACGGTACCGAGGCCACCCGTGGCCGGAAGGACACCCTGAAGCGCCGGGGCGCGCCGCCCCGTTCACGGGTGGAGGTCGAGCTGGACTTTGAGCTGGGACCCCACCGCTATCGGATCGTTCGCTCACTCGCGGGTGCCGAGCTGTTTCAGGACGGAGACCCGGTTCCGGTTGCGAACAGCCTTGCCGCGGTCACGGATCGGGTGACCCGGCTGCTGGGCATGACCCGGGACGAATTCTTCAGCACGTACTTCACCGGTCAGAAGGAGCTGGCCATCATGGCGCAGATGTCGGCGCCGGAGCGGGCCCAGTTCCTGAGCCGGGTGCTCGGGTACGAGAAGCTCCGGCTGGCGCAGTCCCGCCTCCGAGAGCGACGGCGGATCGCGCAGGCCACTCTCGAGGCCAGGAAGCTCGAGGTACTCGATCCGGTCCGGTTGCAGCAGGAGGAGGAGCTCGCCGCCGGCCGCCTTCGCATGGCGGAGCTCGCGTCGGCGCGCCTGGCCGCGACCCATCAGGCCGCCAACACGGAACTGGCATCGCTCAAGCCGGAGGCGGAGCGGTGGGAAGCGCTCCATAAGACCGTGGTGTCCCTGGAGGGAGATCTGAAGGTGGCCGAGCACGGCGCGGTGACGGCTCGAGACCAGCACGGCCGCCTGGACAAGGAGCTCGCCGAGGCCTTGGGCGCCAAGTCGCGTCTCGATGAGCTGGCGCCGCTGCTGGTGCCGTTGACGGCGCTCCGGGCGGAGCGCGACGCACTCGATGCGGCCCGCGAGGCCGCTGGGGGCCGGCGGAGCCTCGAGGCCCGCCGCACCGAGCTGATCCGCCAGATGGAGCGCGTGGACCGCCGGTTGGCGGAGCTGCCGCCCGGTGAGGAGCTGGTCCGCATCCAGGCGGCGGGGGCCGAGGTGCAGGTGGCGCACGCCCGTCTCTCGCACGAGACCGAAGTCCGGCGGACTGCCTGGGTCCGCGAAAAGCAGGACGCGGAAACCCAGCGCAAGAATCTCCTGGCGCAGCACGAGGATCTTCGGGGGCAGCGCGGCCGTCTCGAGGCCGCCGGACGGGATGGGAAGTGCCCGACCTGTGGCCGGCCGCTGGGCGACGGGTATGAAGGCGTGCTCGACCTCCTCATCGGCCAGACCGAAGAAGTCGAGTCGCAGGGCAAGTTCTACCGTCAGCGGATCGAGCAGCTCCAGGTGGAACCGGCCGATCTGCTCGATCTGGTCCGGCAGCGCGATCTGCTGGAGCAGGAGGGCCGGGACCTCACCGGCATGGCCGCGGGATTGGAGCAACAAGCCGCCGAGCGGGTCCGGCTGGGCCAGGAGCGGGCCGGCTTGGCCGCCAAGGTCGCCGAGCTGAGCGCGGCCATCAGCGCAGCGCCGGAGAGCTACGACGAGACGCGGCACACCGTGGTGAAGCAGCAGATCGCGGCGCTGGAACCGGATGCGTTGATGGCGGAGCGGCTCCGGGCCTCCGCCGAGCGGGCCGAGGAGCTGGTGGGCCGCGCGGCGCTGGCCGAGCAGGATCTTTCGTCCCGCGAGGCGGACGTGAAGTCGCTTCGGGAGCGGTTGGTCGGGCTCGGCTGGTCGGCGGAAGCGGCCGAGGAGATCCGTGGCCGCCGCCGCGCCCTGGAGCGCTCGGTGCAGCACGCGGAGGTGGAGAAGGCCCGCGCCGCGGGAGAGCTCACCGGTGCCCTGGCCCAACGAGCCGAGGTGGCCCGCCGGCGAGAAGACCGGGAGCGGCGCGCCGCAGAGGTGCAGCGCCTGAGCGATGACATCCTCCTGCAGCACGAGCTGGATCGGGCCCTGGGCGACCTGCGGACCGAGCTCAACGACACGCTGCGTCCCGATCTGTCGGAGCTCGCCTCCGGATTTCTCCGCGATATGACCACCGGCCGCTACACCGACCTCGAGCTGGACGAGGACTACATTGCGACCATCATCGAAGAAGGGGAGCCGAAGCCGGTGATTTCCGGCGGCGAGGAAGACGTGGCCAACCTGGCCCTGCGGCTCGCCATCAGCCAGATGATCGCCGAGCGGGCCGGTCAGCCGCTCTCGCTGCTGGTCCTGGACGAAATCTTCGGCTCGCTCGACGAGGAGCGACGCGGTGCGGTGGTGGACCTGCTGCGGAGCCTGGCCGATCGATTTCCGCAAGTGATCCTGATCACCCACATCGAATCGGTGCGGGACGGCTTCGACCGCGTGATCCGTCTCACCTACGATGTCGAGCAGCGCATATCACGCGCCGTGACGGAGACCCGCGATGCCGCGTGACGCGCTCAGCGGGCCCGACCGCGCGGCGCCCTCCGAGATCGACCGCATCAACCGGATCTTCTCGGAGGCCTTCACCGACCGCTATCAGCGCGACGGGCTCTCCGGCGTGCGAGTCCCGCTGCTCAATCCCGCAATCTGGAGATTCGCGATCGCGGCCGCGGGGGACGGAGCGCTGGTCTGGCGGGACGCGGCCGGCGCGATCGCCGCGTTCAACATGGTGCATCGATCGGGAACGGAGGGCTGGATGGGCCCGCTTGCGGTGCGGCCCGACCGGCAAGGCCAGGGACTCGGCCGGACCATTGTGCGCGAGGGAATCCGCCGCCTCGAGGCCGAGGGCGCGCGGACCATCGGATTGGAGACGATGCCGCGGACAGTGGACAACATCGGATTCTACTCTCGATTGGGGTTCCGGCCGGGCCATCTTACGGTGACCGTGACCCGTACGCTGAAGGGGGGCGGGACCTCATCGGCGGCGCGAATTCCGGCTGGGCCGAGGGCGGAGATCCTGGCCCGGTGTCGCGAACTCACTGAGGCGCTCGCGCCGGGAGTGGATTTTTCCCGGGAAATCGACCTCACCTTTGGGCAGGATCTGGGCGGTGTGACCCTGGTCGCCGATCGAGGCGCCGCGTCGGCCTTCGCACTCTGGCACACTGCTCCGCTGGCGGAAGGCCGCCCGGGCGATGAGGCCAGGGTCCTCAAGCTTGCCGCCCGGGACATCGAGGCCTTCCGGCGCCTGCTTCCGGCCATCGAGCGCGATACCGCGAGCGCGGGCGCCCGGCAAGCCTCGCTCCGCTGCCAAACGGCCTACGGCTCGGCATACGAGGCTGTGCTCGACGCCGGCTACACGGTTCACTGGACTGATTTGAGAATGACGCTGTCGGGCAAACCGGAGTTGCCGGCCCGGAACGGCGGGGTCCTTTTTTCCAATTGGGAGATTTGACGATGACCGGTGACCAGTAGCTACCGGTTACTGGTTGCTGCTTACCGGTTTTTGCGCCCACCACCGCACCCAGAGCACCGCGCCTGCCGCAAGCAAGACATGCACCACCCCGAGTCCGACGGGCCGGATGAACACCAGCACCGTCCACAGGATCAGGCACACCACCGATGCGACCAGGGTCGGAGCCACGAAGTTGCCTCTCTCGGTTGACGCGATTTGTTCGCTTCCCTATTATAACAATGTCGGGTGACGGCTGGGAGACACGTCACTGAGCCAACAGGTCCGATAGAGGGCCCAGATACTGTTGCCGATGTCATGCCCCTCGGGGGAAGGCAGACGCGATGGCGAGGGCGCCGAACATTCTCTTCGGGCTTCAGTTACCCTCCCGGCCGCCACTCGACACCTGGGCGCCGACCAGCATGAGCCGGGTCGGCGCCTTTTCTTGTCTCCTGCGCAAGGTTCCGGATGCCGCGCTGCGTGGTTGCCCGCCGTCTGCACTTCAACGCCGCACACCGGCTCCACAACCCGGCGCGATCCGACGAGTGGAACCGGGAGACGTTCGGCCCCTGCAATAATCCCAATTATCACGGCCACAACTATGAGCTCGACGTGCTGGTGGAGGGGGAGATCGACTCCGCCACCGGCTATGTCGTGGACGTCGCCGTTCTCAAGGCACTGGCCGAAGAGCTGATCATTGCACCGCTCGACCACCGGACTCTCAACCTCGACGTCGGGTGGTTCCGGGAGCGGCTCCCTTCCGCCGAAAACATCGCGGTGTTCTGCTGGGAACACCTCGCGCCGCGAATCCCGCGCGGGCGCCTGATTCGCATCCGCCTCTGGGAAACCCCTCGCAACTACGTGGACTATGAAGGGAACTAGTTTCCGGTCCGAGGTCCGCACCATCCTCGAGAGCATCGGTGAGGATCCCGAGCGTCAGGGCCTCCAGCGGACCCCCGAGCGGGTGGAAACCGCGCTGCGCTGGCTCACCCGCGGCTACGACATGTCGGTCTCGGACGTGGTGGGGAGTGCGGTCTTCGAGGAAGCGCACGAGTCGATGATCCTGGTGCGGGACATCGAGCTCTATTCGCTCTGCGAGCACCACCTGCTTCCGTTTTTCGGACGGGCCCACGTGGCCTACATTCCCGACGGGCGCATCGTCGGGCTCTCGAAGCTGCCCCGCATCGTCGAGATGTTCGCGCGGCGGCTCCAGATCCAGGAGCGTTTGACCGACCAGATCGCCGATGCCGTGATGGAGGTGCTTGCCCCGCAAGGGGTCGACGTGGTCATCGAGGCGGCCCTCCTTTGCATGATGATGCGCGGTGTGGAAAAGCAGAACTCCCGCACCGTCACCAGCGCGGTGCGGGGACTGTTCCGGGATGACTCCCGGACCCGGTCCGAGTTTCTGCGTCTGGTGAGTGCCGGCCGGCCGCTGGAGTGAGCGACCTGGCCGGGCGGGTGATGGTCGTCACCGGGGCGTCGCGCGGCATCGGCCTGGCGGTCGCCACCGCACTCGAGCACCTGGGCGCCAGGGTGGTCCGCGCTGCCCGGACCCTGGCCCCGGAGGTATCCGCCACTCGCCTCGATATTCGCTGTGACGTCACCGACCCCGAGCAAGTCGCGGCACTCGCCCACCAGACGCGGACCGTGTTCGGCGTGCCGGCGGTGGTGGTCGGGAATGCCGGCGCCTTCATGCTGGCCCCGCTGGAGCGGACCCAGCCCGACGATTTCACCGCGCAGCTCGCGGCCAATCTCGCCGGACCGTTCCTCGTGGCCCGGGCGTTCCTGCCGATGATGAAGCAAGCCGGGGGCGGCCGGCTCATCACGCTGGGGAGCATCG
>JANNGX010000230.1:0-5098 GCA_031404115.1 Gemmatimonadales bacterium | reverse complement strand
TCCTCCAGCAACTGGGAGTCCTCGGGGCGCCATCCGACCGCCACCCGATCTCCCCGCTTCCACTCGAGCGGACGGGTCAACTGCCCTTCATTGCGCACGGCCACCACCACGGGCGCGCGATCCGCGAGCGCCACCCGGACCCGCATCATCTCTCCCTGGTACACCACATCCTCGATGATGCCGTGCAGCGCATTCTCTCCCGCAGGAACGGCCTCCGGGGAAAAGAGATCGGCCCATTCGGGCCGAACCGCGAGCCGGATGGCCTTGCCGGGGGAGAGACCGGGCTGGTCCGGGACGTCAATGCTTGGACCGGGAGTCGTGGCGACCTCCCACATCGCGTCCCGGCGCCGCAGGACCGTCCCCTCGAGAAGATTGGACTCCCCGATGAACGTCGCGACGAACGCGGTGCGGGGGTTCTCGTAGATCTCGGCGGGCGACCCGATCTGGGCGATCCGGCCGCGGTCCATCACCGCGATCCGGTCCGACATGGTGAGGGCTTCGTCCTGGTCGTGGGTGACGTAGACGAAGGTGATGCCGAGGGACCGATTGAGCTCGCGGAGCTCGAGCTGCATCGTTTTCCGGAGCTTGAGATCGATCGCGCCGAGGGGCTCGTCCAGGAGCAGCATCTCAGGTTCCAGCACCAGCGCCCTCGCCAACGCGACCCGTTGGCGCTGGCCGCCGGAGAGCTCGGCGGGGCGCCGCCTGGCGAACTCGCCGGGATCGAGGCGCACCATCTCAAGAGCCCGAGCCACTCTCCCCGGAATATCCGCGCGGGGCACTCGATGGCGCTCCAGTCCGAAGGCAACGTTGCGCTCCACCGAGAGGTGGGGGAAGAGCGCATAGCTCTGGAAGACCATGCCCAGTTTCCGCTCGTAGGGGCGCTTGTTCCCGACCGGCTCACCGGAGATGAGGATTTCTCCGCCGTGATCGGGCGTTTCGAGTCCCGCGAGGAGACGCAACGTGGTGGTCTTGCCGCAGCCGGACGGGCCCAGGAGAGAAAAGAATTCGCCGCGGCCGACGTCGAAGGAGACGTCATCGACCGCGCGGGAGGCCCCGAAGGTCTTGCTGACGCGGAGGAAACGGGCGATGGGCACGGAGCCGTAACGTGCGCTCTGGACGGGCCTCGGGCAAGGACCTAGCTTCGGGGCGGAGGTCTCCCCCATGCATAGACGCGAAGCGCTGGCGTTCCTCGGGACCGCGGTCCTGGCTCCGCTGATCTCACCGCTCTCGGCCCAGGAGCGATCCACCCTTGGCGAGGGCCTCCACGCCCGCCTTGCGCGAGGGCAGGCGCCGGGGCAGTCGCTCAGCGCCGCGCAGATGGCGCTGGTCACCGCGCTGGCGGACACGTTGCTGCCGCGGACCGACACCCCCGGCGCGCTCGATGTGGGCGTGCCCAAGTTCGTCGATCTGCTCGTGGCAGAATGGTATCCGGACCAGCTCCGAGCCGAGATTCTGGTCGGCCTGGACGCGATCGACGCGCGAGGGGTTGCCAGGGGGGGCCGGCCGTTCGCGGAGCTCGAGGCCACCACGCGGGCTGAACTCCTCACCGGACTCGACCGCCGGGAACACCCGGAGGATCCGGCCGAGGCGATCTGGCGGCCCCTGCGAGACCAAATCGTTTTCGGGTACCTCACCTCCAAGCCGATTGCCGAACTGCTCCGGACCACGCCAATCATCCCGGGACGTTACGACGGCTGCGTACCGGTTGGAGGGCCACGGTGAGGCCGCCGCAGGACGTTCAGTACGACGCCATCGTCGTCGGCAGCGGCATCAGCGGCGGATGGGCGGCCAAAGAGCTGACCGAACGCGGGCTCAGGACGCTGGTCCTCGAGGCGGGTCGGGACATCACCCCCGCCACCGACTACGTCGAGCACGTGCAGGCATGGGAACTCCCTTTCCGCGGCCGGGGCGACCGAAAGGCGCTCGAACGGGACCAGCCGATCCAGAAGAACTGCTATGCCTGCGACGAGTGGGGCTCCAAGTTTTTCGTGAACGACCGCGACAATCCCTACGAAACCGACGCGGACAAGCCCTTCGCCTGGTTCCGGGGGCGGCAAGTCGGCGGGCGCTCGATCATGTGGGGACGCCAGGTGTATCGCTGGAGCGACCTCGACTTCGAAGCCAACGCGAAGGATGGAGCAGGCGTCGATTGGCCGATCCGCTACGCCGATATCGAGCCCTGGTACAGTCATGTCGAGCGCTTCATCGGGGTCAGCGGACAGCATGAGGGGCTGGCCCAGCTTCCCGACGGGGAGTTTCTCCCCCCGATGGAAATGCGCTGCGCCGAGCGGGCGGTTCGGGAGAAGGTCCTGGCCCGGTGGGGAGGCGAGCGGGTCCTGACGATCGGGCGGGTGGCCATCCTGACTCAGAATCACAATGGCCGGGCGGCCTGTCACTACTGCGGCCCCTGCGAGCGCGGATGCATCACCCACTCCTATTTCACCAGCATCGGTTCCACCCTGCCGGCCGCCCGTCGGACCGGCCGGCTCACCCTCCGGCCCGACAGTGTGGTACACAGTCTCATCTATGACGAGTCGCGCGATCGTGCCAGCGGCGTGCGGGTCATCGACGCCGTCACCATGCAGGCGCTCGAGTTTCGCGCCCGGATCATTTTTGTGTGCGCCTCGACCATGGAGTCGGCGCGGTTGCTCCTCAATTCGAAGACCGGCCGGTTTTCCACCGGGCTCGGGAACTCCAGCGGACAACTGGGCCGGAATCTCATGGACCACGCGTACGGCGCCGGCGCCTCGGGGACGATTCCCGGCATGGAGGATCAGACCTCGTACGGCCGGCGGCCCAACGGGATCTACATCGCGCGCTTCCGCAACGTGAAGGATCGTCATCCCGATTTTCTCCGGGGCTACGGCTTTCAGGGCGGCGCCGGCCGTGGCGGCCTGCCAAGGCCTTCGACCGGATTCGGTCCGGAGTTCAAGAAGGCGCTCTTCAGCAACGCGCTGGGGCCGTGGAGCTTTTCGATCAGCGGCTGGGCCGAATGTCTGCCGCGTGAAGACAACCGGATCGAACTGCACCCGACGCTGGTGGACAAGTGGGGTATTCCCGCGCTGCGCGTGGACTGCACCTGGGGTCCCAACGAACGGGCCCTGCTGGCCGATATGCAGGTCACCGCGGCGGAAATGCTGGACGCGGCGGGTGCCAGAAACATCCGTACCCACGATTCGCGGAATCCTCCGGGCCACTGCATTCACGAGATGGGTACCGCGCGCATGGGGCGCGATCCCCGCACCTCGGTGCTCAACGGCAACAACCAGGTCTGGGACGCGAAAAACGTCTTCATCACCGACGGCGCCTGCATGACCTCTTCGGCCAATCAGAATCCCTCCATCACATATATGGCGCTGACCGCGCGGGCGGCGGCCTTCGCGGTGGCAGCGATGAAGCGAAACGAACTGTGAGCCTTTCCCGCCGGGAGTTTTTTGGTGTCGCCGCGACGACGTGGGCGGCTGCCCGCCTGGACGGGGGCACCGGCAAGGTCTCCGGGGTGTTGGGCCACCCGGGAGGCTGGAACGAAGCGAAGCTCGGCAGACTCGGTATCCAGCTCTACACCGTGCGGCGCGAGCTGGCCAAGGACGTCGAAGGCACCCTGAGCCGACTGGCGGACATCGGCTATCGGGAGGTGGAGTTCGCCGGATATCCCAACGGAACCGCGCGGTCGCTCCGCAAGATTCTCGACCGCCTCAGGCTGAGCGCGCCCTCAGGCCACGTCGGGCTCCAGGCGCTGCGCAGCGACTGGGACCGCACCCTCGACCAGGGGGCGATTTTGGGTCAGCATTACGTGGTCGTGGCCTTCGTGCCATCGAACGAGCGGCGCACCGCGGACGATTGGAAGCGCATTGCCGCGCTGTTCAACAAGGCGGGAGAGGCCGCCCGCGCCAGGGGTCTCCAGTTCGCCTATCACAACCATGACTATGAGTTCGTTCCTCTGGAGGGCCAGGTGCCCTACGACCTGCTGCTCCAGGAAACCGATCCCCGGCTAGTGCAACTCGAGCTGGACCTCTACTGGATCACCAAGGGCGGACAGGACCCGCTGGCGTATTTTGCCAAATGGCCGGGCCGGTTTCCGCTGGTGCACATCAAGGATATGGATGCGACGCCGCGCCGCTCCTTTACCGAGGTCGGACGGGGCACCATCGACTTCAAGCGGATCTTCGGGAAGGCAAAGCAGGCCGGCATCCGGCACTACTTCTACGAGCAGGACGAGGTGCCGGGCTCGCCGTTCGATTCGGCGAAGGCAAGCTTCGACTATCTGCGCGCTTTGACTTTCTGACCCACAGACTTCACAGATCATGATAACTGGAACTGGGGGCTCTCAAGATTTTCAGGGAATACATGAACATGACTTATGTTACGCACAATTTCCTTTACCCAGCTGAGGTCAGACCATGAAGCAGCACCTTGAAACCATTGTGCTGGCGGCGCTCGTCGCAGGGGGCGCGTCAAATGTGGTGGCGCAGGCGCGTCCGGCGACGCGGAGCATTGCGTCGAGCGTACGGGCAGAATTTCGCACCCCCATTCCACGCAGTGTGATCCACGGCGAGCTTAACGGCGGCCAGTTGATCGCGGTGGAAATGCTCAACCACAATATCGGCTGGGCAATCGGCCACGCCTCCAAGTTCACCAACCTTTTTCGCACCGCCGACGGAGGCGAAACGTGGGAACGGCAAACGCTGTTCGATGGCGCAGGAGCCGGTCTCTACGATATCGGCTTCGCCGACGCGAACAATGGCTGGATTGTCGGGACAGACCATATACTCCGAACTACCGACGGCGGTGAGTCGTGGTCGCCTGTGGACCTCGGGCTCAAGGGAAGACGGTTTGATGCGAAGGAGCTGCTCGTACTCGGGCCCGACGCGATTGTCGTGGGCACGGACCTGGAGAACATGCAGATCATGCTGACGGTGAACGGCGGCGCGTCCTGGTGAGAGCATAGTCAGCGCTCTCGATCCCTGGGGTGTTTCGGATACATCGGCTCAACCGGGACATCGACGCGATGCGGTCATGGAACTGCGTTCGAAGGAACTTCCGGCCGCCCGCGTTGACACGGGGGGACCCCGCCCTATGTTTGGCCCCGTCCGGCCGG
>JANNGX010000229.1:0-16851 GCA_031404115.1 Gemmatimonadales bacterium | reverse complement strand
CGTGTGCGAGGCAGCGACCAGCTTCCCGGTGAGCGGGCCGGCCAGACCGACCTCCAGTGGACCCGGGAGGGCACGATTCACTCCGCGGTGATCACCCTCGCCCGGCGAAACCAGGAAGGCCGGCCTATCTCGAGCCCGGGTTTGCTGGCCGTGGCGGTACACGAGGTCGGCCACGCAATGGGGCTAGCGCACTCGCCCAACCCCGACGACGTCATGTATCCGGTAACCCGCACCGGCCGCTTGAGCGAGCGGGACCGGTCAACCCTGAGGTTGTTGTATGAGCTACCACTAGGGACCATCCGAGAAATAATCACCCCATGACGCCCGCACTCCTGCTCGGAATGGCGGTGTTGCAGGCCTTCCGCCCCGCCGCCGCCCCCCGTTTTGCGACGGTGGGAACGCTGGTCGAGCGGGGGATCCGGCAGGGGGTGTACCCCGGAGCGGTGGTGGTGATTGGGCGGCGGGACACCGTGCTCTACGCCAGGGGCTTCGGCCATTTGAGCTGGGTGCGAGGAGCACCTCGTCCTTCCGCGCACGAAACGCGCTGGGATCTCGCTTCGTTGACCAAGGTGCTGGCGACGACCAGCGCCATCATGGTGCTGGTCGATCAGGGCCGGCTGAGCCTCGACATGCCCGTCGCGCGCTACCTCCCGCGTTTCAGCGGCGCCGGGCGCGAGCTGATTACGGTCCGGATGCTCCTCGACCATACTAGCGGACTCCGACCCTATCTCGCACTCCATCGGCTGGCCGGGAGCCGTGCCACGGCGCTCGAGCTGCTTTACGATACCACGCCGGCGCGCATCCCCGGGTCCTCCCCGCAGTACAGCGACCTCAACGCCATGCTACTCGGCGTGCTGGTCGAAGCAGTGGCGGGCGAATCGCTCGATGTGTTTGCGGGTCGTGAGGTGTTCGCGCCCCTCCAGCTCTCCTCGACTGCGTTCACCCCCGCACTCGTCCCCGGGCTCTCGGTGGCGCCGAGCTGGAGCGCGCGCGGCCGGCCGGTCTCGGGTCGGGTCAATGACGATAACGCCAATCTTCTTGGGGGTGTTGCCGGGCACGCGGGATTGTTCTCCACCGGTGCGGATGTGGCGCGGTTTGCCCAGGCCTGGCTCCGCGAGGGCAGCACTGCCGAGGGCCCGTGGGTCTCGGCCACCGCGATTCGTGAGTTTCTTCGCCGATCGACGCAGAGCGGAAGCCGCGCCTTGGGGTGGGACACGCCGGAGAGGCGCGGATCAGTCCCTTCGATCTACGGTCGGCTGGCCGGTCACCTCACGTACGGCCACAGCGGGTGGACCGGTACCATGCTCTGGGTCGATCCGACGCGTGATCTGTTCCTGGTCTTCCTCACCAACCGCAGCCTGGAGCCGCGGGTACGCCATTCGATCACGGCGCTGCGGACCCTGCGAACCGCGCTGTCCGACCTGGTCATCCGGACGGCCCAACGTTGACCGGGGGATCGAGGAGGCCCATAGTTCCCTTATGGCAACCGAAGGCAAGGACCCGTCGGTCCCCACGCTGACTCCCGAAACCGTTAAGAAGGCCCTTCGCGCGGTGAAGGACCCCGAGCTCGGGCTCAACATCATCGATATTGGGCTGGTCTACGAGGCGATCGTGGGCGACGAGGGTGACGTGACGGTGAAAATGACCCTGACCTCGCCCGGGTGCCCGGCCGGCGCCGAGATCATGGGAGACGCCAAGCTTGTGCTCGAAGACCTCGAGGGCGTGAAGAGCGTGACCATCGACCTGGTGTGGGAACCCTACTGGACGCCGGAGAAGATGGATCCCCGGGTGCGCGCGTTTCTAGGCTAGCGCTTCCTGGCATTACTGGCCCACCAGCTCCTTCAAAAACTCCTTTACCCGCGCATCCTCCAGGCGTCCCAGCCGGGAGATCAACGACCGCCGCACCGTCGGGTCGGTCTCCGTCCGGGCGATTCCCAGCAGCAGATCCACCGACGGCCGGTCCCCTCGCTTCAGCAGGCCGTTGATTGCCGCTTCCTTTGCGCGGCGGTCTGGCGCCTGCGCGTAGAGCGTGCCAAGCTGGGCTGCGCTCGCCCCGGCCCGCTGGCCCGCTTCGATGGCCTGTGCTCGCAACTCCGGCGATGCCGCGGCGTCTCCCGCGACACCGAGAAGCCACCGGAGGTTGGAGGCGCCGCCTTCTTCGGCAAGCACGGAGAGGATCGCCTGCTTCGCGGTCGCTGAACTCAGGCCCGCATAACCGGAGCGCAGCAACTCGACGTCGTGTCCCGTCGCGTACTCGCGGCCCAGGTCGGAACCATCCGACCGCGTGGCCACGTGCGAGGCCTCTTCCAACTCCGTCTCTCGGAACCGCAGCCGCTTACGGCGCCGGAACCCCGTGAGCACCGACGACACCGCCACCGAGTGCAGCCAGGTGGAGAATGCCGATTCGCCGCGATACTGTTCCAATCGGTCGAACGCCTTCACGAATGTGTCCTGCGTGTATTCCTGAGCGAGCGAGTCCTCACTGACCATGCGGAAGATCAGCCGGTACACGCGGGGGGCGTGTCGGTCGTAGAGTCGGCGGGCTGCCAACCGGTCGCCGGCGCGTGCGCCCGCGATCAGATCCGTATCGTCCACCACACCGTCCCTTGCGGCCGCATGGGCTTCGGTTCTGCTTGCATGGGGTATGACGACGCCAGGGAGAGAAGCGTTGGGTACGTGTCTCGGTGCGACGAGAGCAGCGACCGGTGCGGGGAGTGGGGCTGGGTCTGAATAGTAGTAGCAAACAAGCCTACTATGGTAAAACCGCCTTGAGCAGCTCGGATCCGATCGCGCCGACCTGCCAGCGCCGGATCCCTTCAACCGTACCGAGCTCCTCCAGGTTGTGGGGCACCGCGCGGGAAATGGCCTCGAGCAGCCAGTTTGGGCAGAGCACGCCGGGAGCCAGGTCTTCGCGGGCCGCCAGCCCGGCACGCAGGGCCTTGAGTCGTTCGAGCCTCGCGTCGAACACCGGGTCCGGCCGCTGGCGCGTCCCGCGAGGCAGGCGGGGCAGCTCGTCGTCCCTCAACTCGAGGCCGTGCCGGATCGCGGCCAGGATTTCCGCACCACGGTGCTCGGCCACGTCCCGGCCGACGCCCTTGATTCCCGAAAGGCCCGCCGGGTCGGCCGGAGGCTGCTGCGCCAGTACGAAGAGCACCTCGTTCCCCATCACCCTGAACGCGGCCCGGTCCAGCGTCTCCGCGGTGCGCGCCCGCCAGACGTACAGCTCCCGGAACACCGCCAGGCCGCGAGGGGTGAGGGCGCGGACGCCTTTGGCCATGAGGGCGGCCTCTTCGGGGGGCACCGGTTCGGGCCACCGCACGGCCGTGATCAGCGCGCATTCCTCCCGCGCCCACTCGAGCCGCCCTCGCGCGATCAATTTGTCCCGCAGCAGGTCTCGGAGCTCCGCCAGGTGCCGGGTGTCCATCGCGGCGTACTCAAGCATGGGCTGGGTAAGGGGCCGCGCCGACCAGTCGGCCCGCTGAAAGCGCTTGTCGGGATGGACGCCGATGTACTTCTCGAGGAGCGCGGCGAGGCCGATGCCCGGCTCGTTCAGAAACTGTGCTGCCACCCTCGTGTCGAAGAGATTGGTCGCGCGGAACCCGAACTCGTAACCCAGAAGCCGGAGGTCGTAGTCGGCGTCGTGAAACAGTTTCTCGATGGCGGGATCGGCCAGCAGCTCCCCCAGGCCCGGCAAGCCCGGCACGGCCAGCGGATCGACAAGGTGGGTCTCGGTACGGGTCGACAACTGGACGAGATAGACCCGGTCGCGGTAGCGGTGGAAGCTGGCCGCTTCCGTGTCGATGGCCACGATCGACTCTTCACGGAGCCGGCGGAGCAGTGTCGTGAACTCGCTGGAGTCCTCGATGAGGGAGAGCGGGGGGCCGGTCACGAGCGGAATAGTAGCGAGTCCGGCGGAGACCGGCGTACCTTATGGCATTCCCGGAGCGTCTTGCATGAACCTCGCCGACGTCGAACAAGTCGTCTACCCCGATGATTGCGACGCATTTGGGCACTTGAATCAGGCGTCGTTCCTTCGGGCCTTCGAGCGGGCTCGCTGGGACGTGATGGCCCGAGGTCCCGGGATGGACGTGTTCACCCGGCATGGCGCGTGGCCCGCCGTGCGAAAGACGGTGATCGACTATCATGCGCCGGCTTTTTCGGGAGACATCCTCCGCGTGCACCAGGCGGTGGTGCACCACGGGCGCACCAGCTTTACCATGCGGCAGACTGCGCGCCGGGCCAGCGACGGAAACCTCATCGCGACCGCCGAGTTCGTCTTCGTCTGCATCGATCGCGAGGGCCGGCCCATCCCGGTGCCCGAGGAGGTAGGAGAGCTCTTCAACGCCCGGCCCAGCACCGAGCCCGCAGACCGGCTCACGGTGAACGGCGTGAGCCTGGCTGTAGAACACCGGGGCACCGGCCCCAGCATTCTCTTCGTGCATGGATTTCCACTCGACCGGACCATCTGGCAGCACCAGATCGACACGCTGTCCGGCTACCGCCGCATCGCTCCCGACTTGCGCGGCATGGGCCAGTCCGATGCCCCCGACCTCGGTTACTCGATGAGTACCTACGCCGAGGACCTGCTCGCCCTGCTCGACGCGTTGGGCGAGGGAGAGGTGGTGCTGTGTGGGCACTCGCTGGGCGGGTACATCGCCTTCGAGTTTGTACGGCGGTGGCGCGAGCGGGTGCGTGGGCTCATCCTGGTCGATACTCGGGCCGAGGCGGATAATGCCGACGGTCGCCGCGCGCGGGACACCCTGATCGGACGCGTGCGGGAGCTGGGCGCCATCGCCGCGGCGGAGGCCATGCTGCCGCGCTTCTTCACTCCCCAGGTTTCTCCGGAGATCATCGAGCGCATCCGTACCACCATTTTGCGGACGCCGGTACCCGGGATCGTGGGCGCGCTCTCCGCCATGCGCGAGCGACCCGACAGCACGTCGCTCCTCGAGACGCTGACCGGGGTGCCGACGCTTGTGCTGGTGGGCGCGGAAGACATGATCACACCTCCCGCAATCGCGCAGGGAATGGCGGCGGCGATTCCCGGCGCCCGGCTCATGGAGATTCCCGGCGCCGGTCACCTGCCGGGTGTCGAACAGCCGGTTCCCACCACGCGGGCGATTCTCAAGTTCCTCCAGTCCATTGCATGAAACCATTTCCCGGGCTCGGGCGTCTATTTATATGGCGGGCCGAACCGATGCTCTATATCGGATCACTGCCAAGCCTCATGCAGGTCTTCTCCCCTATCGACCCCGGGGTCGGCACACACGCCGACCTCGCGGGTCGCCCGCTTGCCAGGGACCAGGATTCAGGATCGAGGAAAACCAAAGGCGGCGCTCCGTTGCAACGAGCGTCGCCTCTGGATGCTTCCCTGACCCCTCAATCCTGAATCCTGCTTCCTACTTCTTCGGCCTCCCTGGCGGGACATCGGAGTTGAAGACCTCACGGTTTTTCTCGATGTAGCCTTCAAGGTTCGGCGGAACGTCCTCCTCGGGAAAAATCGCCGTGACCGGACACTCGGGCTCGCACGCCCCGCAATCGATGCACTCGTCGGGGTGAATGTAGAGTTGGTCTTCGCCCTCATAGATGCAGTCGACCGGGCATACATCGACGCAGGCTTTGTCTTTGGTGCCGATGCACGCTTCGGTAATCACATACGCCATGACTGCGCGTCTCCCCGGGTGGGCGTTGGGCGTCCCCGCAACTGCTCCTGTCTCTGGGGACAGAATTAAGGAGCCGGGCGGCGTACCGCAAGGGGAGCCGGGGTTAGGTTTTTCCCATGCGTACCCTTCTGCACCTGCTCGCAACGGCATTAGTCGCGGCCACCCCGCTCGAGGGGCAGCAATGCCCTGAGGGTTCCCTTGCGCTGGTCCTGGCCGGTGGCGGCGCCAAGGGCTTTGCCCATATCGGTGTACTCCAGGCGCTCGACAGCCTCGGCGTGCGCCCTGACCTTGTTGTGGGTACCAGTGTCGGCTCGATTTTCGGCGCACTTTACTCCAGCGGTCTTTCCGGCCGGCAGATCGATTCGATCGCCCGCGACTTCCCGACCGGAGACGTTGGCGGAAGCCTTGGGAACCGGACGCCGCACGATTGGGGAACGCTGCTCCCGCTGCTGCTTTGGGAGCAGGACCGGCGCGGATTTTCGCTGGTTACCCGGGGCGCATCCGAGCTCCGGACCACCACCGCGCTCAACCGAATCCTCCTGCGGGGCAATCTGCTGGCGCGGGGTGACTTCGACCGCCTCCCTATCCCGTTCCGGGCAGTCGCCACCGACCTCCGGACCAGAGAAGCGGTTGCCTTGAAGAGTGGCGACCTTGCGCAGGCGGTGCGGGCCTCGATCGCGATCCCGCTCGTGTATACGCCCGAGCGAATCGGTGACCGTTACTTCATCGACGGCGGCATTTCCGCCAACCTGCCGATCGAGGCGGCCCGTGCCGCGGGTGCGCGTCGTCTGATCGTGGTGGACCTCAAGGATGAATCGCCCCAATCGGACAGCGCCGACATGACGTCTCCAGCCGCGGTGGCGAGGCGGCTGGCCGGTTTTCTCTTTACCCAGGCGATGCCGGCGCTGGGACCCGACGACGTGTATATCCGACCCGACGTTCGCGGGGTCGGCAACCTCGATTTCCAGGTGGGGAACCGCGTTCGCCTGGCCGGGAATGGGCGTGCCGCGGCCGACTCGATACTGCGGCGATCCTCCTGTCTCCCCCGCCGCCCCGCTCCCGCGATCCCTCCGCTCCCAACCCGGCTCCGCGATTGGGAGGTCGTCAATGGCAATGCCCGCGACGGCGAAACAATGGGCCGAGTGCTGGGGCTTGTCCGAGGCCAACGCTTGGAGCTGTCCACGCTGGAAGCGCAGCTGTCCGAAGCTTCCAACCTCGCGTCCTTTCGTGAGGTCTGGCTCGGGCCGGTGGGCGGGGCTGACACCATCTCCTTCCGGGCAGAAATCACTCCGGCCGCCCGTCGAGTGGCCGGCCTCGGCCTGGCCTATGATCACGACTTGGGCGGACGGCTCTGGATCGGCGGGCTCGACCGTTTCTCGGTGCGCGGCATCGAGGGCAACGCGGTGCTCGCGCTGGGCCGCTTCAAGAGCGATCTCACCGGAACACTGCTGACCCACATCGGCGTGGGCCGGATGAGCGTGACGCCGCTCGCCTCGTTCCGGCTGCTGTCCGAGGGTGTGCGGCAGTTCACTCCCGACGGAGCCAACTTCGAAAAGCTGGGGGCCCGCGAGGCCAGCGGATTTGCCGGGGCCGAATGGGCCCGGCTCGGCGCGTGGAGGATTCGGGCCGGAGGCCGGGTGGCCACCTGGCGCACACCGGCCGACGAGAACCGCTCCACCGCCGGCGCTTCCTTCGACGCGTGGCTCGAACCGGGACGGCCTGTCGGAGGGGGCGTCGAGGTGGTCTGGACCGGCGGGTATCAATCCGCCCGCGTTTCGCTGGGGACAGCCATCGGTTCCGGCCGTCTGACCCTGGTCCCCGAAGTCCGGCTGGGCGTGGGCCGTCGGCTGCCGGTCCACCGGGCGTTCGAGCTCGGGGGGGACGGGGGTTTCCCCGGGTTGCATGTCGGGGAGCGTCGAGGCGATCGCGAGGTCTTCGCCCGGGTGCAAGGCGCATGGCAGCTCAGAGGTCCGGTGGCGCTCCGCATGCTGGTCGCGGCGGGAAGATCGGCAAACGGTGGAGAGTTGTTCGAGGGAAAGAACTGGCTCGCCGGACTCAGGCTGGGTGTGGGCGCCACCACGCCCATCGGCCCGGTAGCCTTCGAGTATGGATTCGCATCCAACGGCCGGCGCGCGGCCTTTATCCGGGTGGGGCGCTGGTTTTGACTGCGGTGAGCGGCGTGCGTCAAGCGATGTGTTTGCGCAGGAATTCGAGGGTCCGATCCCACGCCGTCCGGGCGGATTGCTTGTCGTATGCCGTGGGCCGCGTGTCATTGAAGAACGCATGGTCGGCGTCGTAGTAATGCGCCTCGACCGAGCCACCGGCCGCCTCGATCTGGCTGACCAATGCGCGGGCGTCGGCCTCCTTCACCGAGGTGTCCCGCTTTGCGAAGTGCGCCTGCAGCGGCACCTTCAGTTTGGCCGGATCGATCCGCACGTTGGGATGGATCCCGTAAAAATCGACCGCGGCCGCGATCCGGTCAGGATACTCGGCGCCGCCGTACAACGCGAGTTGGCCTCCCAGGCAGAAGCCCATCACACCGACCCGCTTCGAGGTCACCTCGAAACGCCCCAGTAGCGCATCTGCCGCGCCGCGCAGGTCCGCCCCCGCCCGCACGATGTTGAGCGCCATGAACAACTTGCCAGCCTCATCGGGGCTCTTGGTCGCGGTCCCGTGGTAGAAGTCCGGTGCCAGCGCGACGAACCCTTCGCGCGCCAAGCGGTCGGAGACGTCCTTAATGTGATCGACCAGGCCCCACCATTCTTGAATGACGAGCACGCCCGGGCCTTGGGCCGACGACGGCATCGCGAGATAGCCGGACGCCGAATGCCCATTGGCGGGGAACTCGATCATCTGTCCCATGGGAACGCGTCGATTACAGCAGAGCGGAAAGGGGCGTAGGGGCCTGCTCGGACCGGAGCTCCGGCTCGCCGTAACGGTCCGATGCGGTGTACAGACGATTCCATTCCTCCCGGAGGCAGAACGGGTCCCGTCCGTGAGCCCGGTTTACCGCAAGGACGCCATCGAGATGATCAATCTCGTGCTGCAGCAGCTCGGCCCGGTCCCGCTCCAGGTCCTGCTCGTGGGTCTCGCCTTTCAAGTCCTGGTAGCGGATTCGGACGTGGTAGGCCCGCTGGACCCGGACCAACAGGTTCGGGAACGAGAAGCAATCGTCCCAAACGGTGAAATCCTCGGTGCCGATGTCGACTACTTCCGGATTGATCAGCGTCCACGGCTGGTCCATCTCCACGTGGATGATCCGGACTGGCGCGCCGATCTGGGGACCGGCTATCGCACGGCCGCTCCCGAAGCGCGACTGCCAGTCGCGCAGCGTTTCGCGCAGGTCGTCGACGATGACCCGAACCGCGGTGGAACGCGGCTTGGTAATGGGCTGACAGGGGGCCCGGAGAACCGGGTCGCCGAGGAGCCGGAGACGATGGATGGTCATGCCTCTAATCTCCGGTTTCTGATGGGTTTCCTCAAGAGGAGCGATCAAGGATTCAGGATTCAGTAGCCTTATTACGAGGTAGTATGTGCAACTATCTCAATGAAATGCCACGAACCAAGGCATCTGGTGCGGATAGCGACGCGTCTTGGAGTTACCGTGATGCGAGCGGGTGGGCGTTCCCGAAATCCTCGATCTGAATCCTGACCGCTATCTCTAACTCCTTACCCTTCCTGCCTTTCCGCATATTTTGACAATCCCGACTATTTTACTTAGGATTCGTTTTCAATTGGACTCCAAGGGCCGGTCGTTAGGGCCCCGCTGGTCGGGGAAGAGGGGATCGATGAGCAGTCCGGTAGAGTCACTGGTCAATCGCGAATACAAGTACGGCTTCGTCACCGACATCGAAGCTGATACTCTCCCAAAGGGGTTGTCCGAAGACATTGTTCGGCTGATCTCGGCCAAGAAGGACGAGCCAGAGTTCCTGCTGGAGTGGAGGCTGAAGGCGTATCGTGGGTGGCTCAAGATGACCGAGCCGCACTGGCCCAACGTCAAGTATCCCCCGATCGACTATCAGGATTCCATTTACTACTCGGCGCCCAGGACCAAGGTGCCGCTGGGGAGCCTGGACGAGGTCGACCCGAAGCTCCTGGAGACCTACGCGAAGCTCGGCATCCCGCTTACTGAGCAAAAAATCCTGTCGGGTGTCGCAGTAGACGCGATTTTCGACTCGGTCTCGGTGGGCACCTCGTACAAGAAGGCGCTGGGCGAACTGGGCGTCATTTTCTGCTCTTTCTCCGAGGCGGTTCGGGAGCACCCTGAGCTGGTGCGGAAATATCTTGGCTCGGTGGTACCGGCGAGCGATAACTTCTTTGCCGCGCTCAACTCCGCGGTCTTCAGCGACGGCTCCTTCGTCTACATCCCGAAGGGCGTCCGCTGCCCGATGGATCTCTCCACGTACTTCAGGATCAACGCCCAGAACACCGGCCAGTTCGAGCGGACCCTGATCGTGGCGGATGAGGGCGCCTCGGTGAGCTACCTGGAAGGCTGCACGGCGCCCAAGCGGGACGAGAATCAGCTGCACGCGGCAGTGGTCGAGCTGGTGGCGCTGGACGGCGCGACGATCAAGTACTCCACGGTGCAAAACTGGTACGCCGGAGACGAAGCGGGGAGGGGCGGCATCTACAACTTCGTCACCAAGCGGGGCAAGGCGTCGCGGGCAGCCAAGATTTCCTGGACTCAGGTCGAAACCGGATCATCCATCACCTGGAAGTATCCCAGCGTCATTCTGCAGGGAGACGATTCGGTCGGGGAGTTCTACTCCGTGGCGGTGGTCAACAACCGGCAGCAGGCCGACACCGGCACCAAGATGATTCACATCGGCAAGAACACCAGAAGCACCATCGTGTCCAAGGGGATCAGCGCCGGGCGTGGTAACAACAGCTACCGGGGGCTGGTCAAGGTGCTGCCGAAGGCGTTTGGCGCCCGTAACTACACCCAGTGCGACTCCATGTTGATCGGTAACCGTTGCGGGGCGCACACGTTTCCCTACATCGACGTCCAGAACCCCACCGCGTCGGTCGAGCACGAGGCCAGTACCTCGAAGATCGGCGAGGATCAGATTTTTTATTGCAAGCAGCGCGGACTCAACACCGAGAATGCCATCTCCATGATCGTAAACGGGTTCTGCAAGGAAGTCTTCAAGGAACTGCCGATGGAGTTCGCCGTCGAGGCCCAGAAGCTCCTCGGCGTCAGCCTGGAAGGGAGCGTGGGGTGAGCGCGATGCTGGCGATTCAGGGCCTCAGGGCCTCCGCGGGAGAGAAGGAGATTCTCAAGGGCATCGACCTCGTCGTGCAAGCCGGCGAGGTGCACGCCATCATGGGGCCCAACGGCTCCGGCAAGAGTACCCTCGCTCAGGTGCTGGCGGGCCACCCCGCGTACACCGTGACGGAGGGGACGGTGCACTTCCAGGGCGCGGACCTGCTGGACATGGAGCCGGAAGAGCGGGCCCAGGCTGGCGTCTTCCTTGCCTTCCAGTATCCGGTGGAGATCACCGGCGTTACCAACGCGTACTTCCTCCGCGCTTCATATAACGCCATTCGGAAAGCCCGGGGCGAGGAAGAGCTGGACCCGATGGACTTCCTGGATCTGCTGGAGGAGAAACTCAAGCTGGTGGAGTGGGAATCGGACATCATGAGCCGTGCGGTCAACAGCGGGTTCTCCGGCGGAGAAAAAAAACGAAACGAAATCCTTCAAATGGCCGTGCTCGAGCCGGCGCTCGCCATCCTGGACGAAACCGACTCGGGGCTCGACATCGACGCGCTCCGGATCGTGGCCCGCGGCGTGAACTCGCTACGCCGGCCGGACCGGGCCACAATCGTAGTGACCCACTATCAGCGTTTGCTCGACTACATCATCCCCGATTTCGTGCACGTCATCGCGGACGGGGCGGATCGTGAAGTCGGGGGGCCGCGAGCTGGCCCTCGAGCTCGAGGCCAAGGGCTACGAGTGGCTGACCGGCGTTGCCGAGGGCGCCCCGGCGTGACCAGGGCGCTCGCCGAGGCGTTCGAGCGGTTCAGTGGGAACGGTGGGGGCCGAGGTCCCGCCGAGCTGCTGACCCGGCGCCGGGAGGCCTTCAGCCGTTTCGCGGCAGCAGGCTTTCCCTCATCGCGAGACGAGGAGTGGCGTTTCACGCCCGTTTCGGCCATCGAGAAGATCGACTGGACCTCCGCGGGAAAGCCCGCGCGGCGTCCCACCCCCGGCGAGCTGGACCCCTACCGGGTCGGACCACCGGAGTGGACCACACTGGTCTTCGTCAACGGCCGCTATGACGACGAGCTCTCCCACCGGCCGGGGCTGCCCTCCGGGATCACCATCGAGCCACTGGCCTCGGCGCTGGCCCGCCAGCCGGCGCTCCTCGACCTTGCGGACGCCACACCGTTCTCCTCGCTCAACGCGGCACTCGCCGGCGACGGGGCGGTCATCCGCATCGCGGCCGGCGTCGACGTGGCCGATCCGATTCATCTGCTCTTCGTGACGACGTCCGATGCCGCCGGCCAGACGGTACAAGTCCGCTCGATGATCGCGGTGGAGCAGGGGGCCCGGGCCCAGTTCGTGGAGAGCTATGCGGGGCTTGGCGATGGAGCCTCGTTCACCAACGCCGTGACCGACGTGACGGTGGGCCCGGCGGCCTGGGTGGAGCACAGTCGGATCCAGCGGGAGAGCGAATCTGCCTACCACATCGGGCTGACCCGGGTGGAGCAGTCCCGAGACAGCCACTACCGCTCCTTCACGCTGGCAATGGGCGGCGCGATCGCGCGACACGACCTTCGGGCCCGTCTGGGCGACGAGAACGTCGAAACGCTGCTGTACGGGCTCTATCTCGGACGCGGGGATCAGTTGGTCGACAACCACACGGTCATCTACCACGACCGTCCCAATTGCCGGAGCTGGGAAGTCTACAAGGGCGTTCTCGACGGAAAGAGCCATGCCGTGTTCAACGGCAAGGTTCTCGTTACGCCGGAGGCCCAGAAGACCGATGCCAAGCAGACCAACCGGAACCTGCTGCTCTCCGAGGGGGCCAAGGTCGACACCAAGCCCCAGCTCGAGATCTTTGCGGACGATGTGCGCTGCACCCACGGGGCCACCGTAGGCCGGCTGGACGAAACCGCGTTCTTCTACCTGCAGAGTCGCGGTATTCCCCGCGATGCCGCGAAGCGCCTCCTCACCTACGCCTTCGCTGCCGAAGTGACGGCCGAGGTGGCCTCCGCTCCGGTGCGAGAGGCGCTGGACCGCCTGGTCCTCGACCGAGTGGGCGGCCTGGCGTGAGCGCGGCGTGATGAGCCCGCTTGCCGCGGTGCCGCCCCGGGAGCCCAGGAGCGGGCGGCAAAGCCACCCATGGGACGTGGCCCGAGTGCGGGCGGACTTCCCGATTCTGAATCGGCGGGTGCGGGGTAAGCCGCTGGTGTATCTGGACAGCGCCGCCACGGCCCAGAAGCCCCGGGCGGTGATCGACGCGATCAGCGCCTACTACGAAACCGGCAATGCCAACGTGCACCGCGGGGTCCACGCGCTGAGTCAGGAGGCCACCACCGCGTACGAGCGGGTCCGGGAGCTGGCCGCGCGGTTCCTCAACGCCACATCTCATTCCGAGATCATCTTCACGGCCGGAACCACCGCCGGGATCAACCTCGTGGCGCAGAGCTACGGAGGGTCGGTGCTCCGTCCCGGGGACGAAATCCTGGTGTCCGAGATGGAGCACCACTCGAACATCATCCCCTGGCACCTGGTGGCCGAGCGCGCTGGCGCGAGCGTCCGTCCGATTCCGATCATGGATTCAGGGGGCCTCGACCTGGCCGCATTCGAGCAGTTGCTCGGCCCGCGGACCCGGATTGTGGCCGTCACTCATGCTTCCAACGTGATGGGTGCCATCAATCCGATCAACGCGATCGCCGCGATGGCCCATGAGGCCGGGGCGGTCGTGGTCGTGGACGGCGCCCAGTCGGTTCCCCATCTGCGGGTGGACCTTCAAGCAATCGATTGCGACTTCTTCGCCTGCTCGGGACACAAGCTCTACGGGCCGACCGGGGTCGGACTGCTGTACGGCAAGCACCACTTGCTCGAGGCGATGCCGCCCTGGCAGGGGGGAGGTGGCATGATTCGCGAGGTACTCATCGAACGGAGCAGCTACGCACCGCCCCCGGAGCGATTCGAGGCGGGCACGCCGCCCATCGCCGAGGTTATGGGCCTGGGCGCGGCGCTCGACTATGTGATGGCGTGGGACTGGGAGGCGCTGGTCGGGTATGAGCAGGGGCTGGTGGCGGAGGCGTCCCGGCAAATCGGACAGATCCCCGGTGTGCGGATCATGGGTGAGGGCGCGGACCGGGTGAGCGTCCTCTCCTTCATGCTGGACGGGATCCATCCCCACGATGCGGGCACGGTGCTCGATACGCTGGGCATTGCGGTCCGGGCGGGACACCACTGCGCCCAGCCGCTCATGCGCCGGTTCGGGGTCAATGCGACGCTGCGGGCCTCCTTTGGCGCCTACAACACCCTCGAAGAAGTCGAAGCGCTGGTGGCCGGGCTCGATCAGGCGCGGAAGGTTCTGTTGAGATGAGTGAGCTCGACGAGCTCTACCAGAGCGTCATCCTCGACCACAACCGCGCGCCGCGGAATTTCCGGCAGCTGGAAGACGCCACAAACCACGCGGAAGGTCGCAACCCGCTCTGCGGCGACCACTTCGACGTTTGGCTCAAGCTGGACGGAGACGTGATCTCCGAGGCGGCCTTCCTTGGGCAGGGATGCGCCATCTCCAAGGCCAGCGCCTCGATGATGACGCAGGCGGTGAAGGGAAAGACGGTCGAGGAGGCCCGGGCGCTCTTCGAGAAATTCCACGGTGTGGTTACCGGGAGCGGCGGACCCGCCGTGCTGCCGTCGAAGCTGGAAGTGTTCCGGGGGGTCAGCGCGTTCCCGATCCGGGTGAAGTGCGCCACCCTGTCATGGCATGCGATGAAACAGGCCCTGGAGTCGACCGCCCTACCGACATACGGACATACCGACATACCGACCTAAGGAGGAGCAATGCCGTACCACGAAATGATGGTCAAGCCGATGCGCGAGGAGGTCACCCGGCATGGCGTCACGGAGCTGCGCACAGTGGGCGACGTGGACGCCGCCCTCGGAGCCGGCGAAGGAACCGCCCTGGTGTTTGTGAATTCCGTCTGCGGCTGCGCCGCGGGCGGCGCCCGCCCCGCTTTGGCGCTCGCGCTCGCCCATACGGTCAGGCCGCAGCAGCTCTATACCGTCTTCGCGGGACAGGACCTCGATGCCACATCACGGGTGCGAAGCTATTTCTCCGACTTCATGCCCAGCTCACCCTCGGTGGCGGTGCTTCGGGACGGCGAAGTCGTGCACTTCGTTCACCGGCATATGATCGAGGGACGCGCGCCCCAGGCCATCGCTGCGGACCTCGTGGCCGCCTTCGAAAAATATTGTTCGCCGCAGGCTGCGGCGAAAAGCGACTAAGGAATTGTCGGGTCACGTTTTCCATCCGGGCCATGAAGAGCTCCACGGCGTTACGGTCGTCGTGGAGAGCCCGACCGGGCTCACCTGGGTGGGCCGCTATCACGAGCGAACTGACCGCGGCGTGCTGATACACGACGTCGCGGTGCACGATGCTGCCACCGCGGCGCTGCCTCGCAACGCGTGGATCGCGCGACAGATCAAATTCGGAGTTCAAGCCGAGGCACGCCATCTGGTGGTCCCGAGCGACCAGGCGACCCGCATTGTCCGCTTGATGGAGTGGAAATCGGCCACTTTGTAGTCAAGTTTACTTGACAATTAGTAAAATAAGCTTTACTCTGTCTCCGAGGATTTTTCGGAGATCGGTGATGCTTTGTACCCCGAATCGATTCACGTGGCAGCTGCGCGGATGGGCGCTCCTCTCCGCCCTGTTGATACTGGTAGGGGCGCTGCTCAAGCGCTGGGGTCTCGACCCCGGCTCGCTGCGGGGGGTTGTGGCCCTGCTGCCGGTGGTACCGATGGTAGGCTACTTCCTTGCCCTGACCAGGTGGGTTCGAAGCCTGGATGAGATGCAGCGCCTGATCCAGTTCGAGGCGCTACTGATTCAATTCGGGGTTACCGCATTGGCCGTGATGGGGTACGGGGTCCTGGCCGAAGCGGGCGCCGTCCCGAACCCGCCGGTCGGGGACCTCTGGCCCGGGATCTGGCTATTGCTGTTCGTGAGCTGGTCGTTGGGTCAGGCGATCGTCCGCCGCAGATACCGGTGACCAACCGTCTCCGGGTACTACGAGCGGAGCGAGAGTGGTCCCAGGGCGATCTCGCACTCCGGCTTCGGGTCTCGCGTCAGACGGTGAACGCTATCGAGACGGGCAAGTACGATCCGAGCCTTCCGCTGGCCTTTACGATCGCGAGGCTGTTCGAGCAGCCCATCGAAGCGATTTTCAGCCCGGATGGGGGTCCCGATGCGTAGGTGGCTCGCCTTCATGATCACCCTCGTCCTCGGCTTGGTGCTCAGCGCGGCGGTGACCCGCCCCCTGACGGTGCCCCGAGTGCTCGCGGAGGCCATCATGTTCACCGGGCTGTTCGGGCCGATGTATCTGGCCCCTCGGCGGTACACCGACTGGGCCGCACGGTGCCGGCTCCCTGGATTTGGCGGGCGGGCCTCTGCGAAACCCCGCTCCGGGCCGCCCCGTATGACCGGTCCGGCGCACCTCATTCCTCCCCGGAGCACGGCATGAACGGCAGCGTGGTGAAGGTCGAGGGTGTCACGAAGCGCTTCGCTGGCCACACCGCCGTGGAGGGGCTGTCGCTCGACGTCCCCAAAGGCGGAATCTTCGGGCTCCTGGGTCCCAACGGCGCCGGCAAGAGCACGACGATCCGGATGATCATGAATATCATCACCCCCGATGAGGGGCGGATCTCGGTGTTCGATTCGGTGGCCGCGAGCCGTGACCTCTCCGAGCGCATCGGGTTCCTGCCGGAGGAGCGGGGGCTGTACAAGAAGATGCGGGTGCTCGATCACCTGATCTTCCTCGGCGAGGCCAAGGGAATCACCCGGGCGAGCGCCAAGGCTCGCGCGGGCCAGTGGCTCGAGCGTCTTGGACTCATGGACTGGGCCCAGAAGAAAGTCGAGGACCTGTCCAAAGGGATGCAGCAGAAGGTGCAGTTCATCTCGGCGCTGCAGCACGAGCCCGAGCTCCTGATCCTGGATGAGCCGTTCAG
>JANNGX010000228.1:0-2317 GCA_031404115.1 Gemmatimonadales bacterium | reverse complement strand
TACACGCTGGTGGATCTGGGCGCCGGACTCGACGTCACCAGACGGCTACGGCTTCGGGGCGGGATCAGCAATGTGTTGGATCGCCAGTACTTCACCAAACGGCCGTCGTTCTATCCGCGGCCCGGGGTCTGGCCCAGCGATGGCCGGAGCATACACTTGAGCGGAGAGGTCCGCTGGTAAGAGGTTCCGTTTGGGGTTCCGTTTCTCCCGGCAAACTCAGGTTATCATGCCGTCAGACTCCGGCACCGATGCTCGGAAGTCCTTGCAATCTCGGCAATTAGTCGTTTTCGCCAGTCCCCCTGGCTCGAATGGGGTTCAGGGGGTCGCGGGTTCGAATCCCGCCGTCCCGACTCGCGTAAAGGCCATAACCTAGAGAGCGGGAGCACTCATTCGAGTTCTCTCGCTTTCTTGCTTGGTGTGCCAGCCGTGTTCCAACTCCCAGGATTCGCTTGTTTGTCGCCTGCCCGAGGTCCTGAATGTCACCAGCGGGAAGCAAGAACGCGCCTGAAGCCAAGGCGCGAGAGAAGATTGACGCCCAGCTGGCTCAGGCGGGCTGGATCGTTCAGTACCGGGATGAACTGAATCTCACCGCGGGTGAGGGCATTGCCGTCGGCGAGTTCAAGTTGGAAGAGAGCTTGGGCCAGTGGGCGATCTCACCCGGCCGGTCCTGCCGTATCCCCACCACGGAAGGTCAGATTGCCGGCGTTGTCGCTGGGTAACTCGAACCGGGCCGCCCCTCGTGGCCATCTCCAACCTCCTGCGTACCTAAGTCCCCCTACTCCTCTCGCAGCGCGCGGATCGGATCGATGCTCATCGCCCGGCGCGCGGGGAGATACGAGGCCAGGGCCGCCACACCCAGCAACACGAGGGGCACGCCGATGAACGTGACCGGGTCGGTGGCGCTCACCCCCACCAGGTAGCTGCTCACCACCCGGGTCAGCGCCAGCGAGGCGCCGAGGCCCAGCACGATCCCGATTCCCGCCACCAGCAGCCCCTGGCCGACGATCAGCCGGCGTACGTCGCGGTCGCTGGCACCCAGTGCCACGCGCACCCCGATTTCCCGGGTGCGCTGCCGCGCCGAGAAGGACACCACGCCGTACAGGCCGATCGCGGCCAGCACCAGCGCCAGGCCGGCGAACGTGCTGGAGAGTGCGAGCAGGAACCGGGTCGGGGACATCGCCTCGTCGACCCAGGACGTGAGCGTGGACAGGTCGGCGACGGGCACGTCGCGATCCAGCGCGGTGACCTCAGTCCGAATCCGCGGGATCAGGCTGGCGGGGTCCGCGGCGGTGCGCACCACGTAGGTGACCGGCAGAAACGCCTGGAAAACATATGGGACGTAGATCGTCTCACGGCCCTCCGCCGCGAGGGACGTCGATCGCACGTTCGCCACCACGCCCACGATGGTCACCGGAATCCGCTCCATCGAGAAGGTTTTCTCGCTGAAATGATCCACGAGGATCTGGGCCCCCACCGGATTGTCCTTCCCGAAGACCCGGGCCGCGAACTTCGCGTCCACGATCGCCACGTCCAGCGCCTGGTCCTCGTTGTCGGAGCGGAGGAAGGTGCGGCCGGTCACCAGCGCGATCTTCATCGTCTCGAAGTATCCCGGCAGCACGGCTCTGAAGTCCGCCTTGTTGGTCCGATACTGGTCGTCCGCCGCCCCGATCTTGCCGTACGAGCCGACGGAGTACTGCTCGCCGCCGGCCAGCGGCAGGGGGGTCACGCCTCCCACGGACTCGACGCCCGGAATGGCGGCGAGGCGGTCCCCCAGCTGGTTGAGGAACGCCGCCCGCGATTGGGACGACAGGTACTTCACGAACGGGATCGGCACGTTGAAGGTCACCACGTGCTTCGCCTCGAACCCGGGATCCACTTTCTGGATCGCGGCAAAGCTGCGCACCATGAGCCCGGCCCCGATCAGCAGGACGAGCGACAGCGTCACCTCGCTGATCACCAGCACCGTGCGGAGCTTGTTGCCCCGGGCGCCGCCGGTGTCGGTCCCGCGGTCCCGGAGGCCCTCCGCCAGGTTCCCCCGGACCGCGCGCAGCGCGGGGGCCAGGCCGAACAGGATCGCCGCCACTACGGCAACGGCGGCGGCGAAAAGAAAGGTGCGCCCGTCGAGTGACACGCTCTCGATCCGCGGCAGGTTGGCCGGACTGAACGCCTTGATCACCCGGATCCCCAGCCACGCGAGCCCGAGTCCGAGCACCGTTCCGGCGGCGGCGAGCACCAGGCTCTCGGTGAGCATCTGCGCCACGATGCGGCCCCGCCCGCTCCCGAGTGCCGCCCGCACCGCGATTTCGCGGCCGCGCTC
>JANNGX010000227.1:0-20477 GCA_031404115.1 Gemmatimonadales bacterium | reverse complement strand
AACAAGATCCTGTTCCAGTTCCTGGGCGCCTTCATGGTGTACATGGCGGGTCTGGACGCCATCGTGAAGTTCGTGGGGATCTACGCCCGCGAGGAGGTGCGCCTCACTACCGGCGAGGTCGGGATGCTCTTCATCGTCCTGCAGCTCTCGGCGGCGGCCGGAGCGCTGGGGTTCGGATGGCTCGAGGGGCGGATCGGTCCCAAGCGGACGGTGCTGCTCACCCTCGGCTGGTGGATCATCGGCGTCCTGGGCATCTATTTTCTCGAGGGTCTCGCAGGCGTGGCGGGCAGCGATCCCAAGCAGGTGTTTTACGCGCTGGGGTTGTTTGCCGGCGCCGGCATCGGCGCCACCCAGGCCTCGAGCCGCACCGTCGTCGGCCTGCTTTCGCCCCCCGGCAAGACGGCCCAGATGTTCGGATTCTGGGGCATGTTTTCCCGGCTGGGTACCATCCTGGGCACGTCGTTCGGATTCGTGTCGGACGGATTTGGGTCCCGCCGCACCGCGGTGCTTGTGGTGGTCGGATTCTTCGTCCTGGGCGCCGTGCTGCTCTCCCGCGTCGACATCGACCGGGGAATGCGCGAGGTGGGCACCGCGCGGGCATGATCCAGGCGGCTGGACCTGTGGGACCCGCGGGACCGCCCCCCTGGAACCTGGCCCAAAGGGATGAAGCCCCGGCTGGCCCTGATTCGAGCGGTGATGCACGAGCCCACGGTGATCTTCCTGGATGAGCCTACCGCCGGCCTCGACCCGGCGGGTGCGCGCGAAGTGCGCGATCTGATCACGGATTTCAGACGCGAAGGCCGGACCATCCTGCTCTCGACCCACCACCTGGCGGAAGCCCGTGAGGAGATCCTGACGAAGTGGCGCTAGCGCCGGGCGAAGACCGCCGTTTTTCCTGCAGTGTCGAAGGTCAGCACATCGTAGGCTTCCTTGGTGTCGCCCTCCATGCCCGGCGAGCCGACCGGCATGCCCGGCACGGCCAGGCCCAGCACGCGGGGTTTTTCCTTGAGGAGCCGGGAGATCAGGTCGGCCGGAACATGGCCCTCCACCACGTATCCGCCCACCAACGCGGTGTGGCAGGATGCCAGGGCGGCAGGAACCTGGTAGCGCCGCTTAATGGCCTGGATGTCGGAAGTGTCCCGCACCGAGATTTCGAAGCCCGCCGAGCGCATCAGCGAGACCCAGGTTTTGCAGCAGCCGCAGTTCGGATCCTTGTAGACCACCATCGGGGTGGCCGCGCTAGCGCTCAGCAGGGTGGGGAGGGCGGTTGCCGCCGCCGCCGCCGCGACGCCGCGAGTCAGGAAGTCACGCCGGGAAACTGATCGGGGCATCGGTGCCTTGCCGTTCGGGTACACCGGGGAAGATAACGGCAAAGGCGCCGGTCATCCCGGGTCAGTTGAGCTGGGTCCAAACCACCACCAGTCCGCACGAGACATTCCAGCCCAGGAACTCGGAAGGCATCTGATAGGTGTTGCGGTAGACCTCGACGGCTTCGACCTCCTCGGGCCGGAAGTCGTTCACGGCCCATCCGCCCATCGGGCGCGCCCCGTTGACCGAAACCGAAGGGGCGCAGTTTCGTCCCAGCCGGCTTCCACGCGAGCTGCCGAAGCGGCCAAGCGCGTTGTCCACGAAGAGCGACCCCTCGTGCAACGAGGAGGTGAAGAAAACGTCGGAGGTGGTGAACGGCAGGTAGCGCCGCACCACGTCGCCCAGATAGGCCGCGTGGGACTTCTCGATGTCGTCCCGGGTCAGGAAATGCCCGAATGACGAGCGGGACCGCCAGACGAAGTCCTGATACTTGCGCATCCAGCGCTTGTCCTCTCCCCGAACGATGACCTCGGGGAGGATATGCGCCAGGGGTTCGAGCTGGAATACGATCTGCCGGTCGTCGCCGGGGTTGAACGTCAGGGCCGCCCGGAGCGGCGCGTAGCCGATCCGGCGCACCGCCACCCAGTACTTGCCGGGCTTGATATCATCGAAACGGTAGCTGCCGGAGCCGGCCGTCGTGACTCCGAGCGTCAAGCCCATGATCTCGATCCGGGCGCCTTCGAGGGCCTGTCCCAAGGTGTCCTGGACTGCGCCCCGCATGATCGGGTTCGGCTTACCGGGCTTAGGGGTCTGGGCCTGCGCCAGGCCGCTTGCCAGGACGAGACTGAGTGCGGAAACGAGGAGTGATCTGCGAGGTAGCACGGGGTGTCCTCCTTCACAGACGGTACTGTCCATCTATTGGGACAACTGGGTCTGCTGCAACGGGTTCTGGGGCTCGTTCGATGGCCCGGAGTTGGTCATTGCAAGGATCGATCCCGCCACACCGTCCTGCCCTCCAGCAGAGTCAGCAACACCCGGGCGGAGTGAATCTGGGTCACCGGAATCCGGTACAGATTCCGGTCCAGGACGATGAGGTCAGCGGCCTTGCCCAGCTCCAGGCTCCCGTTCTTGGCTTCCTCCCCCGCGGCGTAGGCGCCGCCACTGGTGTAGGCCCGGAGCATGGTGGGCAGATCCACCGTCTCCTCCGGGATCCACGCCGGCCCGGGAGGTGAGTCGGGCGCCCGCCGGGTGATCGCCACCTGGATGGCTTCGAAGGGGTTCATCGAGGAGACCGACCAGTCGCTGCCTGCGGCCAGCGGCGCGCCGGCCTTCACGACCGAGCCGATAGGGTAGAGCCAGCGGGAGCGCTCGGGGCCCAGAACCGGTTCGGTGAGGTCGGTGATGTACTTGTCGGCGAAAGCCCACAGCGGCTGAAAGCTCGCGATCACGCGGAGCGACGCGAAGCGGGGTATGTCGGCGGGGTCGATGAGCTCGAGATGCGCGATGATCGGCCGCGCGTCCCGCGGGCCGTTGTGCCGGCGGGCGAACTCGAAGGCGTCGAGCGTCATGCGGACCGCGCGGTCGCCAATGGCGTGGACGTGCACCTGGAAGCCGGCCGCGTCGAGGGCCGCGACCAGCGTGTCCATCGCGGCGGGAGAGAGATTCGGCTCGCCGCGCTCCTCGCGTCCCTGGTAGGGCAGGAGCAGCGCCGCCGTCCTGGCCTCGATCACCCCATCGGCGAATATCTTGGCCGCCTTCGGGGCGAAGTAGCGGGTGCCCCGATACCGGCTGCGCCAGGCCCTGAGCGAATCCACCTGGCCGATGCCGGCCCGGGGATCGATCTGCATCGCCGCGACCACCCGGGCGCTCAGCTGGCCGGCGCCGTCGAGCATCGCATACGCCTGGAGCAGCTCGGGGCCGGCATTGGCTTCGTGGACAGTGGTGATGCCGAGCTCATTCGCCTTGGCGAGGGCGCGCACGATCCCGGTCCGGACCTCCTCCTGGGTGCGCGCCGGCAGGTGCCGCTCCACCAGGTCCGTGGCGCTCTCGCGCAGGGTGCCGCTGGGCTCCCCGGTCACCCGATCGCGCTCGATCCGTCCGTTGGGCGGATCCTTGGTATCGCGGGTGATCCCTGCCAGTGCCAGCGCCCGGGAATTGACCCAGGCCGAGTGTCCGTCGGCGGCGCTCAGGTAGACCGGCCGGTCCGGCACGATCCGGTCGAGCCACTCCTTGCGGGGGTTGGCGTCCGGGAAAACGGGCAGTTGCCACCCGCGGCCGCGAATCCACGCCAGATCCGGGTGACCGGCCGCGTACCGGCCCACCGAATCGAGGATGGCCTCCCCGGTCCCGAGGTCGTCCAGGGTGCACTCGGCGAGCGCGATCCCGCCACTCGGGTGGACGTGGGTGTCGTGGAATCCGGGAAGGACCATGCGGCCGGCCAGCTCCAACACTTCGGTCCGGGCTCCGATGTAGGAGCGCGCGCCGCGGTCATCCCCGGCGTACACGATCCGGCCGTCCCGTACCGCAAGGGACTCCACAGTGCCGGAATCTCCAGCTTCGGGGTAGATCGCTCCATGGCGCAACACGAGGTCGGCCGGGTCGGTGCGGCGGCAGGCCCCGGGCAGGAGCAGGCCCAGCAGCACGATCGGGAGGGAGGCTCGCTTTGACATAGTGGGAAGGTAACTTTCCCCGATGCCTCGCCGTTACCCCGAGTCTCACGTCCTCTATCGCAACCTGGCCCGGGACTACCCCCTGATCGTCCGGGGACAGGGGTGCTGGCTCTATGACGAGACCGGCCGGGAGTATCTCGACGCCTGCGGCGGGGCCTACGTTGCCTGCCTGGGCCATGGAGTTCCCGAGGTGGTCGATGCGGTGGCCGAACAAATCCGTCGCGTGGCCTACGTGAGCGGGATGAGCTTTACCAACGAGCCCGCCGAGGAGCTGGCCGATGAGCTTGCCGGGCTGGCCCTCGGCGATCTGAGACAGTTTTACTTCCTCTCCAGCGGCTCGGACGCCATCGAGGCGGGCCTCAAGCTGGCACGGCAGTACTGGGTCGAGCGCGGAAAACCGGGAAAGGACACCCTGGTGGCACTCGCCCCGGGATATCATGGCAACACCATGCTCACGTTGTCCACCGGCGCCCGCGAGCACTACAAGAAGTATTTCCATCCGTGGCTCATCGAGGTGCCCCGGGTTCCGGCGCCGTACGCCTATCGATGTGCCTGCCATGGCGGTGACCCATCCTGTTCCCGATGCAGCGGGCGCGCGCTCGAGGAGACCCTCGCCCGGATCGGCCCTGAACGGGTCGCGGCGTTTATCGCAGAGCCGGTGGGCGGCTCCTCCACCGGCGCGTCGGTTCCGCGGGACGACTACTGGCGCACCATCCGGGAGATCTGCGACCGGAACGAGGTCCTCTGGATCGCTGACGAAGTGCTGGTGGGGGCGGGACGCACCGGAACCTGGTCGGCGCTCGAGCCGTACGGCGCCGTGCCGGACATTCAGGTCATGGGGAAGGGTGTCAGCGGTGGCTACGCCCCGCTGGCCGTGGTGGCGGCTCCCCGGCGGATCGCGGATGTGCTGGCCCAGGGCTCCGGGGCCCTGCTGCATGCCCAGACCTTTTCCCACTCCCCGGCCATGTGCGCCGCCGGCCTCGCCGCGGTGCGCCATATCCGGAAACACGATCTGGTGTCGCGCTGCGCAGCCATGGGCCGTATCCTCCACGACCGGCTTCAGGCGCTTCGCGCGCTTCCCCATGTGGGAGACGTTCGCGGGCGGGGACTGCTGGCCGGCATCGAATTCGTAGCCGACCAGGACAGCCGGATCCCCTTTCCCCGCGCGGAGCGGTTCACCGAGCGGTTCCAGTCCGCGGCCGAGCGGCAGGGGTTGATGGTGTGGCCTAACACGGGGCATGCCGACGGCGTCAACGGGGATCTGGTGGTACTGGCGCCGCCGTACATCATCACCGAAGCCGAGATCGACGAGATCGTCACGAGGTTCGCGAGAGCGTTGAGCGACATGACGCCCAAAGACCGCTGAACCAGGAGCGCCACGGATGAAGCAATACCCGAAAATCGTCTCCCCTCCGCCCGGCCCCAACGCCCGCGCCATCATCGCGCGCGACGAGGCGGTGACTGCGCCCTGCTACATCAAAGAGTACCCTCTGGTCGTGGCGCGGGGTGAGGGCTCCATGGTTGAGGATGTGGACGGCAACCGTTTCCTCGATTTCATGGCGGGGATTGCCGTGTGCTCCACCGGGTACAGCCATCCCGAGGTGGTCCAGGCGATCCAGGAGGCGGCCGGGCGGTTCCTGCATATCTGCGGCGGGGATTTCTATTACGAAGGTATGGTTGCCCTCTGCGAACGGCTGGCGCGCCTGGCCCCCGGCCCGAGCAGGAAGCGGGTGTTCCTGAGCAATTCGGGCACCGAAGCCGTCGAAGGCGCGATGAAGCTGGCCCGCCACGCCACCGGCCGAACCGCGTTCGTGGCCTTCAAGGGCGCCTTTCATGGGCGCACCTACGGCGCGCTCTCGCTTACGTCCAGCAAGTCGCGCCAGCACGCCGGCTTCGGTCCGTTTCTGCCGGACGTTCACCACGTGGCCTACGGATACTGCTACCGCTGCGAATTCGGGAAGACCTTTCCCTCCTGCGGCATCTACTGCGTCGACCAGATCGAGAAGGACCTGTTCGCACGGCACCTCGATCCGAAGGACGTCGCCGCGATCGTCGTCGAGCCGGTCCAGGGAGAAGGCGGCTACGTGCTCCCGCCGCCGGGCTGGCTGACCGCGGTGCGCGATCTCTGCACCAGACACGGCATCCTGATGGTCGCGGACGAGGTACAGTGCGGGGTGGGCCGCACCGGGAAGATGTGGGCCTGCGACCACGAAGGAGTGGAGCCCGACATTCTGGTCACGTCCAAGGGGCTGGGCTCCGGCATGCCGATCGGCGCGATCGTCGCCAAGGAGTCGATCAGCACCTGGGAGCATGGCGCGCACGGCAGCACCTTCGGGGGCAATCCGGTCTGCTGCGCGGCCGCGATTGCCACGCTGGACATCGTGGAACGGGAGCTGGCCGGCAACGCGAAGGCCCGGGGAGACCAGCTCGGGGCGGGCCTCAGAAAGCTCGCGGAAAAGCACGGCAGCATCGGCGAAGTCCGGGGCCTGGGGCTCATGCAGGGTCTGGAATTTGTCGCGGACCGGACCACCCGCGAGCCGGCCGGTGATCTGGTGATCCGTCTGGAACGAATGGCCTTCGCCAAGGGGCTGCTGGTGCTGGCCGCGGGGAAAAACACTCTCCGGCTGGCGCCCCCGCTGGTGGTGGACGCGGAAGACGTGGAGATCGCGCTCACGATCCTCGATCAATGTTTGAGCGCGCTGGATTGAGAGGCTATGCGGCTAAGAGGCTAAGAGGCGAGGTGTTTCTCCTCAGCCTCTTAGCCATTGCGCCTCTTAGCCTCTGCGCCGCCCAGCGCGCCCCCGTGCTCCACCAAATCTCCGTGCCGCACAATTACTACTACCGCGAGATGTACCTCCCCCAGGTCACCAGCGGGCCATCCTCGGTAGCCTGGTCGCCCGACGGGGCCCGGCTGGTGTATTCGATGCAGGGCTCGCTCTGGCTCCAGCGGCTCGGCAGCTCCGAGGCGACGCAGCTCACCGACGGCCCCGGCTATGACTACCAGCCCGACTGGTCGCCCGACGGCCGGCACATCGCCTACACCTCGTATCGCAACGACGCGCTCGAGCTGTGGGTCCTTGACACCTGGAACGGCAGCACCCGTCCGCTGATAGCCAACGGAGCCGCCAACCTGGATCCGCGCTGGTCGCCCGACGGCACCCGGATCGCCTACGTCTCGACCGAGTACCAGGGCCGCTGGCATGTCTTCCTGTGCGCCCTGGCGTCCTCGCGTCCTTGCGTCCCCGAGCGTATTACCACCGATACGTCGACTTCCTCGTCGCGCTATTACTACTCCGCCTTCGATCACTACCTCTCACCGGCCTGGTCGCCCGACGGCACGGAGCTGATCCTGGTATCGAACCGGGGACACGTCTGGGGATCGGGAGGGCTCTGGCGCATGGAGGCCCGGCCGGGCGCGCCGATGCGCGAGATTCGCCATGAAGAAAGCAACTGGAAGGCACGGCCCGACTGGTCCCGCGACGGGAAGCGGGTGGTATACAGCTCCTACCTCGGCCGCCAGAGGAATCAGCTCTGGCTCACTACCGCAACCGGAGGAGATCCCCTTCAGCTCACCTATTGCGAATGCGACCACACGGTGCCGCGCTGGTCGCCCGATGGGCGCCGCATCGCGTTCATCAGCAACCAGGAGGGCCATACAACGCTAATGGTGGTGGGCGTTCCGGGCGGTGCGGTGGAGACGGTGCGCGCCACCGTGCGGAACCGGCGCCAGCCCGCGGGAGCCCTCACCGTCGTACTCGAGGATGCCGCCGGAGCGAAGATACCGGCCCGGGTGTCGGTAACCGGGGCCGACGGACGGGGCTGGGCCCCCGATACCGCATGGCGCCATGCCGATGACGGATTCGACCGGGGGGAGCGGAACTATGAACTCACCTACTTCCACGCGAACGGCGCCGCGACGCTGATGCTTCCAGCCGGTGACTACACGGTGGAAGTCACCAGGGGTCTTGAGTTCGCGCGGGCGGTACGGAAGGTGTCGGTGGCACCGGGGGCTCGCCGGCAGGAACGGTTCCGGCTCGCCCGGCTGCTCGATCTGCCCGCCGGAGGATGGTGGAGCGGCGACCTTCACGTGCACATGAACTACGGCGGCACATATCGGACCGACCCGGAGCGCCTGCGCCGGCAGGCGGAAGCCGAAGACCTCCACGTGGTGGAAAATCTGATCGTCAACAAGGAGCAGCGGATTCCGGATGTGGCCCTGTTTCGCGGCCGACCCGACCCGGTGTCCACTGCGCGCACGGTGATCTCCCACGACGAGGAGTACCACACCAGCTGGTGGGGGCACACCGCTCATCTCGGACTCACGAAGCACCTCATCCTCCCCAACTACGCCGGCTACGCCAACACCGCCGCCGCCAGTCTCTACCCCGACAACGCCACCATCGCCGATCTGTCGCGCGCCCAGGGCGGAGTGTCGGGATATGTCCACCCCTTCGACCCGCCGATGCCCGATCCGGGGTCCGCGGACCCACTCACCAATGGTCTCCCGGTGGACGTGGCGCTGGGCAAGGTGGATTACATGGAGGTGATGGGGTTCAGCGATCATCGGACCACCGCGGAGGTGTGGTATCGTCTGCTCAACAGCGGCTTCCGGATCCCCGCCGGCGCGGGCACCGATGCGATGGCCAACTTTGCCTCGCTGCGGGGCCCGATCGGGATGAACCGGGTGTTCGTCCGGAGCGGCCCACGGCTGGTGTACCGAGGCTGGCTTGCCGCGCTCAAGGCGGGACGCACCTTCGTGTCGAACGGGCCCTTGCTCGAGTTCACCCTGAGCGGGCGCCAGATCGGGGATGAGCTGGTGCTGCCCGCTGGGGTACACCAGGTGGTGGCGCGGGTATCCCTGCGCTCGATCGTGCCGGTCGAGCGCCTGGAAATCGTGGCCAACGGAGTGGTGGTCGCCCCGATCTCGCTCACCGGGGGAGGCACTCGCGCCGACGCGCTGATTCCGCTGCCGGTCACCCGAAGCGGGTGGTTCATCATCCGGGCCTGGTCGGCCAAGGCCACCCACCCGGTGCTCGACGCTTACCCCTACGCCACGACCAGTCCCATTTACGTGACCGTCGGTGGCCGGGCAGTGCGTTCGGCTGAGTCGGCCCGCTGGTTCATCCGCTGGATCGAGCGGCTCGAAGCGGCGGCGGGCGCCCACGGGGGCTGGAACGATGCCGCTGAAAAATCAGAGGTACTGAAGCGGCTGGGGGAGGCCAAGCGGGTGTTTCACCTGCGCGCCGAGGACGACTCCACCTAGAGCAGCCGAACGGCCCCGGGCAAAATGTCTACCGACAGCTCGTTCGTCGCCTCGAACTCCTCGCCGTCCGCTTCGATCAGCATGGCGCCGTCCAGCCGGCGGATCTGCACGGTTTCTCGAACCACGGTGACGTTGACGCCTTCCATGCCGACATGGGTGCCGGCGTAGAGTCGCGAGAGGGCCAGCAGCGCCGTGAGCCGGCCGATGTCCCCGATCACCACCTGATCGAGCGCACCGTCGGACACGGTAGACGCCGGCGAGATGCGCATGCCCCCACCGAAAGTGGCGCCATTCGCGAGTGTGATGTTGCGCGCCCGGCCGTGGTGGAGGGTCCGCCCCGGGCAGGTCACCGCGAAATTGCCGGTGCCCTCCAGAAGGAGCGCCAGGACTCCTCCCAGCAGGTAACAGATCCGGCCCGGCAGGATAGGCCGGAGCGCGCCGGCGATGTGGTTGGCCCGGGCACTCACCCCGACCGAGGTCGAGTTGACGAAGATCCGGCTTCGGGCCCGGCCATCCCGGGTGTGGAACCGAAGACAGGCCGCATCCACCGCCAGGGCACGGGGGCGGGAGAGCCGCTCGACGGCTGCCCGCGGATCTGCAGGAATCCCCGTATTGCGGGCAAAGTCATTGCCCGTCCCAGCGGGAATGACGGCCAGTCGGGCGGACCGTCTCCCCCGGAGCAGGCCATTCACCACCTCGTGGACGGTACCGTCTCCGCCCACGGCGATGACCGGATGCTCGGGGTGCTCGTCGGCCCACTCCCCCGCCCAGCGCTCCGCATCGCCGGGGCCCTGTGTAGTGCGGACGGTGAGATCCGGGAACAGCCCGGTCAGGAGGGGCTCGAGTCGCGGCCAGAGCCGGGCCGCCGTTCCCCGGGAAGCCGTCGGGTTGACGATGGCCAGGGCCGCCGGTCGGCCCACGGTCAGGTCCCCCCTTCCGTCCGGCCCCTCATGGCCGCATCGTAAAGGCGCTCTCGCCGGCTCATCGCAATCTCTCGTGACTGAGGAGTCACAATATGGGTTCGACCCGGGTCCTTCGCTTCCTGTTCGCCGTGGCCGTGCTGTCACCGTCCGGCACGGCACTCCATGCCCAGCGCTACTGGTTTGACGAGCAGGGGCGGGATGCCGTCCGGATCGACGCCTGGCTGCCTTTTCTCAAGGGTGACGGCCACAAGTTCTTCACCGGGGCGCTGGTACCGTCGACCAGCATCCGGGTCGGCGAAGGATTCCGGGTCGAAGGTGATCTCCCGCTGCTGCGCGCGGGCCAGGACTTCGGGACTGCGGGAGGCAAACAAAGCTCGGTGAGACTGGGCAACCCCTACATCGGTCTCCGGATCGGCCAGGACGACAAAAAAGTTTCCGGCACGCTCGGGCTCCGGTTTCCGGTTGGCAAGAGCGCAAAGACCCCCATCGAGCAACAGGCGGTGAATGCGGCGGCGGTGTCCAATTTCGACGACTTCGAGGCGTTTGTCCCTAACATCCTGACCGCGCGGGGGACGCTGGAGTACCGGTCAGTCAGTGCCAGCCGCTTCCTGTTCGGAGTGAAGGGCGGACCGTCGCTTCAAATTAACACCAGTGGCGATCCCACTCAGGACTCGGAGATTTCGCTGGATTACGGCGCACGCATCGGGTACGAGGGGTCCGGCGCCCAGCTGGCCGTGGGCCTCTCCGGCCGCTACCTGCTCACCGCCCCACGGGCGCCGGCGGTGTGCCCGGTCATAGATACGTGCCCCGGGAAGTCCTTCGCCGGGCGGACCGATCACCACGTGAGCGCTTCGTTCGAGCTCCGGCCGGGCAGCGTTCGCCCCCGCCTCACGCTGCGCTTCCCTCTTGACGAGGCCCGCCGCCGGGACCAAGCGGGCGCCATTCTCGGTTTGGGCGTGAGCATCGCGCACAAATAAGCGGCGAAGCGGCGAAGAGGCGAAGAGGCGAAGAGGCGAAGAGGCGAAGAGGCGAAGAGAGAGCAGCCTCCTAGCCTCCTGGCCTCTTGTCACAACGCCAGTACCGCTCCGGTTGCCTTCAATTCCAGATCCAGCAGGAACTGCTTCCTCCAGAGTCCTCCGCCATAGCCCCGCAACTGACCGTTTTTCTGAATGACCCGATGACACGGCACCACGATCGGAATCCGGTTCCGCCCGTTGGCGAGCCCAACGGCGCGCTGAGCGGTCGGCTTGCCGATCCGGCCGGCCAGGGCTTCGTAGGAAATCGTCTCGCCGAACGGAATGTTGAGGAGCTCGTTCCAGACCTTTTCCTGGAACTCGGTGCCCTTGAGGTCGAGCGGCACGTCAAACTGCTGCCGCTCCCCTGCAAAGTATTCATCGAGTTCCCGGACGATCCGGTCGATGTGCTGATTCCGTCCCGGAACCACCGGCTGACCATAGAAGCGCATCAGGTCGGCGGCCTGCGTGGGCAACTTTTCTCGATCGGCGAACTCCAGCATGCAGAGACCGTGATCGGTAGCGGCGGCGAGCAGCGGACCCAGCGGGCTCGCGATGAGCGTCGCCAGGATCGGGGTGGTTCCTCGCGCTTCACCCGGGTTTTTACCGAACAGCCGCTTGAAGGCGTCCCGAAATCCGCTGTCCGACTCGAACCCGCTGTCGAATCCGGTGGGCGTGACCGGGTTTCCCTGTTGCAGTCGGTCGAGCGCAAAGCCGAGCCGCCGGGCCCGGGCGTAGGCGTGGAGCGTCATTCCGAATCTCCCGGTGAAGTAACGCCGCGCCGTGGCCGGAACGACGCCCATCCTGGAAAGCTTCGCGTCGGTGAGTCGTTTAGTTGGCTCGGCGTCGAGGGCCTCCATGATCCTGAGGACCCAGGAGGGGTGCTCCCCCGCCTTCTCCAGCGGCTTGCAACGCCGGCAGGGCCGGTACCCGGCCGCGCTGGCATCGCCGGCCGTGGCGAAGAACTCGCGATTCTGTCGCAGGGCCTGTTTGGAAGGGCAGGTGGGCCGGCAGAAGATGCGGGTGGTCTTCACTCCGACCAGAAACAACCCTTCGTAGGAGGCGTCCCGCTGGTCCACGGCTCGATGAAGCTCGGCCGGGCCGTGCAGCAAGGTGCGGGGACGGTACGGCACCGCGGAGGCGGGGGCACGGGTCGGAGTCACGGTGGCAATCATGGAGCACAACCTAGGGATTCGCCAGTCGCCCGGCCACCGGGAAACGTACGCCCAATTTTCCGGGCCACTCTGGCTCCCGGTCCCCTCCGAGACTAAGCTTGGACAATTCTTAGCGTCTTAGCGTCTTAGCGTCTTAGCGTCTTAGCGTCTTAGCGTCTTAGCCTCTTAGCCTCCTAGCCTCTTAGCCTCTTAGCGTCTTAGCCTCTTCGAGGACCCCGCATGCATCTCGTTCCGCTCGACTGGATCATCATCGCGGTGAGCATCGTCGTCTCGTTCCTGCCGGCGGTCTTCTTCGCCAAGCGGGCCGGATCCAGTACCGCCGAGTTCTTCACCTCGGGGCGCGCGGCGCCTTGGTGGCTGGTCGGCATCTCGATGGTGGCCACCACCTTCAGCACCGACACCCCGAACCTGGTCACCAACATGGTGCGGGAGCGCGGGGTGGCCGAGAACTGGCTCTGGTGGGCCTTCCTGCTGACCGGCATGATGACCGTGTTCTTCTACGCCCGGATGTGGCGTCGCTCCGGGGTGCTCACCGACCTCGAGTTCTACGAGATCCGCTACTCCGGCAAGGCCGCCACATTTCTGCGCGGCTTCCGCGCGGTGTACCTGGGACTCTTCTTCAATTGCGTCATCATGGGCACGGTGAATCTGGCGGCCGCCAAGATCGCCAATATCGTGCTCGGGTGGCCGATGGAGCGGACCCTGGTGGTCTGCTCCGTGATCACCATTTTCTTCGCCTCGGTGTCCGGTCTCTGGGGCGTGCTGGTGACCGACTCGATCCAGTTCATGATTACCATGTCAGGCACCTTCGCGGTGGCTTACTTCGCGCTGCAGCAACCCGAGGTCGGCGGGCTCTCCGGTCTCCTCCTCAAGATCGACCCTGCGACGCTGAACCTGCTTCCTGATTTCGGCGACTGGTCGGTGGCGCTCTCCGTGTTCATCATCCCGCTCACGGTGCAATGGTGGTCGGTATGGTATCCCGGCGCCGAGCCGGGAGGCGGGAGCTACATCGCGCAGCGGATGCTCGCGTCCCGGACCGAAAAGGACGCAGTGATCGGCACCATGCTGTTCAACATCATGCACTACGCCCTGCGGCCCTGGCCCTGGATCATCGTGGCGCTCAGCTCCACACTGGTGTATCCCCAGCTTGCCGACATCGCCCGTACCTTTCCCTATCTGGACCAGAAGCTGATCGGGCACGATATCGCGTATCCCGCGATGCTCCGGTTCCTCCCCGCCGGATTTCTGGGATTCGTGATCGCGGGGATGCTGGCGGCCTATCGCTCGACCATCGAGACCCACCTCAACTGGGGCACTTCGTACCTGGTGCATGATTTCTACCGCCGCTTCCTCAAGCGCGACGGAACCGAAAAACACTATGTGCTGGTGGGCCGCATCACTACCGCGCTGCTGATGGTCGCGGCCGCGATGCTCACCTTTGCTCTCGACACCGCCAAGGAGGCCTTCGATCTCATCCTGTCGATCGGCGCCGGCACCGGGCTCATTTACCTGCTGCGCTGGTTCTGGTGGCGGGTGAACGCCTGGAGCGAGATCGCGGCGATGACCAGCTCGTTCGTCATGGCACTGGCGTTCTTCATCGCCGGCAAGCAGGGCCACCCGGTCGCGTCCCATCTCGCGCTGATCGCCACGGTCGCCACCACCACCGTCGTCTGGGTGCTGGCCGCGTACCTGGCGCCGGGCACCGATCGGGACACGCTGGTGCGCTTCTGCCGTCTGGTGCGGCCGGCCGGCCCCGGATGGGCCCGGCTCCGCGCCGAGGCGGGAGTTGCGTCGTCGCCCGACAGCCTCCAGATGGCCATGCTGGGCTGGATGGTAGGGTGCTTGTTCGTCTACTCGGCGCTGTTCGGAACCGGGAGCTTTCTCTATGGCCGAACCGGACAGGGCCTGATGTGGCTGACCGCGTTCGTGGTGAGTGGAGCTACGCTACTCAAACTGGTGCCACGCATGTGGGCTCCATCCACGAAGTGACCGGAAAGGCGGTGATCCTCGCCCGCGGACTGGGGACGAGGATGCGGAAGACGGATCCCGGTGCCCGGCTGGATCCGGCGCAACAGGAGGCGGCCGACCGCGGCATCAAGGCGATGATCCCGGTGGGTCGGCCATTCCTGGACTACGTTTTGAGCGGACTGGCCGACGCCGGCCTCCGCGAGGTGTGCCTCGTCATCGGGCCCGAACACGATGCGATCCGGGAGCACTACGCCGGAGCCTCCCGCCCGGACCGGGTCGCGCTCTCCTTCGCGATCCAGGAGCAGCCGCTGGGCACCGCCGACGCGGTGCTGGCGGCGGAATCGTTTTCGGATGGAGAATCGGTCCTGGTGCTTAATGCCGACAATCTGTATCCGCGCGCTGCACTCGAAACCCTGGCGTCCTTGCGTCCTCGCGTCCCCGCTTCGCACCCGGCGGGGCTCGTAGCCTTCCGACAGGCCGCGCTGGTGGCCGGCGGAAACATTCCCTCCGAACGCATCCGTGCCTTCGCGCTCATCTCGGTCCGGGGTGACGGAATCCTGTCAGGAATCATCGAGAAGCCCGACGAAATCGAGAGCCGCCGCTTCGGGTCGAATCCGTTGGTCAGCATGAATCTTTGGCTGCTGCCTCCCGCGATCTACACGGCGAGCCGGGCCATTACCCCCTCTGCACGGGGCGAGCTGGAGCTCCAGGACGCGGTACGCTACGCGATGGATCGTCTGGGCCAGCAATTCCGGGTGATCGAATCGGACGATTCGGTACTCGACCTCTCCAGCCGGGAAGACATTCCCAGGGTGGCGAGCCGCCTTGAAGGAGTGAAGGTGCGGCTGTGACGCTCCGTCGCTACTGGATCCCCGGCCGGATCGAATTCCTCGGGAAACACACCGACTACGCCGGGGGGCGAAGCCTGGTCTGCGCCACCGAGCAGCGGATCTCCGTCTCGGCGCGGCCGCTCGACCAGTCGGTGCTTCGGATCACCGACGAACGGGGCGGCCTCAGGGCCGAGCTTCCTTTGCGGGCCGACCTCCCGCTGTCCCCCGGGGATTGGACCGCCTATCCGGCCACGGTCGTGCGGCGCCTGTCACGGGACTTCGGCCCCCTCTACATCGGGCTTGATTTCACCTTTCACAGCGACATACCCCAGGACGCCGGCCTCTCCAGCTCGAGCGCGCTGGTCACTGCGGTGGCACTCGCGCTGGCCGATGCCAACGGATTGCCCGACAATCCGGCCTGGCGGGCGGTCCTCCCGACCCGCGAGGCACTGGCCGGGTACCTCGGCGCCGTCGAGAACGGGCGGGCCTTCGGGCGGTTTCCCACCGACGGAGGCGTGGGCACGCAGGGAGGAAGCCAGGATCACACCGCTATTCTCTGCTCCCGGCCCGGGATGCTGGCGCAGTTCGGGTTCGATCCGGTGCGGTTCGAGCGGGCGGTCCCATTCCCGCCCGGGCATACCCTCGTGGTGGCCGTGAGCGGCGTGGTAGCGGCCAAGACCCGCGAGGCCATGGCGCTGTACAATGGGCTCGCCGAGACGGCGGGGGAGCTTCTCAGTGTCTGGCGCGCCCGGCACGGGGGGCCGGCGCTCACCCTCTACGCCGCCATCACCACCCGGCGGGGCTCCGCGCTCATGCTGAGGGGCTGGCTCGCGGGGCATCCCCGGCAGCGGCAGCTCGAGGCCCGCCTGGACCAGTTCGTGGCCGAGTGTGAGGAAATCATCCCCGGGGTGGCGGGCCTGCTGAGCAAGGGAGAGTTAGCCGGGGTGGGAGAGCTGATCGACCGTTCCCAGCTCGGTGCCGAGCAGGGGCTGGGCAACCAGGTGCCCGAGACGATCCATCTGCAGCGGAGCGCCCGGACGAGGGGAGCAGTGGCGGCCTCGGCGTTCGGAGCAGGATTTGGCGGCAGCGTATGGGCATTGGTGCCGGATGACAAACTCGAGGAGTTCACTGAGGCGTGGTCCGAGGACTATCTTCGGCAGTTCCCCGCGCAGCAGGGGCGGGCCCAATTCGTGACGACGCGGGCAGGGATGCCGGCGGGTCTGCTGTAGCCCTGCCCTTCATCACCTTCCTCTGAAATCCCTCTCCATCTGCGACCATGCTTCAAGAACCAAGCCCCGAAACGCCCGCATCACGACCAAAGATATCCATTGTCATTCCCACCTATAACGCCGGACCAACCCTCGGAGACTGCCTGCGCAGTATTTCCGGACAAACGTATCAGGACATTGAAGTTCTCGTCCTCGATGCACTTTCTTCGGACGATACGCTTGATATCGCCAACGACTGTGCGGGCCGATTCAAGTCCATGACGATATGTTCTGAGGCGGATGGCGGCATCTACGACGCGATGAACAAGGGCCTGAACCGCGCCACAGGCGAATGGCTGTACTTTCTTGGGGCAGATGACAGGTTACACCACTCCAGTACACTCGCAAACGTCGTACGACACCTGACTGTCGATACCGACCTGTTTTATGGCAACGTGTTGAATGAACGTCAGAAAAGAATCATCGGTGGCCCGTTTGAAATAACCAGAATACTGGAGAAAACAATCTGCCATCAGGCAATCTTCTATAGAAAATCGCTGTGCGACACCGTGGGCCAGTTCAACCTGGACTACAGGGTTTGTGCCGATTGGGATTTCAACCTCCGATGTTTTTCCCGGACAGAGCAGGTTCGCCATGCCGGCATCACGATATGCAACTACAGTGGCACGGGATTCAGCTCGATAACTGAGGATAGGCATTTTCACGAAAACAAGTACCGACTGGTGGCGAGCTATTTTTCAGTAGGAATGCTGAATCGGCTTTTCACGGTCTGCCGCTACGAGTTTCACAAGAAAGCCGTTGGGTTATTCTCCGACCGGCAGTGGTTGAAGGGAGGCTACTATTACGGCCTCTATCTCTGGCATGCCGCGAGAAGCAAACTGGGCAGTTAACAGATCCCGCTTCAGCCGGCCTGGTGCGCGCGGACCTGCGCCTCCACCCACGGATACATGCGGGCCATTCCGTCGCGCAGGGAAACACCGGCGCGCCATCCGGTCGAGTAGATCCGCTCGTTGCTGAAATTGCGCGAACGAACGCCCACCGGACCATCGACGTGGCGGATGTGGATGCGCTTGCCGGCGACGTCGGCAACGGTCTGGACGAGTTCATCGACCGAGACGTATTCGGGGCATCCGATATTGGTCGGCATGGCGATGTCGGAGCACGTGAGCCGGCAGATTCCGTCGACCATGTCGTCGACATACGTATAGGAGCGGATCGCACGACCGTCTCCCCAGACTTCAACCGTACCACCATCTTCCGCCTCACCCACTTTCCTGCAGATTGCCGCGGGAGCCTTCTCCCGTCCGCCGGTCCAGGTTCCCTCGGGGCCGTAGCAATTCTGGAAGCGGGCGATCCGCACCGGCATGCCAAACCGCCGCCCATACGCGAGCGCCGTGCGCTCGGCATACAACTTCTCCCACCCATATTCGTTGTCCGGCAGTGCCGGGAAGGCCTGCTCCTCCGTGAGTTCGGGCTCGCCGGGCTCCATGTCGCGATAAATGCAGACCGAGGACGCGAAAAAGTATCGTCCAATGCCGGTTCGAGCCGCCGCGTCGATCATATTGATATTGATCAACGCGCTGTTGCGCATGATCTCGCACTCGGCGGAGTGGATGAACCCCATCCCCCCCATGTCCGCGGCGAGCTGGTACACTTCATCGAAGGTGCCTGACGGAAGCGTCAGCGCGGCCCGGCAGGCGTCCCGTTCGCGCAGGTCGACCTGGAGAAAGTCGTCCGCGCTCGTGGGGGAGAACTCCGGCCACTTCTGGTCGGCCCCGCGCACCCAGTAGCCCTCCGCCTTGAGTCGCTTGACCAGATGGCTTCCGATGAAGCCACCGGCCCCGCAGACTAGTGCCCTCTTCATGACCGCGCTCCGCTGTGGGGATGCATCGTATCGAGTGTCTGTGCCTTCGCCAGGACACGGGGCCGGCCGGGCTCATCGTGGTGGGTCGGGTCCATTTGCCCCCCCCAGGGCCTGATGACGCTTGGCGCCGCCTGGGTTTGCACGGGCGGGTGGGGGCGGAGCGGAAGGAGACCGGCTAGACGTCACACAAAAGGACCGCCTCGCGCAACGACGTCAACGGATCCCGGCTCGGGACGAACTCATGCGCGACATACCCCGCGAACCCGGTGTCCACGATGGCGCGACAGACGGTCCGCCAGTTGAGCTCCTGGGTGTCGTCCAGTTCGTGGCGGCCCGGCACGCCGCCGGTGTGGAAATGTCCGATATGGGCGATGTGATTCCGGATGGTCCGGATGATGTCGCCCTCCATGATCTGCATGTGGTAAATGTCGTAGAGCAGCTTGACCCGCGCCGACCCCACCCCCTCCATCACCGCGACCCCGAAGGCCGTGTGGTCGCCCAGGTAGTCCTTGTGGTCGACGGTGCTGTTCAGCAGCTCCACGCACACCGTCACCCCGTGCTGTTCCGCCGCCGCCACCACCCGCTTGAGCCCGGTGATGCAGGTGGCCGCACCTTCCTCGTTGCTCCGCCCTTTCCGGTTGCCGAACATCGCGATCACGTTGGGCACCCCTGCGGCCGCCGCGAGGGGAATGGTGCGCTCCAGTTCCTCCACCAGCATGTCGTGCTTGGATGGGTCGTTGAATCCGCTGGTCAGAAAGTCCCGCCGCTTCGAGGGATACCCCATGGAGCAGATGAGCCCCACATCCCGCACCACCGGCCATTCCTCGGGCTGGAGCAGGTCCACTGCCACCAGGCCCATCCCCTTCGCCGCGGTCGCGAATGCCGGCAGCGGAATCTTGCCATAGGGCCAGTAGGATACCGATTGCTTGAGGCGGCCGGCGCGTCGGCCGGTCGGGTCGCTCGACCGGGGACGTCCAATCGGCCGGACCCCCGGGAGCACCGGAGTGAGCAATGCTCCGGTGACGCCCGCTATCCTTGTCAGCGCTTCCCGCCGGTCGATCGGCATCATTGCGACTCCACCTAGATGAGGTTTTCGTGTCGCGCAATCTCCCGGCCGACCAGGAACCGTGACCTATCCGGTCAACGTTGGAGACGCCACGGGAATCGCGCTCACGGCGATGCAACGGGACCGCCGCGAAGATCACAGTGTCACTTCTTTTTTTCACCGAACACGTCAAATGTGTGGCGTACCGTGATTTTATAGACGGCGGGTGGAGCGGCCTTCGCCGCACGGAGGCGTTGCTGCGCCGCCTGCGGGTTGATCCGGCCCACCAGTCCCTCGACTTTGCCCGTCACCGTTTTCGCGGCCTGACGCGCCTCCACTTCCGAGCTTTCCGGCACCCCGGCCGCCGCCAGCGCGAGCGCGATGTTGCGAGACGGTTTAGCTGAAAGTCGCACGACGACTGCGAAGCCGCTCGGTGTCGGCTCGAGCGAAGCCCGGAAGAACGACTTCGCGTCTGTGCCTCCCGCAATGTCTTGTACTTCGTAGGTGACATCAGTGGGAAGAAATACTCCACAGGGCTGCTCGCAGGCGGGCGGCTGCTGGGTTTTCTGCCGTGTAACAGCCGCTTCCAAATCGGCTGCCCCCTCCTGCGGCGCGTCCGTCGCTGAGTCCGCTGGGACCGGTTCGGCAGCAGGTACTGCGCCCTTCCGCTCCATCCATCCTTAGCATGTGCTGGTCGCCGCGATGCACGAGAGCGACGTCGTACACGCCGCGTGGACGCGCGGGTCCGCCCGGGAGCTGAAAGTCGACTGGTATCGTCAAGCGGCCGCTCGCGATCGGCTCGGTGTGACTGGGATCGATGTAGTGGTGCAGGGCGTGAGTGCTGGCCATGAACACCCAGCCGAAATCGACCGCCTCAACGGCAACCAGGGAGCCTGATTCGATGACCGGGCCGGGCGCGGCTCGCCACGTCTTGCCGCCATTCCCGCTAATTACGACAGAGGGATCTCTGCCGACCGCGAGGACGGAGTTCTCGCTGATGAAATCGACGGCATACCGCGTCCCTGGCATCACTACACGCCGCCAGGTATCGCCACCATCCTCGGTAAAGAAGGCAAGACCCTCCCCAACGGCCACGCCGCGCTTGCCACGAAAGGCAATGTCATGCATTGGCTTCTCCGCTTCCGCAACCATCTCCCAGGAATGTCCGCGGTCATCCGAGCGGTAGATCC